>NZ_SPPO01000002.1:0-376452 GCF_004570945.1 Pasteurella sp. WM03
AATAGCTGATGACCTCACGGATTTTACGGTAAAACAGGATTGCTGAATTAGGCTGAATACCGAGTAAATCTGCTGCTGAACGAGCCGTTACTTCTAATACAAAAAACTCAAGGCGCTTTTTCTGTATAGATTTCTTTAATTTACAATGAGTTATCTTCATTTTTGTAGATTAACATACTAGCTAATCTACGTCAGCCCCCACTTTTATGAATGTATATAAATAGAAATTTGTATGAATGGCTAAATTTTATTGCATAAAATTGACGGATACTATAGAATCCGCGCGTCTTACTTATTTTTGTGAGAGCATTTGGAATCTTTTACGTGTTGTGAAAGGTTTTTGCATAGACCAATAGAAGGAATACGATTATTAAAACCGTAAAAAAAGCACCGGCAGTAAATCGCCCAAATCGCATTAATGATGAAATTCGTGTTAAAGAAGTTCGTTTAATTGACCAAGAAGGTGAACAATTAGGAATTGTTTCTATTCAACAGGCTTTAGAAATGGCTGAACAAGTGGAGCTTGATCTTGTTGAAATTAGCCCAAATGCAGAGCCGCCGGTTTGCCGTATTATGAATTACGGTAAATTCCTCTACGAAAAAAGCAAAACCGCAAAAGAGCAGAAGAAAAAACAAAAAGTCGTACAAGTGAAGGAGATTAAATTCCGTCCGGGTACTGACGAAGGTGATTACCAAGTTAAATTACGCAGTCTTATCCGTTTCTTGGAAGACGGTGATAAAGCAAAAATTACTGTGCGTTTCCGTGGTCGTGAAATGGCGCACCAAGACATTGGTTTAGATGTGTTGGAACGGGTGAAAAACGATTTGGCTGAAATTTCAGTAGTTGAATCTGCACCTGGTAAATTAGAAGGTCGTCAAGCCGTAATGGTATTAGCACCGAAGAAAAAATAATAAGGATTTTTTGTTGAGATTTTAATCTCAATAAAAATCTTTTCACTTGGGTGAAAAGTCATTGTAAGTTGGGTAGACTACGCAGCCTAACTACTTTGAGAAAAGGCAATTTGCCTTATAGTGGAAATAATCAGGCCTCCAAGTAACTTTTTAGTTCGCCTGATTATGTTGTTTTTAAACGAAAAATGCGGGGTTATTTTAACAATGCCTAAAATCAAAACAGTACGCGGCGCAGCTAAGCGCTTCAAAAAAACTGCTTCCGGCGGTTTCAAGCGTAAACAATCTCACTTACGTCATATTTTGACTAAAAAATCAACTAAACGTAAACGTCATTTACGTCATAAATCCATGGTTGCGAAAGCAGACCAAGTTTTAGTCGTAGCTTGCTTACCATACGCATAAGCCGTTATTTAAGCAAAACGTACGATTTAGTTCATTTTAGAAAAATATACATAGGAGATTAAATAATGGCTCGTGTAAAACGTGGTGTTATTGCAAGAGCACGCCATAAGAAAGTTCTTAAGGCTGCTAAAGGTTATTATGGTGCACGTTCACGCGTGTATCGCGTTGCTTTCCAAGCGGTGATCAAAGCCGGTCAATATGCATATCGTGACCGTCGTCAACGTAAACGTCAATTCCGTCAATTATGGATTGCACGTATCAATGCGGCGGCTCGTCAAAATGGTTTATCTTACAGCAAATTTATCAACGGCTTGAAAAAAGCTTCTGTTGAAATCGATCGTAAGATCCTTGCCGATATCGCAGTATTCGACAAAGTAGCTTTCGCTGCATTAGTTGAAAAAGCAAAATCTGCACTTTAATTTTTTAAAGTTTAGAAAATGAGGACGCTGAAAGGCGTCCTTTTTTCTTATATTCATTTTCATCTTTTCGCTTTTCTTTCCAAACCGTATAAAATAGTGCAGTCACAAAAAACAAGGTTTTTTTGAACGTTGGCTTTGCCAACGGCTTTAAAGAGTGAATAAATCACTTTAGTGATTTATGAATAATTTTAGTCAAATTTTTACGAGGTTATCGTGGCATTAATTAGCTTAACAAATGGTTATCTTTCTTTTAGTGATGCACCATTATTAGACCATACCGAACTTCATATTGAGCCAAATGAACGGGTTTGTTTGGTTGGGCGAAATGGGGCGGGTAAATCAACATTACTCAAAATTATTGCTGGTGATGTATTGTTGGATGACGGTAAGATCCAATACGAAAAAGATTTGGTAGTATCCCGTCTTGAGCAAGATCCACCACGTAATACGGAAGGCAATGTATTTGGTTACATTGCAGAAGGTATCGGACATTTAACGGATTTATTAAAAGAGTATCATAGAATTTCTGTTGAGCTTGAAGAAAATTATAGCGAGCAAACTCTAAATCAACTAGAACAAGTTCAGACAAAATTAGAATATGCAGACGGTTGGCGATTTGAAAATAAAATTAATGAAGTGCTACTCAAATTAGGTTTAAATCCTAATACAAAACTGACCGCACTTTCTGGTGGCTGGTTGCGTAAAGCGGCATTAGCACGAGCCTTAGTTTGCGATCCTGATGTGTTATTACTTGATGAACCGACAAACCATTTGGATGTGGAGGCGATTGAATGGCTCGAAAATTTCCTCTTAGAATTTAGCGGTAGCATTGTATTTATTTCCCATGATCGTTCTTTCATTCGCAAAATGGCGACCCGTATCGTGGATTTAGATCGAGGACAGCTTGTTTCCTATCCGGGGAACTATGATTTATATCTCACGACAAAAGAAGAAAATCTCCGTGTCGAAGCCCTTCAAAATGAGCTGTTTGATAAGCGATTAGCCCAGGAAGAAGTATGGATCCGCCAAGGTATAAAAGCACGTCGCACCCGTAATGAAGGGCGTGTTCGAGCATTAAAGGCAATGCGTGAGGAACGTCGCCAACGTCGTGATGTGATGGGGACGGCAAAATTACAACTTGATACTTCGGCACGTTCCGGAAAAATTGTGTTTGAAATGGAAAATGTGAGTTATGAGGTGGCGGGGAAGCAATTGTTAAAAGATTTTAGCACCACCATTTTGCGTGGGGATAAAATTGCTTTAGTCGGACCAAATGGCTGTGGAAAAACCACATTTATTAAATTACTACTCGGTGAAATTCAACCGACAAGTGGGAAGATTCGTACGGGAACAAAATTAGAAATTGCCTATTTTGACCAATATCGTGCAGATCTAGATCCGGAAAAAACGGTGATGGATAACGTCGCCGATGGTAAGCAAGATATCGAAGTGAACGGCGTAAAACGCCATGTATTAGGTTATTTGCAAGATTTCTTATTTCCGCCTAGACGGGCGATGACACCGGTGAAAGCCTTATCGGGGGGGGAGCGTAATCGCTTGTTGTTGGCAAAATTATTACTTAAACCGAATAATTTGCTGATTCTTGATGAACCTACCAATGATTTAGATGTGGAGACCTTAGAGTTATTAGAAGAAATTTTGACGGATTATCAAGGCACATTATTGATCGTGAGTCACGATCGTCAATTTATTGATAATACTGCGACGGAATGCTATTTGTTTGAAGGGAACGGTGTCGTCAATAAATATGTAGGCGGTTTCTTTGATGCGAAACAGCAGCAAGCAAACTTTTGGGCAAGCAAAGCTGTGCAAGAAGTTGTGAAAAAGTCGCCGGCTAAACTGCAACAAAACGTGGTAAAAACCGACCGCACTTCTAAGCCAAAATCCGTTAAATTATCTTATAAAGAGCAGCGTGAATTGGAACAACTCCCACAGCAATTGGAAGAATTAGAGGAAAAATTGGCCGCACTTCAAGCGGAAGTTGGCGAACCTGCCTTTTTCCAACAGTCTCATGAAATTACCGATGCAAAACTAAAAGAATTGGCAGATACGGAAGCTCTTATTGAACAAACATTCTTGCGTTGGGAAGAATTGGAAGAGAAAAAAAGTATTGCTGAAAGTCAGTGATATAAGAAAACCGAGCATTGGCTCGGTTTTTTACGGGTTAGAATAAGTTGCTGATGAATATTATGATAATAATCACCGGTACAATAAATTTTACATAGTTAAACCAGATTTTGGTGAAAGTTGAATCCGGTGTTGGGGAAAGCTCTTTTTTAGCTTCATCTTTCAGAACGAAGCCAACGAAAATTGCACAACCTAATGCGGTGAGCATAAATAAAATATTGCCACTGGCATAATCATAGAAATCAAAGATACTTTTGCCAAAAATCTTGAAATCTTTCCATAGATTATCGCCCAAAATAGCAGGGATATTACCAACCAAGAAAATTCCGCCTAAGGTTAAAATAATTGCTTTGCTACGGCGCATACGCAATTTTTCTTGCAATGCGGTAATAATGACTTCGTAAATCGTAATTGAGGTGGTGAGTGCAGCGATTAATAATAAGCTAAAGAAAATAATGGCAAAGAATTTACCTGCCCATAAATGGGAGAAAACGATAGGCAAACTTTGGAAGACTAATGTTGGGCCGGCATTTGGCTCAATGCCAAAGGTAAACAAAGAAGGGAAAATCATAAAGCCGGCAAGTACGGCAATGATAGTGTTAGTAAAACCGGTAATCACTGCAGTGTGAATGAGGTTTTCTTCTTTATTAAGATAGCTTGAAAGGGTAATTAAAACACCAAAACCAAGGCTTAATGCAAAGAATACTTGTCCTAATACAAAAACGAAAAGTTGAGGTGTGATTTTGCTGAAGTCCGGTTTTAAATAAAAGGTAATGCCTTCCATTGCTCCTGGCAGTGTCACATTGCGGATCACCATACCGATTAAGAAGATAAAGAGTAATGGCATTAAATATTTGACTGAACGCTCAATGCCGCCAATGATGCCTTTTGCCAAAATAATATAATTCACCACCACGAAGAGAAAGGTGTATAACATGATTTCATAAGGGCTATTGCCGATATGAAGATCGTAGAAATTTTTGGCAATATCTTTCGTAATGGGGGCTGAAATGTCAAGTGTACCACTAAGTAAGCTCACTATATAAGAAATGACCCATCCTCCAAGTACCATATAATATGCCATAATGCCAAAGGCACCTAGTAGCCCCATATAGCCCAGGATTTTCCAATATTTAGAAATGTGTTTGCCTTTGTCTTGAAGTTTATCTCCGAAGGCATCAATAGAATTGACACGTAAACGGCGACCAATCACATTTTCCACTAAAATCATCGGAATGCCGATTATAATCATTGCAAGGCAGAAAAGCAGTACATAAGCACCACCGCCATTTTCACCCACAAGATAAGGGAAGCGCCACGTTGCACCGAAACCAACGGTTGCACCGGCAACGGTCATTATATAAGTCAGTCGGCTCGACCAAGTTTGACGTTGTTGTTTATTTGTTGTCATTATTTTTCCTATTTAATCAAAAGTGCGGTTAAAAATTTACTGATTTTGAACACAGAAGGTTAATATTCTGTTTTTTCTTTATATTCACAGAGATCCTCAATAATGCAAGAACCACAACGGGGCTTTCTCGCCACGCAAGTATAGCGACCATGTAAAATGAGCCAATGGTGTACATCTACTTTAAACTCACTGGGCACGACTTTTAAAAGTTTTTCTTCTACTTTAACGACATCTTTACCAGGGGCAAAATTTGTGCGATTGCATACTCGAAAGATATGGGTATCAACTGCAATAGTGGGGTGACCAAAGGCGGTATTTAGTACCACATTTGCTGTTTTTCTCCCAACACCGGCGAGAGCTTCTAAAGCTTCACGGTTTTCAGGTACTTCACCGTTGTGTTTTTCGATGAGATCACGACAGGTTTTGATGATGTTTTCAGCCTTACTATTATAAAGTCCGATGGTTTTAATATAGCTTTTTAAACCATCTAAGCCTAAATCCAAAATCGCTTGTGGCGTGTTGGCAATGGGAAAGAGTTTTTCTGTTGCCTTATTCACCCCTTTATCAGTCGCTTGTGCCGATAAAATCACGGCGATTAATAATTCAAAGGGCGAATTATACTGTAATTCGGTGGTAGGGTGAGGATTTTGATCCCGTAAACGGGTGAGTATTTCGATTCTTTTTTTCTGATTCATAATTTTATTTCCTTCTACTTTCTTGCTTGTGCAAGAAAGTAGCAAAGAACACACCCGATTAAATCGCTTTTCCGACCTTTGTTGTCATTTTCTTTACGGAAAATTTGTAAACTCGCCGTTGGGTCAAACAATACGAATTTTCCTAAAAATGCCAAGTCGGTCGGGCGATTTACACGGGGAAGATTAAGTGTGTGTTCAATCTATATTTTTCTTTGGTTATCAATTCTGTTTTTTAGGGCAAGGAGTAATCCCAATCCAATAAATGCGCCCGGTGGCAGGATGAAAAGTAAAAAACTGCTATCCGTTTGGTAAATATGGAAAGTGAGAAATTTTGCTTGTTCGCCAAAAAGATTTTCGATTCCTTCAAAAATCGTCCCTTGCCCGAAAATTTCACGGAGTGCGCCAAGCATAGTAAGGCTTAAAGCCATACCGAACCCCATTGAGAAACCGTCCCAAATAGACTGTAAAAGATTATTTTTGGAGGCAAAGACTTCCGCCCGCCCAATAACAATACAGTTTGTCACAATGAGAGGGATAAAAATCCCCAGAGATTGATAGAGTGTATAAGTGTAAGCATTCATCAATAATTGCACCACTGTAACCGTTGTTGCGATAACCATTACATAAATAGGAATGCGTATTTCATGGGGAATTTGTTTTCTAAATAGAGAAATGACCGTATTGGTACAGGTTAACACCAGCATAGTAGCAAGCCCTAAGCCTAGTGCATTAGTCGCCGTACTGGAAACGGCTAACAAAGGACAAAGCCCAAGTAATTGAACAATGGCAGGATTATTTTTCCAAATGCCTTGAGCGAAAATCGTTTTCCATTCGGCCTGTTTTATTTGGGCTTCAACCGGATTATGAGCTATATCTTCTTCCACAAGTGCGGTCGTTTTTTCGGATAAATTTGTCATATCACAGTCCTTATTGAATCGCCAGTTGCTGGAGTTCCGCCTGATTGTTAAGCATCACTAAAGCGGATCGTTTTACTTGATTAACTATGGCTCGAGGTGTAATCGTGGCACCGGAAAATTGATCAAATTTACCGCCATCTTTTTTTACCGCCCAATCATTTAAGTTTGTTTCATTAATCGGGTTATGATTGAAACTTAAAATCCAATTGGAAATGCGTAATTCTATTTTATCTCCCAATCCCGGGGTTTCGTGGTGTTCGATCACCCGCACGCCAAGCACCTCACCCGCAGGGGTTAAGCCTACGAGCAGACGTATATCGCCGGAATAGCCATCCGGTGCGGTGGTTTCATAGGCATAAGCAGAAATTTTTTGCTCTTTTTTAGCGAAATAAATTTTTTGAATTCCTTTGAAATTTTCATTTTGGGGAATGACCGCACTTTCCACTAAGTTGTTATCAAAATAGTTATGGGGAATCACTTGCAGTAGAAGATTACGTTGCTGTGCCGCCATGGTTTCATCAATTTTTCCTTTTGTCAGGTAAAAAATGCCTGAGGAAATCGCCGTGCAGATTAACGCAACTAATCCTAGGATCCACGCATAGCGTGAGGTGATTTTAAAGATTCCCATTATTTTCTTCCTTCTAAGCGGTAACCGGTAACACGTGGTCGTGTGTAATGATCAATTAATGGTACACAAATGTTACTGAGTAAAATGGCAAATGCCACGCCATCGGGGAAATTGCCGTGATAGCGAATGAGATAGACAAAAAGCCCGACTAATGCCCCAAAGGCAATTTTTCCACGTGGTGTGATTGAAGCGGTAACAGGGTCGGTTGCAATAAAAAATGCTCCGAACATCATTGCACCGCTAAACATTTGGCTCATTACACTCAGATGTGTGTTTCCCGTGAGGGCAGTAATGGTTGCCAAGCAGAAAAATGTCACGAGCATTGCGACCGGAATCTGCCAATGAATCGTACGTTTTAATATTAAGAATATACCGCCAAGTAAAAATGCAAGATTGACTTGCCACCATCCCTGTGCGAAGTCTGTGCCGTTCCCCATAAAAATTGGCATTTTAATGAGTTCATAGAAATCCGTTAATTCTCTGTGACTAGAATAGAAGATTTTTGCACTGTCTAATGGCGTCGCTTGTGTGACTCCATCAATACTTTGCGTAAGCTGTGACAGGGTGAAGCCATCAGTAGTAAGCCCTGAAAAAATGAGTGAAGCGGCATCTGAAAATGTTGGTGGTTCTTGAAGTAAATGAATAGGAGGAAGCCATGTTGTCATTTGTAATGGAAAAGAAATGAGTAAAACGACATAGCCAACCATAGCAGGATTAAATAAATTTTGTCCTAAACCGCCATAAACCTGTTTACCGAGTAATAGGGAACAAAGAGTACCGATGATGATGAGCCAATAGGGGGCATAGGGTGGAATGGCCATTGCTAAGATTAACGCAGTTAATACAATACTGAAATCAGCAAGTGCAGATAGCGGTTTTTTGCCACGTAATTTCATTACGATAAATTCACCCAATAGTGCAACTGTAATCGCTAATATTGATTGAAGGAGTACACCAAAACCAAAATAATAAATTTGAGCAAGTAAAGCCGGTATCATTGCAAAGATGACCCAAAGCATGATACGTGCTGTTAATTTTCCAGAATGAGTGTGAGGGGAACTGGCCATTTTAAACATAAGGATTATTCCTGTGGTTTCTCTCGTTTTTGTTGTGCTTGTGCAAGTTTCTTCGCTTTTGCCCGAGCAATTGCTGCTGCAACAGCGGCTTTTTTCGGGTCAAGTGCGGTCAAGTTTTCCGCTGTTTGTAGCAGAGTACTTTCAGTTTCATTGGTTATTTTATTTGTTGATTGTGATAATTTCTTCGCTTTTGCTCGAGCAA
The DNA here is from genome assembly GCF_004570945.1 of Pasteurella sp. WM03. Classification (NCBI taxonomy): domain Bacteria; kingdom Pseudomonadati; phylum Pseudomonadota; class Gammaproteobacteria; order Pasteurellales; family Pasteurellaceae; genus Pasteurella; species Pasteurella sp. WM03. The sequence goes on from NZ_SPPO01000002.1 coordinate 8,811, forward strand.
TCGCCGCTGCAACGGCGGCTTTTTTCGGGTCAAGTGCGGTCAAGTTTTCCGCTGTTTGTGGCAGAGTACTTTCAGTTTCATTGGTTATTTTATTTGTTGATTGTGATAATTTCTTCGCTTTTGCCCGAGCAATTGCTGCTGCAACGGCGGCTTTTTTCGGCTCAAGTGCGGTCAAGTTTTCCGCTGTTTGTAGCAGAGTACTTTCAGTTTCATTGGTTGTTTTATTTGTTGTTTGTACAAGTTTCTTCGCTTTTGCCCGAGCAATTGCTGCTGCAACGGCGGCTTTTTTCGGGTCAAGTGCGGTCAAGTTTTCCGCTGTTTGTGGCAGAGTACTTTCAGTTTCATTGGTTATTTTATTTGTTGATTGTGATAGCTTCTTCGCTTTTGCCCGAGCGATTGCCGCTGCAACGGCGGCTTTTTTCGGGTCAAGTGCGGTCGAATTTTCTTCTGTTTTTGGCGCTGAAATTTCGCTTGCGAGGTTATTACTTTGCTGACGTGCTAAACGGCGAGCTTTACGCAATGCCATCATATCAGTATTGTCTGGTAAAATTTCACCTTTTTCTGAGGTGATGATTTTAATTGGTGTTGTGTCTTCAGCATTTGATTTTTTGGCTTTTAATCGCTCAAGTGCCGCTTTCACCGGATCTTCTCCGTGAGTTTTAGCTAATTCTTCACGACGAGCTTCTGCAGCTCGTTGTGAACGTGCCTTGCGTTCTTGTTCTTCACGTGCCATACGGGCTTGTTTTGCTTCAAAGCGAATTTTGGCTTCATCCGATTTCTTTTGTTTCTCTTTCATTTGCCAAATTTTTGCTTTTTCTTGGCGGAAATACTGAATAAGAGGAATGTGGCTTGGGCAAACATAGGCACAAACCCCGCATTCAATGCAATCTTTTAGAGCATATTCTTCCGATTTTTTGTGATCTTCACTGCGTGCAAACCAATAAAGCTGTTGTGGCATTAAGTTTATCGGACAAGCATCAGAGCAACTTGAGCAACGAATACAGGCTTGTTCCGGCTCGGGTTCCGCATATTCAAAATAATCCGGCGCAAGTAAACAATTGACAATTTTAGTGATAGGTGCATTAAGATTTGGCAGTGCCAGTCCCATCATCGGCCCGCCTGCAAAAACAGGAAAACGTTCATCAAGTTGATAGCCTGTATAACTGAGTACATGATGAATTGGTGTACCAAGGCGTACCCAATAATTCCCTTTTTCTTGAATTTTATTGCCTGTCAGGGTAACGACACGTTCAATTAAAGGTTCGTCATTAATAACCGCTCTTTTTATTGCAAATACAGTACCGATATTATGCATTAATACGCCAATACTGGAGGAGCGTTCGCCACTAGGAACTTCTATACCCGTGAGCAAATAGATGAGTTGCTTTGCTGCACCGGAAGGATATTTTGTGGGAATGACCCGAACCTCAATGTCATTTGCACCTTGTAGGGCGAGGTTGAGGGCTTCAATGGCTTCCGGCTTATTATCTTCTACGGCAATCACTACTTTTTCAGGGCGTAGGATATAGCGCAGAATACGTGTTCCTTCAATAATTTCCTCTGCTCGTTCACGCATAAGGCGATCGTCACAGGTAATATAAGGCTCACACTCGGCACCATTGATGATGAGGAGTTTGACTTTTTTCTCAGCAGATTGAATTTTGGCTGCACTTGGGAAGACCGCCCCACCAAGACCTGCTATGCCGGCAAGATAAATTTTTTCAATAAGCTGTTCAGGTGTTAGGCTGAGAAAATCCTCAATAGGATGTGATTCAATACTTTGATCAAGTCCATCTGCTTGTAAATGAATTGTTGGTTCATCAAATCCGGAGGGATGAGCTGCAATATACGGCGCAATATTTATAACTGTTCCAGATGTAGGAGCGTGAACGGGAAGTGTGCGTAAACCATCGCCTTGCGTCAAGGCCTGACCTTTTAAAACATAATCACCGACTTTGACTAAAAGGTTTCCGGCAAGCCCCGCATGTTGTTTGAGTGGAATATAAAAATCCCGACTTAAAGGAAGACGCTTTAGTGGTTGATAATTAGATTGTTCTTTCATTTCAGGTGGATGAATCCCCCCTTTGAAATCCCAAATCTTACCGGAATTAAAACGAGATAGAATGTCTGCCATTTATTCCCCCACAACCCATTTTTTTTCGCTACCGTTTACATTTACTACCGGAATCACTAGCTTTGCATCAAATTTCCAATCCCAATTGTTGATATCTTTTTTTACCGGAATCATCGAGATACAATCTGTTGGGCAGGGGGCGATACAAAGTTCACAGCCTGTGCAAAGATCAGGGATAATCGTATGCATTGTTTTATTTGTACCGATAATGGCATCTACCGGGCAGGCTTGAATACATTTAGTACAACCAATACACATATTTTCATCAATAAATGCCACCATTTCGATGGGTTCTTCAACCCCTTCCATTGGTGGAGCATCTACACCCAAAATTTCAGCAATTTTTACGATTGTTGATTGTCCACCGGGAATACACTTTGTGATCATATCACCGTTACAGATAGCTTCCGCATAAGGTTTACAACCCGGATAACCACATTGACCGCATTGGCTTTGCGGCAATATGGCATCAATTTTTTCTACGACGGGGTCGGCTTCCACTTTTAGTTTTAAGGACGCAATGCCCAAAACCGCACCAAAAATTAAGGCGAGTAGGGTGATGACAATGAGTAGTGTAGTCATTATTTCTTTCTTTTTCCTGAAAATTTTTGATAGAGTCCGATAAATAAAATCAGCACCGTGATTGTCATTAAAAGATAAATCATAGGGCGAACATCATTATCTAATTAGCCCCGTAAAGCCTATAAAAGCAAGGGACATTAAACCTGCCGTAATTAACGCAATGGAAGCGCCACGAAATGCAATAGGGACATCAGCTGCAGTCAAACGTTCACGCAAGGCAGCAAAGAGTACTAAAACAAGCGCAAAGCCTAATGATGCGCCAAAACCGTAAATAACCGATTCAGTTAAATTATGAGCAAGATTTACATTGAGTAATGCAACCCCCAGTACAGCACAGTTTGTTGTAATCAAGGGTAGGAAAATACCCAGTAAACGATAAAGTGTTGGGCTGGTTTTATTGATTGCCATTTCAGTAAATTGAACCACAACCGCGATCACTAAAATGAAAATAAGCGTGCGTAAAAATGTAGCATTCAAAGGCAAAAGAATATAGTGATCCACTAGATATGAACAAAGGGAGGCAACGGTGAGAACAAAAGTTGTTGCTAATCCCATACCGATGGCAGTTTCAATTTTCTTTGATACTCCCATAAACGGGCAAAGCCCAAGAAATTTCACCAATACGAAATTGTTAATTAATGCTGTACCGATAATCAATAAGATATAATGTGTCATTGTTACTAGCCTTTGAAATAAGGGCGCTATTATCCCTATTTATGAAAGGAAGAACAATAAGAAATTTAGGGTAGATCTAAGAGGTTTATTTTAGGGGAGAGCAATTTATAGTGGTTTTCTATTATCTGTGGCTATTTTTCTAATAGCTTGATTAAAAACGAAAATATTTACAGCTCCGGTTTGATTAAAATATCATCGTTTTTAATGTATGATTTCTTTACAAAAAATAAATTTTCAAATTGGAACTTTTAAAAAGTGTTTGTATTTCATTATGATAGGGATGTGTTTGATTGTTTAATCATCAGATTTATATTGAAAAAATGTAAATTTTATATCTGACTATTTTATTTTTAATTTTTTTACGTAAACTACACCACGCAAAACTCAATATGTTTTCCCATTCATTTAACCCAATAGGAGATAAGAAATGAAAAAATCAGCATTAGCAGCATTGGTACTAGGTGCAAGTTTAGCGGTAACAGGTTGTTTTGATAAACAAGAGGCAGCACAAAAGGTGGAAACAGCTAAGGAAGCGGCAACTAATGCAGCAACCGAAGTAAAAGATTCAGCGAAACAAGCTGTGGTTGAGGTGAAAGAAGCTGCAAGCAATGCAATGGACTCGGTTAAATTAGCAGCAGAAGAGGCAAAAAATTCAACAGTAGAAAAAGTATCTGAGATGAAAGATGCAACTGTGGCTAAAGTTGAAGAAACAAAAGATGCTGCTGTCGCAAAGATTGAGGAGATGTCAAATGCGGCGTCAGATAAAATGGCTGAAGTGAAAGACGCTGCGGAGGCTAAAAAAGATGCTGCTGTCGCTAAGATTGAAGAGATGACCAATACGGTATCGGACAAAGCCGTTGAAATGAAAGATGCAACTGTCGCTAAAGTTGAAGAAGCAAAAGAGGCTACTGTGGCTAAGATGGAAGAGATGAAAAATATGGCATCAGATAAAGCGGCTGAAATAAAAGATGCTGCAGCGTTAAAGATTGATGAAGCAAAAGAAGCGATGTCTTCAATGAAAGAAGTAGCAGCTGAAAAAGCAGCTGATGCCGCTGAAGCAGTGAAAGACGCAACAAAATAAGTTTGTAAGAGGCATAATCCCTACCGGAATTCCGGTGGGGATTTTCTTTTTTAGAGGGAAAGAGAATGTTATGTTCGATTTATAGAAGTCGGAAAAAGCCTGGGAGTTATCTTTATATCCAAAAACGTGATGATTTTTCTGCTGTTCCATCAATGTTAATGGCTCATTTTGGTAAACCTGAACTGGTGATGATGTTTAATTTAGCCGGTAATCAATCTCTTCGCCATGCAGATAAGTATGATGTGAAAGAGAAAATTCTTTCACAAGGATTTTATTTACAGATACCAGAACAAGATGACGGGCTATTTAATAGTTTGAGTGAGATCAAATAACCCTTGAATTTCTTTTTGAAAGATTATAAATATTGAGTTAGCTCAAATTTTTACCGGAAAAATACTTTTAAAATCGACCGCACTTTTAGGCTGCTATTTTTCAAGCCTATAAACAATAGAATGTATGGAGAAGAAAATGAGCAGCTTTTTTATTACAGGGACAGATACCGATGTGGGTAAAACCACAGCTTGTCGAGCGATTATCCAAGCATTACAAAGTCGTGGAATAAATATTGTTGGCTTTAAACCAATTGCATGTAGCGCCGAAGATAGCATTTATCCTACTGAACAGGATGTTGTGGGTGACTATGATAATAAAGAAAATAGTGATGTTTTGGTATTAATGGATTCTACCGAGCAAAATGTTACCTATGAGGAAATTAATAGTTATACCTTTAATCATAGTTTACCTATGTTGGTTGAAACAAAATCACGTATTAAATTAGATAAAATTAATAAAATGCTTGATACCCTATGTCATAAGTATCAATCCGTTGCCGTAGAGGGGGCATTTGGTTTATTAACTCCTATGACGGATAATAAGGGTTTTGCTGATTGGGTAAAAGAGCGAAAAATGCCGATTGTACTTGTTGTGGGAATCAAAGATGGTTGTATTAGTCATGCCTTATTAACGGTTCAAGCGATCCAAAGTTTGGGCGTTCCTTTATTAGGCTGGGTAGCAAATCGAGTTAATCCACTTTTAAGCCATTATGCAGAAATTATTGATTTTTTAGAAAAAAATATTGATGCCCCACTATTAGGTAAGATCCCTTATCTTCATAAACCTGAAACACAAGAGCTGGGACAATATCTTACAAATATTGATCGGTTACTATATATGCAAACAGAACAAGCAAAATAAAAGAGCGATATGATGTAATGAATGTATAAAAATATCTTTATGCAATAGCGACATCATATCTTAAAAGATAAAAAGTGCGGTTGAAATTGGCCGCACTTTTTCATTACTTATCTTGTTCTTTTTTGAGAATGTCCTCTTCTTCCAGAGTGAGCAAACGGGCAATTGCATTTCGATAAGATATTTCTAGGGTCTCACGACTTGTTGCCATTACTCCTTGATCGACGAGAAATCCATCATTAACATCATAGACCCAGCCATGGAGGGAAAGTTTTTGCCCTCGTTCCCACGCACTTTTCACAATAGAAGAGCGACCAAGGTTATATACTTGTTCTGCAACATTAATTTTGGTGAGCATATCGGCACGTTTTTCCGCAGAAAGTTTGCCAAGTAGGTGGCCATGTTTAAACCAAATATCGCGAATATGAAGTAGCCAATTATTAATTAATCCCAATTCTTTATCTGCCATTGCCGCTTTTATTCCACCACAATTCGTATGGCCACAAATGATAATATGCTCAATATTGAGTACATCCACTGCATACTGTACAACAGAAAGGCAATTGAGATCCGTATGAATCACTTGATTTGCTACATTACGGTGGACAAATAGTTCTCCAGGTTCTAAATTTGTTAGTTTTTCTGCAGGGACACGACTATCAGAGCAGCCAATCCAAAGATAATGAGGGGTTTGGTGATCAGCAAGCTCTTTGAAATAGGTGGAGTTTTCCTCTTTCATCCGTTGTGCCCAACTTGCATTATTAGCAAAAAGCTGTTCAATTTTATTCATATTGCTTTCCTTAAAATAAAAAATTTGACCGCACATAAAAGTGCGGTCAATTGAGTGACTATTTTTACCTAGAAATTAGCATTTCTCGGTGCACGCGGGAATGGGATAACATCACGAATATTTTGTACACCGGTGACATAGACAATTAAGCGTTCAAAACCGAGACCAAAGCCGGAATGGGGAACGGTACCATACTTACGAAGATCGCGATACCACCAATAATCTTCAGGATTTAGACCCATTTCTTCCATACGTTTATCAAGCACTTCTAAACGTTCTTCACGTTGTGAACCGCCAATAATTTCACCAATTCCCGGCGCTAATACGTCCATTGCGGCGACAGTTTTTCCATCATCATTTAAGCGCATATAGAATGCTTTAATATCTTTCGGATAGTTTTTAACCACAACAGGGGATTTGAAGTACTCTTCTGCTAAATAACGCTCATGTTCGGAAGAAAGATCAATTCCCCAAGAAACCGGGAATTCAAATTTCTTACCGGATTTTAGGAGAACATCAATAGCATCGGTATAATCAATTTGGGCAAAATCAGAATTTACGAAGTTTTCCAAACGAGTAACTACATCTTTATCAACATGTTTTTCAAAGAAAGCCAAATCATCTTTGCGTTCGGCTAGTACTGCACGGAATACATATTTCAGCATATCTTCGGCAAGCTTCGCATTGTCCGCTAAGGTTGCAAAGGCCACTTCAGGTTCAACCATCCAAAATTCAGCTAAGTGACGGGTTGTGTTAGAGTTTTCAGCACGGAAAGTTGGACCGAAAGTGTAAATTTTGCTTAGTGCACAGGCGTAGGTTTCACCATTTAATTGCCCTGAAACCGTTAAAAACGATTCTTTACCAAAGAAATCTTGGCTAAAATCGACCGCACCTTTTTCATCTCGTGGAAGATTTTCAAGATCCAAAGTAGAAACTCGGAACATCTCTCCCGCACCTTCTGTATCAGAGGCGGTAATAAGTGGGGTCGCCACCCAATAAAAACCTTGTTCGTGGAAGAAACGATGAATGGCTTGTGCTAAACAATGACGTACACGTGCTACGGCACCGATAATATTAGTGCGTGGACGTAAGTGCGCGACTTCCCGTAAATATTCAATTGAATGGCGTTTTGCTGCCATTGGATAGGTATCGGGATCTTCTACAAATCCAGTTACTTCCACTTTTTCTGCTTGTAATTCAACAGCTTGCCCTTCAGCAGGTGATTCAACGACTTTACCTGTGACGATTACAGAGCAACCAGTAGTAAGCCGTAAAACTTCGGTTTCGTAATTTTCAATATCGCTATTAATAATGGCTTGAATTGGGTCAAAACAGGAGCCGTCATACACGGCTAAGAAAGATAAGCCTGCTTTGGAATCACGACGAGTTCGAACCCAGCCTCGTACTGTAACGGTTTCACCAATCGAGACTTTTCCTTGTAACACATCAACAATTGATGCAATTTTAGACATATAAACCTCTAAATATAAAAAGATAGGATAAAAATTGCGGTTAGTTTACCTTAAATCGTGAAATTTTCCATAAAAAATGAGAACTTTATTTGCCAAGAAAAAGCCGATATGTATCAATAATCTGAAGCAATTATTTTTCAATAGTGTTCCGAAATTATGTGAAATCTTCCGAAACTAAGGCTTAGTTGGTTGAATGATTTTATCTTTTCTGATGTAACTAAAAAACACAAAACCGGTTTACTTAATCTAGCCGAAGAATTAGGTAATATCTCACAAGCCCGTAAAATTATGGGTATGTTTGTGTTCTAGTATTGTTATGAATTACCTTGGCTTATTGCTTCAAAACAGCTTATACGCTACGTGTAATTTCTTCTTCATTTTTTCTTGAATTTGCTGATCTTCGGCAGATTCATCGGAGGTGGCGATACTCACCAAGCTGCCTGCAATTAAGGTTTGCTTGCCATAATTGAGGGCATTTAAGGTGTGGATGCTGAGGGGTGATGTGACTTCTTATCACATATTTGCCACTGTGTACAATCCCCATAGGTTGATATTCTCCACAGTTATCAGTGTAGCCGATTGATGAGAAGAAATTCCAATCGGAAAGCACATCAGTAACTTTTTCGGGATTTTATAACACGATTGGTTTCTGCATTTCTAGCTTGCGTTGTATCATCAACAATTTTTGCACAAGCTTAAATGCCAGACATATTATCAATGGGCTATTTAATGCTATCAATTAAAAGTTGTAGTGGTTTGAGACTTATCAATGCCTTTGGTTAAAGATGTATTAAAAAATGGTAAATCTTATAATACGTTGTGAATTTATTCGTTTGGCCTTCTTTTGGGTTTAAATGAGTAATAATTTTTCCATCAGCCATTGACTTTTTACACATACACCCTTACTTTACTACCTGCATTTAACTATACAATTAAGGAGCTTTTATATGCAATCACGCATTATTGTTGACTCAAGAGATGAATCCTTATTAAGCACTCATAAAGTGCTTCGTAATACTTACTTCTTGCTTGGGCTGACAATGGCATTTTCGGCAGTAGTTGCCTATATTTCTATGGCGATGAATTTGCCTTATCCAAACATTATTGTTTTACTTGTGGGCTTTTACGGCTTACTTTTCATCACACATCGTTTAGCTGACCGTCCTGCGGGTATCTTAGCAGCATTTGCCTTTACTGGTTTTATGGGCTATACCATTGGACCCATTCTCAATATGTATGTGGCAAATGGTATGGAAGATTTAATCATGTTGTCATTTGCCGGCACAGCAATTGTTTTCTTTGCCTGCTCTGCTTATGTGTTGACTACGAAAAAAGATATGTCATTCCTTGCAACTGCGATGTTTGCTCTTTTCATTGTGCTTTTACTCGGTATGGTGGCAAGTTTCTTCTTCCAAATCCCTGCATTGGCCATTGCAATTAGTGCATTATTTGTTGTTTTCTCAACGATGACGATTTTGTATGAAACTAGCAATATCATTCACGGTGGTGAGACAAATTATATTCGTGCCACAGTGAGTATTTATGTCGCAATTTATAACCTATTCTTAAGTTTACTAAGATTACTTTCAATTTTCTCAAGTAGTAACGACTAGATTTAATAAGAAATAAAACGCACTTTGGTGATAATCAAAGTGCGTTTTTTTATGTTATTTTGGTGAGAAAAGTGCGGTCAAATATTGGGTTAAATCTTCATAGTGAAAGGTAAACCCCGCTTCAAGAAGCCGCTTTGGAAAAACCTTTTGGCTTTCTAGCAACATATTTGCACGTTCTCCTAAAATAAGCCTTAAAACAAAGGCCGGAATAGGGAAGAGGGCGTAAGTTTTTAAGGCTTGGGCAAGTTGCTGATTGAAGACTTGATTGGTAACAGGTTGTGGCGAAACTAAATTGTAAATGCCATGACATTTTTGCTGTTCAAGTAAAAATATGATGCTTCTTACCATATCCTCTAACGCAATCCATGCCCAGTATTGAGAGCCCTTTCCTAAATAACCGGCTAAGTGACAACGATATAACGGAAGCATTTTTTTTAACGCCCCGCCATTAGGAGAAAGCACAATACCGGTACGAAGAATACAAACATTTGTATTAGCTTGTAATGCCGTATTTTCCCACGCCTGACAAAGTTGGGCAGTAAATGTGTTATGAGCTATTGGACTTGCTTCAGTGAGTAACTGATTTGAATGATCACCATATATACCTGTGGCTGAGCCGGAAAGGAAGCGTGGCGGATTACTCCCCGCATTAATGAGATTGACTAATTGCTGGGTAAGCTTGACTCGGCTATTAAATAACTTCATCTTTTTTGCGTTGCTCCAATGCTTTTCAAAAATAGGTTCACCCGCAAGATTAATTACGACATCAAATTCATCTAAATTTTTAAAGGAAGAAAGTGCGGTCAAAAATCTTAATGTTTTTTGCGGAAAAAGGAGCTTCGCTTTCTCCTTATTACGGGTAAAGAGTACAATTTGATGCTGTTTTTGTAAAAGTGTAGGCACTAACCTTTGCCCTATTAGTCCCGTTCCACCGGTGATAAGTATATTCATCAGAGTGAACTTTCAAACAAGTCTTGAATACGTCCGATCAGCGTTAAAATTGAGGTTGAGCATGTCGGCGTTACAAAAATCGTATCATCGCCAGCAATTGTGCCAAGAATACCTTCAGGTTTTCCAATGGAATCAAGTAAGCGTGCAATTAACTGTGCGGCTCCGGGTGTTGTTTTGATGACGACCAAAAATTCATTGTGATCAATATCCAATACTAAATTTTTTAATGGGCTACTTGTTGCCGGCACACTGAGTTCATTCGGCAAGCAGTAAACCATTTCCATTTTTGTATTGCGTGTGCGTACCGCCCCAAATTTACTCAACATACGTGAAACTTTTGATTGATTAATACCGGAAAAGCCTTGATTTTTTAGGGCTTCAACTATCTCACCTTGTGAGGCAAAACGTTCCTGACTAAGTAGTTCTTTAAATACTTTTGTTAAATTATCCACTTTTGACCTTGAGGAATATTAAATTTGCATAAGCGTTGCATAAAAATTCATAATATGCAATTAAAATCCAAAATAAATTCATAAAACAAAAGATTTATAGATAGAAATTTGAGCTAGATCTCATAATTGAATTTCTGTGTTTGTAATTTATGAACTAACCTTTTAAAATTCACCTGTTTCATTCATTTAATAAGGAGCAAACATGAAAGTTGCAGTATTAGGTGCGGCCGGCGGTATCGGTCAGGCATTAGCATTATTATTAAAATTACAATTACCGGCAGAGACAGAGTTGTCGCTTTACGACATTGCGCCGGTCACCCCTGGTGTAGCGGCGGATGTGAGCCATATTCCAACTGCAGTAAAAGTGAAAGGATTTTCCGGTGAAGATCCAAGCCCTGCTCTTGAAGGGGCTGATGTGGTATTAATTTCAGCTGGCGTTGCCCGTAAACCGGGAATGGATCGTTCTGATCTTTTTAATATTAATGCCGGTATTGTTCGTAGTTTAATTGAAAAAGTAGCGGCTGTTTGTCCGAAAGCCTGCATAGGTATCATTACTAATCCGGTTAATACAACCGTGGCAATCGCTGCAGAGGTATTGAAAAAAGCGGGTGTTTATGACAAACGTAAATTATTTGGTGTCACAACCCTAGATGTTCTCCGTTCAGAGACGTTTGTTGCTGAATTGAAAAACCTAAATGTTTCTCGTACAACTGTACCTGTTATTGGGGGACATTCCGGAGTGACGATTCTTCCTTTACTTTCTCAAGTCCCTTATGCTGAATTTTCCGCAGAGGAAATTGAACCTTTAACAAAACGCATCCAAAATGCAGGTACTGAAGTGGTAGAAGCGAAAGCCGGAGGCGGATCGGCTACGCTTTCTATGGCTCAAGCGGCAGCCCGTTTTGCTCGTTCATTAGTGAAAGGGTTAAGTGGAGAAACGGTGGTAGAATGCACTTATGTGGAAGGTGATGGCAAGTATGCCCGTTTCTTTGCACAGCCGGTTCGTTTAGGTAAAGAAGGCGTAGAAGAAATTTTACCAATTGGTATCTTAAGTGAATTTGAACAAAATGCATTGGATGCAATGCTTCCTACATTACGTGCAGATATAGAATTAGGTGAAAAATTTATTAACGGTTAACGTTTTCTTTCTAAAGAAAGGGCGCAAAATAAGCGCCTTTTTTATTGAAAAAATAAAATATTTAAGAAAAACCGTGACTGAGTTCACAAATTTGAAAATAGGTATTTGCATAAATTTTTTATCGGCGTATCCTGAACCCACTTAAAATAAGTGCTATCTTAAATAGCCGGTATAAATTTTGCTTTCCGAGTAGTGCCTCTCCGAGGCACTTTTTTTGTTTATTAAAAACGAACTAATATGAAAAATCTTAGTCTTATAACCGTCCTTTAACAAAATATTATTTATAGGAGTTTTTTATGAAATCTTTAAAATCTTTATTAAGTTTAATCGCACTGGCATTAGTTGTTTCCGGTTCCGCATTTGCAAATGAGAATGCTGTCACAAGTTTTAAAAAAGAAGCCGTTACCAATATAAATTCCATCTCTCAAAACCAAAAAGAAAGCATGGTAGAAAAAGCCGTCAGCACAAAAGAACAAACAAAAGATTTAGTGAAATCCGCAAAGGAATCTACAAAAGAAAAATTTGATTCTACGAAAGAAAAGGTGAAGTCAGTGAAAGCTTCCAATTCTTCATCAATGAAAGAAAAAACAACTGAAAAATTAAATTCAATAAAAGATAAGGCGAAAGAGGAAAAAGACAAAGTTGTCTCAAGTGCAAAGATAAATATTAATAAGGCGGATGCCGAAACGTTGCAAAAACTTTCCGGTATTGGTGAGAAAAAAGCTCAAGCAATTATTGATTATCGCAATCAAGTTGGAAAAATTAAGAATGTGACGGAATTATCAAAAATTAATGGATTAGGTGAAACGACGATTGAGAAAATTTCACCTTATCTCACTTTCTAAAAGCTGGTTAAATTTAACCTCACTTTTTTAAGCCTGACAGTTTGTCAGGCTTTGTTATTTTTAGTTAATAATAAAAATATTGTTGAGCTAGATCACAAATTTGTAACAAACTTTTAAATGGAATATTTTTTCCTTTTTAATCCTATGTATAATGTCGGGCGAACTTAACCAGATAATATCATTCGAGGTGAATATGCAACCAAACAAAGCTTTTGATGAATGGTTGGCAACAACGGCATTAGGTGGTGCAAACCAAGCCTATATCGAAGAATTATATGAACGCTATTTAGATGACCCCCATTCGATTGATGAGAGTTGGAAAAACACGTTCGATTCCTTTCCAAAATCAACCGCACTTGAGCAGCCTCACTCGCCGGTTCGTGATTATTTCCGTCGTTTAGCTCGTGAAAATAACTCGGACACTGTCACGGTCATTGATCCTGAAGCGAGTGCAAAATTAGTAAAAGTATTACAATTCATTAATGCTTACCGATTTCGAGGTCATTTGGAAGCAAAACTTGACCCTCTGAACTATTATCGTTGGAAGGTTTCCAGTGTGCCGGAATTAGATTACCGTTATCATGGTTTTACCGAGCAGGATCTCAATGAAACCTTCAATATTAATCACTATGTTTATCAACGCGACACCATTACACTTGCCGACTTAAACGGTATGCTGAAAGAAACCTACTGTGGTTCTATCGGTTTAGAGTTTATGCATGTGCAAGATATGGAACAAAAAATGTGGCTTCAAAATAAGTTAGAAAGTCGCTTAAATCAACCGCTCTTTACCCATAAAGAAAAAATCAATTTTCTTAATGAATTAACTGCGGCTGATGGTTTAGAACGCTATCTTGGAGCGAAATTCCCAGGGGCAAAACGTTTTTCCTTAGAAGGAAGTGATGCTTTTATTCCTCTGATGAAAGAAATTATTCGCCATGCCAGCAAGCAAGGTGTGAAAGATGTAGTGATGGGAATGGCACACCGTGGTCGTCTGAATATGCTCGTCAATGTATTGGGTAAAAAACCGGAAGATTTGTTTGATGAATTTGCCGGTAAACATTCAGGCGATCGCACGGGGGATGTGAAATATCATCAAGGTTTTTCTTCTGATTTTGCCGTAGATGAAAATCTTGTTCATTTAACGCTTGCATTTAACCCATCTCATTTGGAAATTGTTAGCCCTGTCGTCATTGGTGCGGTTCGTTCACGTCAAACGAAGAGAAATGATAGTGAAAGAACTCAAGTGTTAGCGGTGACCGTCCATGGCGATTCAGCGGTGGCAGGACAAGGGGTTGTACAAGAAACCTTAAATATGTCTAATGCTCGAGGTTATACCGTGGGCGGAACGATTCGTATCGTTATCAATAACCAAATTGGTTTTACCACATCAAATCCTAATGATACCCGTTCCACTGAATACTGTACCGATATTGCCAAAATGATCCAAGCACCAATTATCCACGTTAATGGTGATGATCCAGAAGCCGTTGCCTTCGCTGCCCGTATGGCGGTGGAATATCGTAATCTATTCAAACGTGATATTTTCATTGATCTGATTTCTTATCGCCGTCATGGTCATAATGAGGCGGATGAGCCACTGGCAACCCAGCCAATGATGTATAGCATTATTAAAAAACATCCGACACCACGTAAGGTTTACGCCGATCGGTTAGTTAATGAAGGTGTCATTACGGAAGAGCAAGCGATTGAAATGATGAATCTCTATCGTGATGCTTTAGACAATGGTGATCGTGTCGTGGCTGAATGGCGTGAAATGGATACGGCAAAAATGGATTGGTTGCAATATTTGAATTACGACTGGACATCACCTTATGATAACCAATTCCCTAAAGAGCGTTTCATCACGTTGGCTAAACGTGTATGTGAATATCCGGAAAGCTTACGAGCCCATCCTCGAGTTGAAAAAATTTATAATGATCGTAAAGCTATGTACCAAGGTGAAAAATTATTCGATTGGGGAATGGCTGAAACTATGGCTTACGCAACCTTGCTTGATGAAGGGACAAATGTTCGTTTATCCGGTGAAGATGCAGGGCGTGGCACATTTTTCCATCGTCACGCTGTTGTACACAATCAGAATGATGGAACCGGCTATGTGCCACTCACTCATTTACACGCTAATCAGGGACGTTTTGAAGTGTGGGATTCCGTACTTTCGGAAGAATCTGTTCTTGCTTTTGAATATGGTTATGCCACCACAGATCCTAAAACGCTTACAATTTGGGAAGCACAATTTGGCGACTTCGCTAACGGGGCGCAGATTGTCATTGATCAATTTATCAGTTCAGGTGAACAAAAATGGGGAAGAATGTGTGGGTTAGTCATGCTATTGCCTCATGGTTATGAGGGGCAAGGACCTGAACATTCTTCCGCACGTTTAGAGCGTTATCTGCAACTCTGTGCCGAACAAAATATGCAAGTTTGTATTCCATCCACTCCTGCGCAGGTTTACCATATGTTACGTCGTCAGGCTTTACGTAAAATGCGCCGACCGTTAATTGCGATTTCACCAAAATCCTTATTACGTCATCCTTTGGCTGTATCAACGCTTGACGAACTCATTAATGGTGCATTCCAAACGGTGATTGGAGAAGTGGATGAACTTGATCCGAAAGGTGTTAAACGTGTCGTATTGTGTTCCGGCAAAGTCTACTATGATCTATTGGAACAACGTCGTGCTAACAATCAAACCGATGTCGCTATTATTAGAATTGAACAACTTTATCCTTATCCTCACGAAGATGTGAAAAAAGCCCTTGAACCTTATGCTCATGTGAACGATTATGTGTGGTGTCAAGAAGAACCGCTCAATCAAGGGGCGTGGTATAGTAGTAAACATAACTTTGAGAGTTCTATTCCGGATGAAGTGAAATTGAAGTATGCAGGTCGTCCAGCATCAGCTTCACCGGCAGTGGGTTATATGTCACTACATACTAAACAGCAGAAACAACTGGTGGATGATGCACTAACACGGTAAAAGTGCGGTCAAAAATAACAATGATTTGTAGGGTATGAAGCTACATATTTCAGTATTCTTGCACAAAGATTTATGTTTCATATTCCTACAAAAACTTGAAAATAAATAAGGAAAAAATATGACAATTGAAATTCTTGTTCCCGATCTCCCTGAATCTGTTGCAGATGCGACAGTGGCAACATGGCATAAAAAAGTAGGGGAAACGGTAAAACGTGATGATGTCTTAGTTGAAATTGAAACGGATAAAGTTGTGCTGGAAGTGCCGGCACAATCTGATGGAGTGCTTGCTGAAATTTTAGAGTCGGAAGGCGCGACAGTGGTGAGCAAGCAAGTGCTTGGTAAACTTTCCACTACACAAGCCGGTGATGTGAGCCCGGCAACGATAAAGGAAAGTAGTGAACCTACGCCGGCAGATCGCAAAAATGCAGCGATTGAAAATAGCCATAATAACGCCTCGGATCAAAGTCCGGCAATTCGCCGCTTATTGGCAGAGCACGATCTTGAATCGTCACAAATTCAAGGTTCAGGAGTGGGGGGAAGACTTACCCGTGAAGATATTGAACGTGAGCTCGCTAAACGGGAGGCTCAGAAGGTAAAAGAACAAGTCGCAACAGAGCAAAATACCGTTAGCACTGTGGCTTACCAGTCTCGTTCTGAAAAACGTGTTCCAATGACACGTTTACGCAAACGCATTGCAGAACGTTTACTAGAAGCAAAAAATAGCACAGCAATGCTCACGACATTTAATGAAGTGGATATGCAACCGATAATGAAATTGCGTAAAACCTACGGTGAAAAATTTGAAAAACAGCATGATGTGCGTTTAGGTTTTATGTCGTTTTATATCAAAGCCGTTGTTGAAGCACTGAAACGTTATCCGGAGGTCAATGCATCTATTGATGGTGATGATATTGTTTACCATAACTATTTTGATATTAGTATTGCGGTTTCAACACCACGAGGTTTAGTTACACCGGTGTTACGTAACTGTGATAAGCTCAGTATGGTAGAAATTGAAAAACAAATCAAAAACCTTGCAGAAAAAGGGCGTGATGGTAAGTTGACTGTGGAAGATTTAACGGGTGGTAATTTCACGATCACAAATGGGGGAGTATTTGGCTCATTAATGTCCACCCCAATTATTAACCCACCACAAAGTGCGATTTTAGGTATGCATGCGATTAAAGAGAGACCGATCGCATTGAATGGAGAAGTTGTGATTCGTCCTATGATGTATTTGGCACTTTCTTATGATCATCGGTTAATTGATGGTAAAGAATCGGTTGGTTTTCTTGTGACGATTAAAGAATTATTAGAAGATCCAACAAGATTACTGTTAGAAATTTAGGTGGAAAGTGCGGTCAGCTTTGATCGCACTTTTATTTTTTTACGAAAAAATGATATTTTTCATTTTCCCATAAACAGTGAAAAAAATGCAGGTAATCTTATGAATCTACATGAATATCAAGCAAAGCAGCTTTTTAAAGAATATAACTTACCGGTAAGTGAAGGGATTATTTGTCATTCGCCTGATGACTCAGCCATGGCGCTTTTCCAACTTAACGGTGAGCGTTGGATCGCAAAATGTCAAGTCCATGCAGGAGGGCGTGGTAAAGCCGGTGGGGTAAAACTGGTACATAATGCAGAAGAAGCCCGAGCGTTTGCTCATAAATGGTTGGGAAATCGTTTGGTCACGTTCCAAACCGATAAACAGGGGCAACCTGTTAGCAGTATTTATATTGAAGAAACTTGTGATATTGACCAAGAACTTTATCTTGGTGCAGTGATCGACCGTTCCTCACAAAAAATTGTTTTTATGGCATCTTCTGCCGGTGGAATGAATATTGAAGATGTCGCACAGGAAACGCCTCATTTAATTCATAAAGTCACAATTGATCCATTATTTGGAGGCATGCCGTATCAGGGCAGAGAACTAGCCTTTAAATTAGGTTTAAGCGGGGAACAAAATAAGCAGTTTACCCAAGTATTTGTGCGATTAGCAAAATTGTTTATTGAAAAAGATCTTGCTCTTTTGGAAGTCAATCCACTTGTGATCACAAAGCAAGGAAATTTAGTTTGCTTGGATGCCAAAATGTCTATTGATGATAATGCCCTGTTTCGTCATAAAGATTTACTCGCACTGCGAGATTTAAGTCAAAGTGATTTACGAGAAGCCGAAGCTGAAAAACACCAATTAAATTATGTGGCATTGGAAGGCAATATTGGTTGTATGGTAAATGGCGCAGGGCTTGCTATGGGAACAATGGATATTGTTAAACTTTATGGCGGTGAGCCGGCAAATTTCCTTGATGTTGGAGGTGGCGCGACAAAAGAACGTGTTACTGAAGCCTTCAAAATTATTTTGACGGATAAAGGTGTAAAAGCAATTTTAGTCAATATTTTTGGTGGTATTGTTCGTTGTGATCTCATTGCGGAAGGCGTAATTGCTGCAGTTCAAGAAGTTGGAGTTAAAGTGCCTGTGGTCGTACGTTTAGAGGGGACGAATGCAGAATTAGGACGTAAAATTTTATCGGAAAGTGGTGTTAATTTAATTGCCGCCCATAGTTTGCAAGAGGCCGCACAAGCCGTGGTGAATGCAGTGAAAGGAGAATAAGTATGTCGATATTAATTAATAAAGAGACTAAAGTCATTTGCCAAGGCTTTACCGGAGCACAGGGTACATTTCATTCCGAACAAGCTATTGCTTATGGTACAAAAATGGTGGGGGGCGTTTCACCAAATAAAGGGGGAAGTACACATTTAGGCTTACCGGTATTTAATACCGTGCACGAGGCTGTTAGTGCTACCGGTGCGACTGCAACGATGATTTATGTTCCTGCCCCATTTTGTAAAGATGCGATTTTAGAAGCTATTGATGCAGGCATTCAACTTATCGTGTGTATTACTGAAGGCATTCCCACACTTGATATGTTAATGGTAAAGCAAAAATTAAATGAAACCGGTGTAGTAATGATCGGTCCAAACTGCCCCGGAGTAATTACGCCGGATGAATGTAAAATTGGTATTATGCCGGGAAACATTCATAAAAAAGGGAAAATCGGCATTGTTTCCCGTTCCGGTACGTTGACTTATGAAGCGGTAAAACAAACTACTGATGAAGGCTTTGGACAATCCACTTGTGTGGGAATCGGTGGCGACCCGATTCCGGGTTCAAGTTTCATTGATATTTTAAAACGTTTCCAAGATGATCCCGAAACTGAAGCCATTGTAATGATTGGTGAAATAGGGGGATCTGCGGAGGAAGAAGCAGCGGCTTATATTAAAGCCCATATCACTAAACCGATGGTTGGTTATATTGCAGGTGTTACCGCGCCAAAAGGTAAACGTATGGGACACGCTGGGGCGATTATCAGTGGCGGTAAAGGCACCGCTGAAGATAAAATTGCAGCCCTTGAATCCGCAGGAGTGAAAACAGTAAGAAGTTTAGCGGAGATTGGTTCGGCACTGAGAACATTGCTAAAATAAAAATGCATTGAAAAATGACCGCACTTTGATCATGTATTCAAAGTGCGGTTTTTTATAACAAATTTTTATAACGTGATGATAAAAGGTGTATAATCCTAGCAATATTCTAAGGAAAAAATTATGAGCCAGTTTTTTTATATTCATCCTGAAAACCCACAAGTACGTTTAATAAACCAAGCAGTAGAAATTTTGCGTAAAGGAGGAGTCATTGTTTACCCCACGGATTCCGGTTATGCACTAGGTTGTATGCTCGGGGATAAACATGCGATGGATCGTATTATTGCGATTCGAAAATTACCGGATGGGCATAATTTCACCTTGGTGTGTCGTGATTTATCCGAATTGTCTCATTATGCCATGGTAAGCAATGTTGCCTATCGTCTAATCAAAAATAATACACCGGGGCGTTATACCTTTATTTTAACGGCCACAAAAGAATTACCACGTCGTTTAATGACATCAAAACGTAAAACCATTGGCTTACGGGTACCGGATAATCAAATCGCTTTAGATTTACTCAGTGCATTGGGTGAGCCGATTCTTTCCTGTTCGTTGATGCTGCCGGGGGAAGAACATATCACGCAATCGGATCCTGAAGAGATTCGGGAGCGTTTAGAACACCAAGTGGATTTAATCATTCATGGCGGATATTTAGGACAAGCGCCCACAACCGTGGTGGATTTAACGGAAGATACACCCGTTATCTTACGTGAAGGAAGTGGTTCTACTGAGCCATTTATTTAATTTATACAAAGACGCTTGTGAAAGCGACAAAGGAAATAAGATGAAAATCAATCAATCCAACAAAAATATCAGAAAACAGAGTGAAAACCGACCGCACTTTGATCATAAAAAGAAGCAAAGTACCGTACATTCTGAGCATAAATCCCTAACGAAACGCCAAACATCATTATCTAACACGAAAATTGAGGGCGAAAAATTACAGAAAGTTCTCGCGCGTGCTGGGCAGGGATCACGCCGCGAAATTGAGGTGATGATTGCTGAAAATCGGGTGAGTGTAGATGGGAAAATCGCGACACTGGGTGATCGCATTGACATTCATTCGGGGGTTAAAGTGCGTATTGACGGTCGTATTATTAATCTTCAACAGGCACAAAAAGAAATGTGTCGTGTCTTGATGTATTACAAGCCGGAAGGTGAACTTTGCACCCGTAGTGATCCGGAAGGGCGAGCAACCGTATTTGATCGTTTACCACGTTTGAATGGTGCTCGTTGGATTGCTGTGGGACGCTTGGATATTAATACTTCCGGTTTATTATTATTTACCACAGACGGCGAATTGGCGAACCGTCTAATGCACCCAAGCCGAGAAGTGGAGCGTGAGTATTCCGTAAGGGTATTCGGGCAAGTGGATGATGCTATGTTAGCTCGGTTACGCAAAGGCGTTCAGCTTGAGGACGGGCCGGCAAATTTCAAAGAAATTAAATTTATTGGTGGTGTCGGAATGAACCAGTGGTATGACGTCACTTTAACGGAAGGGCGTAATCGAGAAGTACGCCGTTTGTGGGAATCCCAAGGAATTCAAGTCAGCCGTTTGATTCGTATCCGTTATGGAAATATCAAATTAATGAAAGGTTTACCACGAGGCGGATGGGAAGAAATGGATCTTGAAAACGTTAACTATCTGCGTGAATTGGTCGGACTACCACCGGAAACAGAAACCAAACTTGATGTCACAAGGCCTCGTCGTCGACCAAAATCAGGGCAAATTCGGAAAGCGGTAAAACGTTATTCAGAATTAGGAAAACGCTATAAAAAATAGGTATTTAAGATGAAAATGCAACAACTTCGCTATATTGTGGAAATAGTGAATCAAAATTTGAATGTGACGGAAGCGGCAAATACGCTTTATACGTCACAACCGGGTATCAGCAAACAAGTCCGTTTGTTAGAAAATGAATTAGGCTTGGAAATTTTTGAACGTAATGGCAAACATATAAAATCCATTACACCGGCAGGGAAAAAAATTATTTCTATTGCACGTGAATTGTTGGTAAAAGCGGAAAGTATCAAATCGGTTGCCTATGAATATACGCGTCCTGATCATGGGGTATTACGTATTGCGACGACAAATACGCAAGCACGTTATACGTTACCTTCAGTGATTGAACGCTTTTCTAAACAATATCCTGATGTCAGTTTGCATATTCATCAAGGTTCACCCACACAAATTCATGATGCGCTCATGTCCGGTGAAGTGGATTTAGCAATTACCACGGAAGCCCCCTATTTGTTTGATGATCTTATTCAATTACCTTGCTACTTGTGGAATCGTTCTGTCATAGTGAAATTAGAGCATCCCTTGGCAAAAGTGAAAAATCTCACGATTGAAGAACTCGGGAAATACCCCCTTGTCACCTATACTTTCGGTTTTACCGGCGTATCCGATTTAGATTACGCCTTTAACGCCGCCGGAATTTTACCGAATATTGTTTTTACCGCTACTGATGCAGATGTAATAAAAACTTATGTGCGTTTAGGACTAGGCGTAGGAATTATGGCAGGCATGGCACACACCGAGCTTGATAGTGATCTTGTTGCGATTGATGCCGGTCATTTATTCCGTTCCAGTATGACACAAATCGCCTTCAAGCAAAGCACGTTTTTACGTAACTATATGTATGATTTTATCGAATATTTCTCACCGCACCTCACCCGTCCAATGGTAGAAAAAGCCGAACGCTTGCGTGATAACAATGCGGTAAAAAAATTGTTTGATAACGTGGAATTAGAAGTCAAGTAATCGTATTTGTAGAAAGGAAAGAAAGAGCGGTTGAAATTCATAGGGAATGTTGACCGCTCTTTTTTATTGGAAAATTAAAAATTATATTATTAAATCATAAATATTTACTCCCCCCATCGTTCTAACATATTTATCTCTATACTTTTTATCATTTTGTAAAATTTTGTGATCTTTCTCTCATTATTGAAAATTTATATTTTGAAACGTTTCATTATTGATTTATTATTAAATTTGAAACGTTTCAAATGTGTAAAATTTTTTATAGGAGAATCACTATGAAATTAGCTAGAACCTTAGCGATAAGTTTATTATTAGCTCTTTCGTCTACAAGTTTTGCAGATAATGCAACAAAGAAAATTCTTGAGAATTTTGAAACTTATCCCTTCTCACCGATGACGGTGGCGCATCGTGCCCAAGCAGGTGTTGAGAGCCGAATTTTTCCGGAAAATTCCATTGCCGCGATCAACCTTTCGATTAACCGTGGTGTAGGTATTATTGAAGTTGATCCACGCTTAACTGCTGATGGACATTATGTTCTTGTTCACGACGAAACGTTGGATAGAACAACGAATGTACAGGAGGTTTTTCCTCATTTGGCTGAAAAAGAGGGCAAATTTGCGGGCAAAGTGCTCGTCTCTAAATTGACATTAGAACAAATTAAACAATTGAAATTAACCGATGGTTTTGATGGGCAAATTCATCGCGTCCCCACGTTAAAAGAAGCACTTGAAGTAGCAAAAGATCAGGTGTTTCTTGATTTGGATTTAAAAGAAATTGATGTTGAAAAGCTATCAACGTTAGTCAAAGAATTTGGTACAGACAACTTGTTAGCCTATAACAACAATGCTGAAAAAGTCAAAGCTGTTACGGATAAAACAGGCATTTTACCTCTGCCGATTAACCTTGCGATCACCAAAGGTGGAAACCCTGTTGCCGATTTTCATAAATTCCAACAAATGTGGGGGGAAAATTTCAAGATTATGCACACCTTTATGTCTGACATTACTCCCGAACTTGTCGCACTTGCCGATAAGCATAAAGTTCGCCTATGGATAAACACTCTAAATGATGCAGACGGAGCTGCGGAGCGTTTTGACTATTCGCTTTGGAAAAGCTATCTCAATTCAGGAGCAAATGTTTTCCAATCCGATTTATCTATTGAATTAACCCGATTTATTGATTTACGTAATGCTTGTTTGAATATTAAACATGTTAAAGGTTGCGAAATATTCATTAACCAATAATTGACTTATATAGGAGCATCGTATGTTGAGTTTCTTTGATATTAAAAAAATTCCACCCATTGGTTTAACTACGGCAGAGCAACGTCGCCAATGGTTTAAACAGTTCTTAAAAGCCTTTATGGTAGTGTTTTTAGCTTATATGTGTATGTATTTGATCCGTAATAACTTTAAAGCGGCATAGCCGTTTTTAAAAGAAGAATACGGCATTTCTACTCTAGAATTAGGCTACATTGGTTTGGCATTTTCTATTGTGTACGGTATCGGTAAAACTGTGCTGGGGTATTTTATTGATGGTAGGAATACCAAAAAGATCATTTCAGCATTACTCATTGCCTAGTCTATTGTTGTGATGGCTATGGGATTAGTATTAAGTTTCTTTGGCTCGGTCGTTGGTGTGTTTATCGTGCTTTGGGGATTAAACGGCGTATTCCAATCAGCTGGTGGCCCGGCTTCTTATAGTACGATTTACCGCTGGGTACCGAGAACCAAACGTGCAACTGCAATGGGGCTATGGAACAGCTCACACAATGTAGGGGGCGCAATTGCAGGTGCTATAGCCTTATGGGGGGCAAATACATTCTTTGGCGGAAATATTGCCGGTATGTTTATTTTTCCTGCTGTAATTGCCTTAATTATCGGTATTATCGGGCTCTATTGGGGGAAAGATGATCCGGAAGAATTAGGCTGGAATCGCAGTGAGGAAATTTTTGAAGAGCCTATTGAAGAGGAAAATACTGCGGCAGAAACAATGACAAAATGGGAAATCTTCAAAAAATATCTGCTTTCTAACCCTTGGGTTTGGGTACTTTGCTGTGCCAACGTATTTGGCTATATTTTACGCATTGGGATCGATAACTGGGCACCGCTCTATGTGCGTGAGACATTACATTTCAATAACTATGATGCCGTAAATACAATTTTGTGGTTTGAGGCAGGGGCATTTATCGGTAGCCTTTTCTGGGGCACAATTGCCGATTTCTTTAAAGGACGAACCGCTGCTGTGGGTACAGTCTGTTTAGCCATTGTATTTTTTGTGATTGATTTTTACCGTGATGGGACGAGTGTTATGGCCGTAAACATTGCTTTATTTAGCTTAGGGGCAATGATTTTCGGTACACTTACTCTTATTCCTATTTCGATTATCAATCTTGCACCAAAAAGAGGCGTAAGTGTTGCAAATGGTATAGCGGGAACATTCGGGTACTTATTTGGCGATTCCACAGCAAAAGTCGGGCTTGCTTTAATTGCCGATCCAAAACGTGATGGTTTAACCGTTTTCGGTCATCATTTACACGGTTGGGCAGATGTCTTCATCGTCTTTAATGTTGCTTGTATTATTGCTGTCATATTGCTTTTCCTGGTGGCAATCATTGAGGAACGTAAAATCCGAACTATTCAAAAAGCGAAAGAACTCGGGTTAAAAGTAGCTAAACTTGAAGAATAATTGCTCAATATCTCACCGCTTGTATAAAGCAAGCGGTGATTTCTACCGCACTTTTTGTAAAAAGGATACACAATGAAATTCAATCTCACCGATCACCCTCATAGACGTTACAACCCTTTAAAAAATGAATGGATTTTAGTTTCGCCGCATCGCGCTAAACGTCCTTGGAGTGGACAAGTCGATAAGTTACCTAATAATGATTTACCTGCTTACGATCCTAATTGTTTACTTTGTCCCAATAATAATCGTATTTCGGGTGAAAAAAATCCGGACTATCAAGGCACTTTTGTTTTCGACAATGATTTTGTTGCATTGATGCCGGATACCCCTAATACCTCTCAATCTGATAACCCTCTGTTTCAAATAATGGGCGTACAAGGTTTAGCGAAGGTTATTTGCTATTCTCCCGATCATAATAAAACCTTGCCAGAACTTACCATCACACAAATTCGAGGGATTATTGATACTTGGAATACTCAAATTGAAGCATTAGGCAAACACTATTTATGGGTTCAAGTATTTGAAAATAAAGGGGAAATGATGGGCTGTTCGCAACCTCACCCACACGGTCAAATTTGGGCAAATTCATTTTTACCGAACGAGATTGCCTGTAAAGATAAAAACTTACATCACTATATGCAAAAATACGGCTCAAATTTACTGTTGGATTATGTGAATGCCGAATGTAAAGAGGGAAGAAGAAACGTGGTGGAAACAGAATATTGGTTAGCCGTTGTACCTTATTGGGCGGCTTGGCCTTATGAAACGATGTTATTGCCAAAACGCCATATTCGCCGAATGCAAGAATTGACTGAAAATGAAAAAACGGATCTCGCTTTTGCTCTAAAACAGCTTACGACTCGCTACGATAATCTGTTTGAATGCCCTTTTCCTTACTCAATGGGGTGGCATTATGCGCCATTTTTTCAAAATGGTGAAAATCTCGATCATTGGCAATTACACGCCACTTTTTATCCGCCATTATTACGCTCTGCAACAGTGCGTAAATTTATGGTCGGCTATGAAATGTTGGCAGAAACACAACGGGATTTAACACCGGAACAAGCGGCAGAACGTTTAATGAATGTCAGCGATATCCATTATAAATCAGCATAATTTCTTGTTCTACCTGTGGGGTAATAAAGTACTATGCAAAAAATGCTTACGATCAGATTGATGACAATGATGTTACTGCAATATTTTGTACAGGGTTCTTGGAGTATGATGATTGGTGCAGTATTATCGGATTACGATATGAGAAATACTATTGGCACAACCTACACACTACTTGGCTTAGCTACTATTATTTCCCCATTGTTTATCGGAATGATTGCAGATCGCTTTTTTGCCGCAGAAAAAGTACTTGGTACGTTACATTTACTGAATAGTCTAGTGCTTTATCAGGTCGCACTTGCGATTTCTCATTAATATCATACTGTTTTTTTCGTGCTGATTTTCACTGTAGGTTTACTCTATTATCCGACTCTTGCCCTTTCCAACAGCATTGCTTTTCGACATTTGGAAGACTGCCGCCTTTTTCCGTTTATTCGGGTTGTGGGGAATATCGGTTTTATTCTCTCAGGTTTAGCAATGGGTTATTACGAAATTTTTAATCACGTTGTCGTCTTTAAAGTTGCCACATTTGCGTCGATTATTTATGGGATTTATTGTTTTAGTCTGCCCAATACACCGCCAATCACAACGTCTCTCAACTGGCGAACCTTATTTTGTTTAGATGCCTTTCAGCTATTTAAAGATCGTTATTTCAGTCTTTTTATGATGATAACCCTTTTAGTGATGATCAGCAAAACAGCTTACAGCGCCTATATGCCTGTTTATCTTAAAGATTTCCATCTAAATGCAGCAAATATGATGCAAATTGGTGTGGTATCGGAAGTACTGATGATGCTTTTTCTTAGTTTAATGATTAAGCGGTGGGGATTTAAACCGATTATGTTCATTGGTATCATCGCTTGGGCAGTGCGCTCTTTACTGCTTGCGATGTCCGCAATATCCACAGAACCTTTACTCTATATTCTGACCAGTTTAGTTCTGCAAGGCATTTGCTGGACGTTTTTTTTCACCGTTGGCGATATGTATGTGAACAGCAAAGCACAAAATCATATACGCACACAAGCCCAAAGTTTACGCCATATTTTTTCAAATGGTCTGGGAATACTCATCTCGTCTTCTCTGATTGGATTGATTTACAACCACACGCTCACTCACGATAAATTGCCGGAAATTGCAACACAATGGGCAACGTTTTGGTGGTATCCAACCCTGATAGCCTCCGTAAGTGCGGTCATCTTTTTGCTATTTTTCAAAGAAAGATGTTAAATCCATTAGATGGTTAAAGAAGATCTATTTGTTGCTGTATAAATTCAGCGGTAGCGACTTCTGATCGATCCTTTAATAAATAATCTTTTACTGCTTTACCAATAATGGCTTCGATCTGGCGTAAGTGAATAGCCTGATCACCCAATACATTTTCTCTAATGCCGTAGAATTTCGTCTGTTTTGCTAAAGCTAACCAAGGTAGAGATTGCGTAATACTTTGATTATCCATTAAATCATTTCTTGCCGATACACCACCTAGCTGGCTATATTGTTCTTGAATAATATGTTGTAAAAACCAACTAATAAACCATTCGCAAGCGGTCTGATTTGGCGTTTGTTTTAAAATAGCCAAAGATCCTCCTCCCAATAATGGACGCTGATTCGGAACAGAAGTAAATCCAACAGGGTAGAGCGAGTTATGATTGGAAATAGGCGAAAAGTGATTCATATAAACAAGAAGTAATGGAATTTCTCCTTGTTGAAAGAGTTCAGACTCATCTTTCCACCAGCTTTTTTCGAGTCGAATAGCATTTTCATATAAGGTTTTTAGTTGGCTTAAGCTCTCTTCTACGGCTTTCCGGTTAAATAAAATGTTTCCATTCTTAAAAATAGAAGGGAAATTAGCATAGTATCTAACAAAAAATTCGCTAGCGAGTGTGCCTTCATCATCAATAATTAATGCTGAACCTTTTTTAATTTCAGGATAGTCGACAACTCCCGATTGAAAAAAGTGTAATAAAAGATTAAATTGTTCAAAATTTGTTGGTAATGTTAATTCTTTATTATATTTTTCATAAAACAAGCGTTTAATTTTCGCATCTTCAAATATATCTTTGCGATAAAAAAGCATTTGAATACTTGGATCAAAAGGAACAGCATAGATTGTTTGTTGAAATTGACAAAATTTTTGAATAATACTGGCTGAGAAATGAGCTTCTAATGTCTCAATTGTTAAAAAATCTAATGGCAATAAATAAGATTGTGCAAAATAAGGCAAGCTCTCCATATCAATTCTTACCATATCATACTGATTTGTCCGAGTATTTTTTCCTAACTCATTAGGAATATCTGCAAACGTACAGGTATCAATATGTACTTGAATATTTGTTAATTTGGTAAAGTGTGGAATAAGTTTCTTTAATGCGTCAATAGAGGGAGTGTTAACGGCTAGAATTTTGATTGTATTATTTTTATTTTGATCTCTATTTTGTGGAAGAAAATCTAAAAAACTAAAATGAAAAGGTTCAATGGCTGTATTTTCCTTTCTAATATAGGCTAATATTTTTTTACTTATATAGCCGTAGTCTAGCCCATATAACCTAAAGCGAGTATCATTATTAAAATTATTTCGATAAAACGTATAAATTTTAGGGAAAGGTTTATTTGAAAAATAGTACGCATTATGAATTAACTTTGCCGTTTCAAACGAAGTGGTAAATAGCATTGAGTGGTTTTCTGATTGAGCGAGTTCAAAAGCAAGTAAATGACTGTTTTTATGTTGTTCGATAAACTCTAGTTTAATATTTTCCTGTATTGCTTTTGTCATCAAATAGGCATAATCTTCTTGTGAAAAATCAGAAAATTCATCTTTAATAATAATTCCCTGTTTTATATCTTCTCTCACCCAGTGTTGAATGTAATGATCAATTACTGAAGTATAGTCGAACTGAATAATATTCTTACCACCATCAATATTCCGATAAATAAATAAACACTTTTCTAATAGATTTCCATATTCTTTCGCATTATCTACACAAGAATCTGAAATAACGAAAAGATAATTTTCCTCTTTGATTCTTTTAATTATTTCTCTTTCTTTTTCTTTTTTATTGTAAGAAAGATAAAGCTCTAAAATAAAATTATCTTCTTGAAAGTTTAAATTTAAGTTTTCATATAAATAACTATATTTCATCTCGATAATATTAGGTAAAATAATCGCAATTTTATTACTGATACCACGCTTTAAATTTACCGCCTGTATATTTCGCTGATAACCTAATTTATCAATCGCTCGTTGAACTTTTTCTATTTTATCTAAACTTACCCCATTTTTCCCATTGAGAACATTAGAAACTGTTCCCAAAGAGACTCCCGCCTCTTTTGCAAGATCTTTTATTGTCACGATCATAAAATTATCCTAGAAAATATAAGTGAGATATTTATTCTCAATAAATCTTATTAGGGACGCTCCTATGCCGTACGTTTTTTAATTTCAAAAAACGACCGCACTTTTATCAAATATCAAAAAATATTGTGATATCTCACTAAATCTTCTCGATTAATCGCAAAAACACCCAGCCCACCATTTTTAAGATCAACCCATTTAAATGGCACATCAGGATATTGTTCAATTAGGCTTACCATGCTATTTCCCACCTCACAAATCAATAGGCCGTTTTCCGTTAAATAATCAGGTGCTTGTTTTAGAATTTGTTTGGTGATGTCTAAACCGTCTTTACCTGATCCCAAAGCGAGTTCAGGTTCAAAGTGAAATTCTTCCGGCATATCAGCAAGATCGTCTTCATCTACATAAGGTGGATTTGTCACAATAAGATCGTATTTTTGACCAAGAATATTCTCAAATAGATTTGACTGAATGGGGAAGACACGGTGTTCCAATTGGTGACGGGCAATATTGATTTCTGCAACATTTAAGGCATCAGCGGATAAATCTACGGCATCTACTTCCGCTTCAGGGAAAGCATAGGCACAGGCAATTGCAATACAAGCACTGCCGGTACAAAGATCAAGAATGTGTTGTGGCGATTGTTTCACTAATCCGTCAAAGTGATCCTGAATGAGTGCGCTAATTGGCGAACGAGGAATAATGGTGCGTTCATCCACATAAAACTCATGGCCACAAAACCATGCACTGTTTGTTAGGTAGGCAACCGGTACACGTTGTTCGATACGGGTCAAAACCAGTTGGACGAGGCTTTCTTTTTCTGAGGGGGTTAAACGGCTGTGGAATAATTCGGTCGGTAGATCAATAGGTAATTGTAAACCGGCAAGCACGAGCTGAAGGCTTTCATCCCAAGCATTATCATATCCCTGCCCATAGTAAATATCAGAACGGTTAAATACGCTATATGTCCAACGGAGAAAATCTTGAATGGTATAAAGTTCATGAGCAACATTATCTTCTAAAATTGTTGCCACTAATTCTTGGTTATATGTGGTTTCCATCATATTTTCCTTATAAAAAAATTTGCGTAGTTATACCACATAAGGCGGTTTATAACTATGATATGATACGCAAAATTTGAAATGAGTGAGAAAAAATGAAAGACGAATTTGAGTTATTTCGTGCTGAAACGAAAGGTATTAAGCCCATTAAACAAGATACTTTTATCGCTCTGCGTCAAAAGAGCAGTCAAAAAAAATCCCATTTGCGTGATATTCGTGAAAAAGAGGATACCTTATTTTATTTTTCCGATGAATATGAACCTCTTCTTAATGAAAATGATGGTATGGTAAAGTACCTTCGTGAAGGTGAGGATTCTCATTTACTGAAACGATTACGCCGAGGGGACTTTTCTCCCGAATTATTTTTAGATTTACACGGTTTAACCCGTGAACAGGCAAAAATGGAATTAGCGGCTTTATTGCTTGCCTGCGAAAATGAACGTGTAGATTGTGCGAGCATTATGACCGGTTACGGGAGTTTCACGTTGAAAAAACAAATTCCCCGTTGGCTTGTTCAACATCCCAAAGTACGTGCGTTGCATCAAGCTCCGAGAGAATGGGGCGGTGAGGCGGCAATTTTGATTTTAATTGAGGTGTAATTCACCACGAAAAAATGTTTCAGGACGATGAAAAAGTGCGGTCAATTTTGATTGTGTTTTTTGGTATTATTCGCTAAAAGCAAATGAGCAGTAGGGACACACTGCGTGTGTCCGCTTAACACGCCATTTATCCTAGGTTTCTGAACACAGCCCTAAACTCGCCAAAAACTCAATAAATGCCCGTACTTTTGCCGGTAAGTGTCGGCGGTTTGGGTACACCACGTGAATTTCCAATTCTTGCTGTTTGTATTCCGGTAAAATTTCCACTAATTCGCCACTTTCAAAGGCATCACCGAGAATAAAGCGGGGTAAATTCACAATCCCAAGTCCTGCTTTTGCCATATCCAATAGTGCTAATCCATTATTGCTCACAACTTTTGATTTGATTTTAAAGCGTTGTGTTTGATTTGGCCGTACGCTTTGCCAGTTCACCTGATTTAATGTACTTTTATAAAGTAGCCCTTCATGCTGTTCTAAATCATTAGGTGTTTTTGGAACACCGTATTGATCAAGATAACGGGGAGAGGCGGCAAAGTGAATAGTAGAGGTGCTAATTTTACGCGCCACTAAAGAACTATCTTGCATATAGCCAATGCGTAAAGCAAGGTCGTAGCCTTCAGCAAGGAGATCGATCTTTTTATCATTAAATTCTACTTCAATATGTAAATTAGGATGTGCCGCAATAAACATAGGTAGGTTAGGGGAAATAAATAACAAGCCAAAATCACGTGGTACCGAAATAAGAAGATTGCCTTGCAAACTTGTGGTCATATTGCTAATACTGGCGTCTGCTTCATCTAAATCCTGTAAAATCCCTTGGCAACGTTGGTAATACATCATACCGGCTTCGGTGGGCATAATTTTTCTTGTGGTACGTTGTAACAAACGGGTTTTGAGATGTTCTTCAAGTTGAGAAACCAATTTACTTGCCATTGCGACAGAAATATTTTGTTGTAATGCTGCTTGAGTAAAACTCTGGGTTTCAACGACCTTACAAAAAATGGAAATCGCATTGAGTTTGTCCATTTATATCCCTTTATTTCAAAAAAAACTTGATTTTGCTACCGTAAGTTTGCACTATACCGCCAATTTTACAAAATGCTAGCAAAAATTGGGTAATAAAATGAGTAAATCTTTGGTGATAGTCGAGTCACCGGCAAAAGCGAAGACCATTAATAAATATTTAGGCAGCCAATATGTGGTGAAATCCAGTGTTGGACATATTCGTGATTTACCCACAGTGGGGACAAGTAGCGGCGAAAAAGCTAAGCCAATTTCGACCAAAGGGATGAGTGTCGAAGAAAAAGCGAAAATTAAAGCAGAAAAAGAACGTAGCGCTTTAGTTAAACGCATGGGGATTGATCCCTATCACGATTGGAAAGCCAATTATCAAATCCTTCCGGGAAAAGAAAAAGTAGTAGCAGAATTAAAATCGCTGGCAAAGAAAACTGATCATGTTTATCTTGCCACCGATTTGGATAGGGAAGGAGAGGCTATTGCATGGCATTTACGTGAAGTCATTGGCGGTAATGATGACCGTTTTAGCCGTGTAGTATTTAATGAAATCACTAAAAATGCGATTAAACAAGCCTTTGAAAAACCTGAACAATTGAATATGGATCGGGTGAATGCTCAACAAACACGCCGTTTTTTAGACCGAGTGGTGGGCTTTATGGTATCACCGTTACTCTGGAAAAAGGTTGCACGAGGTTTATCTGCCGGACGTGTACAATCTGTTGCAGTCAAATTATTAGTGGAACGTGAGCGTGAAATTAAGGCATTTCAACCGGAAGAATATTGGGAAGTAGGCGTTCTCACCCAAACTTTAGGCAAAGAAAATATCCGTTTGGATGTGACAGACTATCAAGGAAAAACATTTGATCCTAAAAATCAGAGAGAGGCTCAAAGTGCGGTCGATTTTTTGAAAGTTTCTGATTACGTTGTCACAGATTTAGAAACTAAACCGACCAGTTCACGCCCGAGAGCACCTTTTATCACATCAACATTACAACAAACAGCCAGTACCCGTTTGAGCTTTGGTGTGAAAAAAACCATGATGCTTGCACAACGTCTTTATGAAGCAGGCTATATCACTTATATGCGTACGGACTCGACTAATTTGAGTCAAGATGCGCTCAATATGGCTCGGAGTTATATTGAAAATCGTTTTGGTGCACAATATTTACCGACAAAACCGAATTTTTATTCCAGTAAAGAAAATGCGCAAGAAGCCCATGAAGCTATTCGTCCATCAGATGTCAACACGTTACCGGAACATTTAGAAGGAATGGATAAAGATGCTGTGCGTCTTTATGATTTAATTTGGCGTCAATTTTTAGCCTGTCAAATGCCACCGGCACAATATGATAGTAGCACGCTTACTGTTACTGCGGGTGATTATACGTTAAAAGCCAAAGGGAGAATTTTGCGTTTTGATGGTTGGACGAAAGTCTTACCGCAAATGGGGAAAAATCCTGAAGATCAAGAGTTGCCTGAAGTGGCGGTTGCCGAAAAATTGAATTTAAAAGAAGTGCAACCAAGCCAACATTTTACTAAACCGCCAGCCCGTTTTACTGAAGCAGCATTAGTAAAAGAATTAGAAAAACGGGGAATCGGTCGTCCTTCTACTTATGCGGCGATCATTTCTACAATTCAAGAACGTGGCTATGTAAGAACAGAAAACCGCCGTTTTTATGCCGAGAAAATGGGGGAAATTGTCACGGATCGCCTCAATGAATCTTTTGGTGATTTGATGAATTATGACTTCACAGCCAATATGGAAAATGTGCTTGACCAAATCGCTTCAGGCTCCGTAAATTGGAAAACGGAATTAAATCAATTTTTTAAAGATTTTTCTAATCAGTTATCAAAAGCAGAGTTAGACGAACTGGAAGGCGGCATGCGTCCGAATAGCTTGGTTGAAACGGATATTCAATGTCCGACTTGTGGCAGAAATATGGCTATTCGTACGGCAAGCACTGGGGTATTCTTGGGCTGTACAGGCTATGCTTTACCACCTAAAGAGCGTTGCAAAACGACGATTAATTTAATTCCCGAAGCTGAATTATTAAACGTATTAGATGAATCTTCCGAAACAAAAGCATTGATGGAGCGTAAACGTTGTCCAAAATGTGATACTGCAATGGATAGCTATGTTATTGATACTGAACGTAAAATCCATATTTGTGGTAATAATCCAAATTGTGACGGCTATTTGATTGAAGAAGGTTCTTTCAAAATTAAAGGTTATGATGGGCCTGTTGTTGAGTGTGATAAATGTGGTTCGGATATGCACCTAAAATTAGGTCGTTTCGGCAAATATATGGCTTGCACAAAGTGTGATAATACACGCAAAATTTTGAAAAATGGTGAAGTTGCTCCTCCAAAAGAAGAACCTGTACATTTCCCTGAATTGAAATGCGAAAAATCTGATGCTTATTTTGTATTACGTGATGGTGCAAGTGGGGTATTTATGTCAGCCCATAATTTCCCTAAATCCCGTGAAACACGCCCGGCAAAAGTTGCTGAATTAGCATTATATCGGGATCGTTTGCCGGAAAAATTGGCATATTTAGCCGATGCTCCTGCAAAAGATCCGGAAGGGAATGAAGCCATTATCCGTTTTAGCCGTAAAGAGAAAAAACAGTATGTCACTTCAGAAAAAGACGGCAAGGCAACAAAATGGATTGTTGATTTTATTGATGGAAAATGGATTGAACGAAAAAAATAGAAGATAAAAAGTGCGGTTAATTTTAACCGCACTTTTTGTTTTTAGCGGGTATTATAAATTTCAACGACATGTAGGGACACACTTCGTGTGTCCGATGAAATGATTTGATTCTATAATGAACACATACAATGTGTCTCCACTATATATCATTAAAATTTCTACTTTTGTGCATTTGCTACATAATACTGAAATTTGTCTCAGCTTTGACCGCAACTTTATTTCATTTATTACCTAACCCGTATTACGCATTCCGGCAGCGATACCGGTAATGGTGATCATCAATGCCTGTTCTACATCAGGATTTGTTTGATCCGGATTTTCACGGAAACGGTGGAGGAGCTCCACTTGAAGAAGATTAAGTGGATCTGTGTAGATATTGCGTAGCGCAATAGACTCGGCAATCCATGGCAAATCAGACATTAATTCATTACGGTGAGAGAGGGAAAGTACCGTTTGAATATCTGCTTTCAATTGTTGGCGTAGATTTTCGCCTAAATACCAAAGCTCTTTTTTCACCAAACGTTGATCATATTGTTGTGAAAGCCAAAGGTCTGCTTTGCTGAATACCATTTCTAGCATACCGATTCGGGTAGAGAAAAATGGCCATGTTTGACACATTTCTTCAATCACATCACCTTTTCCACTTTCAATCACTTGACGTACTGCTGCACCGGCGCCTAGCCATGCCGGTAACATGAGTCGATTTTGCATCCAAGCGAAAATCCAAGGAATGGCTCGAAGACTTTCTACCCCCCCGTTTGGATTACGTTTTGCCGGGCGTGAACCTAGGGGTAATTTAGAGAGTTCTTGTTCCGGTGTCGCACTGCGGAAGTAAGGCACAAAGTCTTTATCACCACGCACCACGTCACGGTAGATTTTACAGGAAATCGTGGAAAGTTCATCCATGATGGCACGCCATTCTGCTTTGGGCTCTGGTGGGGGTAAAAGGTTGGCTTCTAAAATTGCACTCGCGTAAAGGTCGAAGGTTTCCACTGCGACAGCCGGTAAACCGAGTTTAAAGCGGATCATTTCACCTTGTTCTGTGACACGCAAGCCATTTTTCAATGAGCGTGGTGGTTGAGAAAGTAGAGCAGCATGAGCCGGCGCGCCACCTCGACCGATTGTGCCGCCACGTCCGTGGAATAAGGTGAGTTCAATCCCTAGTTTTTCAGTTAAATTCACGAGGGCTTCTTGTGCACGATATTGTGCCCATGAGGCAGCCATCATACCGGCATCTTTGGCGGAATCAGAATAGCCTATCATCACCATTTGGCGGTTGTTAATTACGCCTCGATACCAACCAATGTTGAAAAGCTGAGTCATTACATCTTCGGCTGCATTTAAGTCATCTAGCGTTTCAAAGAGGGGGACAACAGGAATATGATAAGGAACGCCTGCTTCTTTCAATAACAAATGAACAGCGAGTACATCAGAGGCATTTTGAGCCATAGAAATAACGTAACAGGCAATGACCCCTTGTTTTTGTGAGGCAACCACTCGACAGGTATCAAGAATTTCTTGTGTTTCGGCAGAGGGTGTCCAATTTTGTGGAATTAATGGGCGACGTGAACTTAATTCTCGAATAAGGAAAGCTTGTTTGTCTTCTTCTGTCCATTGGGAATAATCACCTAAACCGATATAACCTGTGATTTCCGCAATGGCATTGGTATGACGTGTACTTTCTTGACGAATATCCATTTGTGACAAGGTGACGCCAAAGCAACGGATACGATGTAAAATATCAAGCAATGAGCCGTTTGCAATAATACGCATACCGCATGCCATAAGAGATTGATAACAATCGTAAAGCGGTTCCCAAAGTTGGTTATCCTCTAAAATAATGTCATTTTCTGTGACACGAGGCAGACGATCCGCAAGGAGATCATCAAAGTAGGCGAGGGTCGTGGTGAGTTTTGTACGTAATTCTTTTACCACGGCACGATAAGGCTCTAAATGATCGCCATATTTTGCTCGAAATTCATCAGTACATTTCACCATAGAAAGTTCATCGGCAAGTTTGCTGATATCTTGAAGGAATAAATCCGCTGCTTTCCAACGGGCAAAATTCAGCACTTTTTGAGTAATTTTAGCGGTAACAAATGGGTTGCCATCACGGTCTCCGCCCATCCAAGAAGAAATGCGAACGGGTTTTAACCCCACCGGCAAATCATAACCTAAGAATTCACGTGCATTTTCATTTAATTGACGTAGAAATTCCGGTACGGCTTGCCAAAGGCTGTTTTCTAACATCGCAAAACCCCATTTCGCTTCGTCAAAAGGAGTTGGGCGAACGGTACGAATTTCATTAGTATGCCAAGCTTCGGCGATTAAACGAAGGAGCAGACGTTCAATCACGCTGCGTTCTTTTGGAGTGAGATCACCGTGTTCTAATTTGCTTAAGCATTTATTGATTTCAACATGTTTATGGATGAGTGAACGGCGTGTTGTTTCTGTTGGGTGTGCCGTTAAGACGAGTTCGATTAATAGTTTTTCAATAGTTTTATAGACGTCCTCTTTTGAGGCATTTTCAGCTTTTAAACGTGTGAATAGGGCGTGTAAAGAGCGTTCTGAAGGGGCTTTTTGTGAATGTTCACGAGAAATAGTTTGATATTGTTCCGCAATATTGGTTAGGTTCAAAAATTGGCTGAATGCTCGTGCTACGGGGATGATATTATCTGTTGAAATATTCGCGAGCGTGTCGAGCAGTGCTTGGCGTGCATTGTTATCTCCTGCACGGGAATCTCGGGATAGTTTGCGGATATTTTCGATAAGTTCAAGAATATCGGCACCTTGTGCATCGTTAATGGTTTCTCCGAGAAAACGCCCTAACATATTGATGTTATTGCGTAGAGTTGCATACTCTTGTGTCATAAAAACTCCTAAAATAAGGTAAAAAATAAAACTGCGGTAGATATAACTAAAAATAGGTGTTCGGTCAAACCCTATAAGAAAAAAGATTGATAAAAAACAAGAAAATTAAATATTCCAAAAAAAGAACCGCACTTTCTATATGTTTAAAGTGCGGTCATTTTTAGTGAATTTTATGAAATAGTTTTAACGGATTTTCTGACCACCAGTTCCGGATGAATATCAATTCGGCTTTGGGTGTGTGATAAATCGTCTTTGTCTTTTTGTGCAATTCGCTCAAATAATAAATTCACTGCTTGTGCACCTAATCGAGATTTAGATTGGTGAATGGTGGTTAATGGCGGTGCATAGAAACGTGATGAATGAATGTTGTCATAACCTATCACTGAAATATCATCGGGGACATGCAATCCTTTTTCTGTAATTGAGGAAATGGCGCCTAATGCCATGACATCATTACAGCAGAATACGGCGGTGGGTAAGTCTGCTTGAGCGAGGATTTTATTCATGCATTCATAACCGTCTTCAGGTTCAAAATAGCCTTCCATGACCCAGTTTTTATTGATCCGTAGATCGGCTTCTTTCATAGCCTTTTCAAAACCTTCATAGCGGGTTTTGGCTGTGGTTTTACTGAGTTCACCGGCGATAATCCCAATTTTTTTATGACCACAATCAATCAAATATTTTGTCGCTAAATAACCACCGCTGAAGCTGTTATCATCAATGATATCGGTGTCGCCATTTGGTCCCCAATCCATAACAACCATTGGGACAGTAGAGAAATTAGCAAGTAAATTGAGGGAGGTTTGAGTATATTCGGAACACATCACAAGTAAGCCATCCACCCGTTTTTTTGCTAACATTTCTAAGTGATTTTTAATTTTTTCAGGATCATTTTGCGTGTTACACAAAAAAAGTGAATAACCTTGACGATAGCAATGTTCTTCTACTGCATGGATAATTTCAGCAAAGTAAGGCGCTTCACTGGTGGTGACGATCATGCCTACTGACTTAGTCGTGTTGACTTTTAAGCTTCTTGCCACAGCACTTGGGGAATATTTTAAGGTTTTAATCGCATGCTGAACGGCTTCTTCCGTTTCTTTTGCAACAAATCGGGTTTTATTAATTACATGGGAAACCGTGGTTGTGGATACCCCAGCCATCTTTGCCACATCTTTAATCGTTGCCATAGGTTGATTTTCCTTAAAAAAATTTTTTCCATTATAGGGATTGTTTAAGAATAGTTAAGTGGATAACAAAAATTTTTTAAAAAAAGGTCGTTTTTTTTCTTTTTCTTGTTAGAATGGCGAGGATTTAACATCAATTTAAGGAGAAAATATGAGTGATTTAGGTTATGCCGTTGTTGCAGTAGTGTTAAGTATGTCTTTTCTTGTTGGCTTAGCACTGGCTATCTTTTAATTAATCCAATAGGATAGCTTTCTCATCACCGTACTTTGGATTGACAAAGTGCGGTGATTTTTTTCGGTGTTTTTTGCTTGAATATTAAAAATATGGTACAACTAACGCCGTTTTATTCATTAACTAAATAGGAAGTAGAATGTCAAATTTACAAGCAATTATTGAATCTGCCTTTGAAAAACGTGCGGATATCACGCCAAAAACCGTAGATGCAGAAACCCGTGCAGCGATCGAGGAAGTGATCGAAGGGTTAGATAGCGGCAAATATCGTGTGGCAGAAAAAATTGATGGTGAGTGGGTCACTCACCAATGGTTAAAAAAAGCGGTATTGCTTTCATTCCGCATTAACGATAATGAAATGATTGATGGTGCGGAAACAAAATATTATGACAAAGTCGCATTAAAATTCGCTGACTACACGGAAGCACGTTTCCAACAAGAAGGATTCCGTGTGGTACCGTCTGCCACTGTACGCAAAGGGGCATATATTTCTAAAAACTGTGTTTTAATGCCATCTTATGTCAATATCGGTGCTTATGTGGGCGAAGGTACAATGGTAGATACTTGGGCAACGGTGGGGTCTTGTGCGCAAATCGGTAAAAATGTTCACTTATCCGGCGGCGTGGGCATCGGTGGCGTATTAGAGCCATTGCAAGCTAATCCGACCATTATTGGTGATAACTGTTTTATCGGTGCACGCTCCGAAGTAGTTGAAGGGGTGATTGTTGAAGATGGCTGTGTGATTTCAATGGGCGTATTCATTGGTCAATCTACCAAAATTTATGATCGTGAAACCGGTGAAATTCATTACGGTCGTGTACCGGCAGGCTCGGTGGTGGTGTCAGGTAGCCTTCCATCAAAATGTGGTAAATACAACCTTTACTGTGCGGTGATCGTGAAAAAAGTGGATGCAAAAACCTTAGGTAAAGTTGGTATTAACGAATTATTACGTTCTATTGAAGAATAATTAAAAATTCTCGCAAAAAACAAACCGCACTTTGTTATCACAAAATGCGGTTTTTTCTTTTATAATCAGATGATTATTTCTTTCTAGCTAACATTGTCACAAATTTCATTTTAATCCGATTGCCGTTTTTATCGGTCTTGTGTAATTCACCCATTTCTTCATTGTATTTAATCAACTCCCAGCCTTGGTAATAATTTTTCAATTCATTTTCTTTGAAAGTAAAAGAGAAAGGCATAGGACAAGGCACGTCATCTGTGGACATAGCTGCAACAATTAAATTGTATCCGCCTGTATTTGTATGTTCCTGCATATTTTTGATAATTGCGGGTATGCGTTCTTGGTTTAAAAACATAAAGACGACTGTGGAAAGAATGAAATCATAGTTTTCCTGAATATTGGCGGTATTGATATCGTAAAGTGCGGTGGAAATTGTCAGATTTTCTTTTTCTTTCACTTCATTTAAGAAAGTCAGGCTATTTTCATTATGATCCCAAGACGTGACATCATAACCAAGCAAACTGAGAAAGAGTGAATTTCTGCCTTGCCCGCAGCCAAGATCGAGGGTTTTACAAGAATTAATTATTTTAACCGCATTTTTTACTTCGGAATGGGTTGCCGTCATATTATATTTTTTATTGAAATAATCTTCTTTTTTACAATAAAACCCAAGGGTACATTCCAAATCGTCGGTTAAGGCTTCTACCCGATGCCAAGCTTGAGGTTCAACGAATGGTATATCTGTTTCAGGTGTAAAGATATGTTCGGCAATAATATTGTTTTCTTCTGTTAATTCATAAAATTTGAGCTGACCTTTTAACACGCTGATTTTTCCCCAAGTGCCGACTTTGGTATTGTGTTTTTCTTGAAACATTTGGGGAAGTTTATCCTTTGTCCAAATAGGCATTTGTTTATAGCAGATTAATTCATTTTTCATTGTGATCTCCAATAGGTTAAATAGTTGAGCTTGATAGTAGGTTATATGTTTTAAATTTTCAATGGAAAAATAAAAAAGGCGACCGAAGCCGCCTGAATAAATACTCAATTGATTATTTCACCTGCATACCGGCTGTGACACCACTATCTGCAGAAAGCAAGAATAAATCACTGCCACCACTGCCAGCGGAAAGAATCATTCCTTCCGATACGCCGAATTTCATTTTGCGTGGCGCAAGATTTGCCACCATAATCACGAACCGACCTTCTAATTCTTCCGGTTTGTTATACGCGGCTTTAATGCCTGAGAATACCTGGCGGGTATGGTCGCCAAGATCTAATTTAAAACGTAAAAGTTTGTTGGACTCCGGCACCGCTTCGCATTTTAATACTTTCGCCACACGCAGATCCAGTTTGGCAAAATCATCAATGCTGATGGTGTCGGCAATGGGTTCTACATTAGAAAGTGCGGTCGATTTTGTTGCAGTTTTTTCCGCAGACTTATTTGATTCCGCAAACAATTTCTTCGTTTCTTCCACCACTGCGTCAATTTGTTTTTTCTCTAAACGGGAGAAAAGGGCTTTGAACGGTGAAAGGGTATGCCCAAGCAAAGGTTGGTGAAGGTTATCCCAACGCAATTCACTTTGTAAGAAACCTTCTGAGCGTTCAGCCAGTTTTGGTAATACCGGTTTTAAGTAAGTCATCAAGACACGGAATAATTCAATGCCCATTGAGCAAACCGCTTGGAGTTCAGCTTCTTTACCTTCCTCTTTTGCGATCACCCATGGGGCTTTATCGTCAATATATTTATTGGCTTTATCTGCCAATGTCATAATTTCACGAATCGCTTTGTTAAATTCTCGGGTTTCATAATAGTTGGCGATTTGTTCTGCTTGAGCGATAAATTCTAAAAATAACGCTTCATCTTCTAATTTATCGGCTAATTTTCCGTTAAAGCGTTTTGTGATAAAGCTTGCATTGCGAGAGGCTAAATTCACCAGTTTATTAACGATATCCGTGTTCACACGTTGCACAAAATCATCAAGATTGAAATCAAGATCTTCAATGCGGTTATTCAGTTTCGCCGCATAGTAATAACGTAAACATTCAGGGTCAATGTGATTTAAATAGGTACTGGCTTGAATAAATGTGCCACGGGATTTTGACATTTTCGCTCCGTCCACCGTTACATAGCCGTGAGCAAAAACATTAGTCGGTTTACGGTAGCCACTGCCTTCTAACATAGCGGGCCAAAATAGACTATGGAAATAGACGATATCTTTCCCAATAAAATGATAAAGTTCCGTCTCGCTGTTTTCTGCCCAAAACGCATTGAAATCAATGCTTTCACGATCACAAAGATTTTTGAATGATGCCATATAACCAATCGGCGCATCTAACCAGACATAGAAAAATTTGTCTTTTTCCCCTGGAATTTCAAAACCAAAGTAAGGTGCATCACGGGAAATATCCCATTGTTGCAAACCGCTTTCAAACCATTCTTGCATTTTGTTGGCGATTTCAGGTTGAAGTGAACCGGAACGTGTCCAGTCTTGCAACATATTTTCAAATGCCGGCAAATCAAAGAAAAAGTGTTCGGACTCTTTGATAACAGGTGTCGCACCGGATACGGCAGAACGTGGATTAATTAAATCCATCGGGCTATAAGTGGAAGCACAGACTTCACAGTTATCGCCATATTGATCTTCCGCTTTACATTTAGGGCAGGTGCCTTTGACAAAGCGATCCGGCAAAAACATATTTTTCTCAGGATCATAAAGTTGCGCAATCACTTTGCTTTTGATGAAACCCTTTGATTTTAACTTGTTATAAATTTCAGCCGTGATTTGTTTATTTTCTTCGCTGTGTGTGGAGTGGTAATTATCGAAACTAATATTAAAACCGGCAAAGTCACGAATGTGATCTGCTTTCGCTTTAGCGATTAATTCTTCCGGTGTGATACCTAATTTATCAGCATTTAACATGATTGGTGTACCATGGGCATCATCGGCACACACAAAATAAATTTTGTTACCACGCATACGTTGAAAACGCACCCAAATATCCGCTTGAATATGTTCTAACATGTGGCCTAAATGGATTGCCCCATTGGCATAGGGCAGAGCGCAGGTGACTAAAATTTTACGGGATGGAGATGTCATTTTTATTCTCTTTTATTACACAAAATTGTCGCTATCTTACCTGAGAAAGGGTATTTTTTCTAGCTTGAAAAACTTTAGCTTAACAGACCGCACTTTCCGTGATTAAATATCCCGACTAATTTACTCACCTTAGTATTTTTAACAGGATATATTATGACAGCCTATTTTTCCGACAATCTAACCGCTGAACAGAAAATTCAAATTCAACAAATTTTCCAACAATTTCAACATCCTAGCTTACAAAAAGATCTTATCGCACTGAATACCCTAAAAAAAGTAGAAAAAGGGGGAGACACATTACGTATTGCATTACAATTCCCTTTTGCGTGGAATAGCGGTGTGGCGCAACTTAAGCAAGCAATCTCTGATGAACTGTTAGAAGTAGCAGATTGCAAAGCAATCAAATGGGACGTGAATTATCAAATTGCTACCTTAAAACGTGCGAATAATCAACCTGCTGTTAAGGGTGTGAAAAACATCATTGCGGTGACATCAGGCAAGGGGGGAGTAGGAAAATCCAGTGTTTCCGTGAATTTAGCCCTTGCGTTACAAGCCCAAGGGGCGCGAGTAGGGATTTTAGATGCGGATATTTATGGACCTTCTGTGCCTCATATGCTCGGCGTACCACATCAACGCCCAACATCTCCTGACAATCAACATATCACACCGATTAAAGCCCATGGTTTATCAGCGAACTCCATCGGTTTTTTAATGGATGAAAACAGTGCAACTATTTGGCGTGGTCCGATGGCAAGTAGCGCATTGAGCCAATTGCTCAGTGAAACCTTATGGGATAGCTTAGATTATTTGGTGATTGATATGCCACCAGGTACCGGCGATATTCAACTTACCCTGTCACAACAAATTCCGGTAACCGGCGCTGTAGTGGTCACAACGCCGCAAGATATCGCATTGCTTGATGCCGTAAAAGGGGTCTCTATGTTTGAACGGGTCTCTGTGCCGGTACTAGGTATTGTAGAAAATATGTCAATGCACATTTGTGGCAAGTGCGGTCATCACGAAGCCATTTTTGGCACGGGCGGTGCGGAAAAAATGGCTGAAAAATACGAGGTGAAAGTGTTGGCACAGTTACCATTACATATTCGGATTCGTGAAGATTTAGATGCCGGTAATCCAACCGTTGTTTCTGCACCGGAAAGTGAAATCACTCAAGCCTTTCTACAACTAGCAGAAAAAATTTCCACGGAACTCTATTGGCAAGGTTCGGTGATTCCAAGTGAGATTTTATTTAGAGAAGTGAAGTAAAAAGTAAAGAAAGGGCTATATTGACAGCCCTTTCTTGTTCTCCTTTTCTTTTGAGATTAAAATGCCGTGCAATTTTTTTCTAAATAATGAGTAGAACAATGAAAAATTTTGCCAAATACA
Source organism: Pasteurella sp. WM03 (assembly GCF_004570945.1). Lineage (NCBI taxonomy): Bacteria > Pseudomonadati > Pseudomonadota > Gammaproteobacteria > Pasteurellales > Pasteurellaceae > Pasteurella > Pasteurella sp. WM03. The sequence goes on from NZ_SPPO01000002.1 coordinate 53,264, forward strand.
GCCTGATTGATTTACATCTCCACCTAGATGGCTCACTTTCCCCACAATGGATGTTTGAATGGGCGGAAAAACAGAATATCGCTTTACCCGCCCAAAATGTTGAACAGCTTCTTTCTTTTGTTTCCGCTCCCCAAGATTGCACCGATCTTAATCAATACCTTAACTGTTTTGCGATTCCCGTTTCTTTACTGCAAAGTTCGGAAGCGATCACCTCTGCAGTTGCTGATTTATTAAAACGTTTAGATCAACAAGGGTTAGCCTATGTTGAAATTCGTTTTGCTCCACAACTTCACACCCAAAACGGTTTAACCCAATCACAGGTGGTGGAAGCGGCTTTAGCCGGTTTAGAAGAAGGATTAAGGGGAAGTCGATTATTTAAAGCCAATTTAATTCTCTGTTGTTTACGTGGTATAGGCTCGCAAGAAGGGAATTTAGAAACCTTACGAATGGCAAAAAAATATCTTTCAACAGGAAAAGCGGGAGTGGTTGCGGTGGATTTAGCCGGCCCTGAAGCTGGTTATCCTACCATAAATTTTGCAAAAGAATTCGAGCTTGCGAGATCTCTTGATGTACCTTTTACCATTCACGCTGGTGAAGCCGCAGGTGCGGAGAATGTTCAACAAGCGATTAATCTTGGTGCAAGCCGTATCGGACATGGTATTCGTGCGGCAGAATCTGAATTAGTGATGCAATCTTTAGCCGATCGTCAAATTGCTGTGGAAATGTGTCCTTGCAGTAATTTACAAACTAAAGCTATCGATCACTTAAAGCATTATCCGCTTAGAAGATTCCTTGTGAAGGGAATTATTGCCACATTAAATACCGACAATATGACTGTTTCTCAAACGAATATTCAGCAAGAATTTAATTTATTGGCACGAGAATACCAATTAAATGAAAATGAAGCCAAACAATTGCTTGAAAACGCCATCCGTGCCGCTTTTCTTAGTGATGAAGAAAAATATGAGTTGAAAAGCCATATTGAGAAACGAATAAATTATTCTGAAGTGGGGAGATGATGTCTCAAACAAACTATTTACAATCAAATCTTATTCCAAAACAGGGGGAATTACGGTAGCAGAAGCACAGACAAAAAGAAAGACCTTGGGATTCAATGTGATATTCGTACTATTTTACAATAATCGCTAACTTGAAGGGGATTATCGTAATCAATCAGGTGTAGAACATCAGGCTGAAATCAAACTTCTTGCTCTGATACAACAAGATCCGGCTCATGATTAATGGTGCAATATGAAAATGATAAAATTAAACATCTTGCGGAGATAGAAGAAATTAGTCGGGAAATGGTTTGAAGATGGTTATGAAAAATGGGATGCTAAAATTCTTAGCTAAATTCCTAGTGGTGAGCTTGCAAGCTATATTTTTGAATTATGGAAACCATTGTTAGATATCATTTCTGATAACTTAAAAGAAATTAAGAATGCCTAATGACACCAAATGTCGCTTAGCCATAAAAGTTTAATTGGGAGTATAAAAGCCTTTTGAAAAAAGTATCCCTTTCTTAACCTTTTCTTAAGATTTATGTTATTTAATATATCTCAACAAAGCAGAGATGTTTTAAACGATGAGTTATTTAACCACAATCTAAGAGGAAAACTTTATGAAAAAATTAACATTAGCAGCTCTTTTAACCATTGCAACTTCGACTGCATTTGCAGGTTTCAGTGGTAATGCCAACACTGCACAAGGCGGATTTCAACAAGGTGCGGTACAGGTAATTAGCGTGAAACAAGCGCTTTCTGCAAGAGATAATAGTATTGTGACATTAGTAGGGAATATTTCCCAACAGATTGATGATGATGAATATCTTTTCACTGATGGTACGGCACGTATTAAAGTAGAAATTAAAAATCGCGTATGGAACGGTTTAAATGTTGGCCCACAAGATAAAATTCGTATCACGGGTAAACTGGATAATGAAGCTTTTGAAAAAGCGGAAGTTGAAGTGTTCAGCGTAGAAAAAGCAAATTAATAATGAGAAAATGGTGAGTATCTTACTCACCATTTTGTTTTAAAAGTGCGGTCACAAAAAACAATGTTTTTTGAACGTTGGCTTTGCCAGCGACCTCGTGAGAGGTGAACACACGAGTGAACGAGTTTGTGAATAAATTTATGCGAATTTTATTAATTGAAGATGATGCATTAATCGGCAATGGGTTGCAAATCGGGCTATCAAAATCCGGATTTATTGTGGATTGGTTCACGGACGGCAAAACCGGCTTAAATGCACTGGATTCTGCTCCTTATGATGCCGTCGTGTTGGATCTTACTTTACCCAAGATGGACGGGTTAGATATTCTGCAACAATGGCGGAGGGATCATCAGTCTGTTCCTGTTCTTATTTTGACGGCTAGAGATACCTTAGATGAACGCATAAAAGGGCTACAAAAAGGGGCGGATGATTATCTTTGTAAACCTTTTGCATTGGCTGAGGTTGTTGCACGTTTGCAAGCGTTAATTCGCCGTAGCTACGGACATACCACGCCTGTTCTAACACACTTGAATGTGGCACTCGATCCCAATCAACGAACGGTTCGGTTTAACGGAGAACCACTTTCTCTCACAACACGGGAATATAAGTTATTGGAACTTTTTATGTTTAACAAAGATCGTGTCCTTTCCCGTTCAATGATTGAAGAAAAATTATCAACGTGGGAAGAAGAAATTAGTAGCGCAGCATTAGATGTTCATATTTACAATTTACGCCAAAAATTGGGTAAACAGTTTATCCGTACTGTTCACGGAGTGGGCTATGCATTAGGACAAGGTGATGTCAAATAAAAGTTTGAAATTCCGCTTAATGAGCGGATTATTTTTTACTGCGTTGTTGGTTTGGCTCATTTCAACAGCCGTGGCGTGGTTTATGGCTAAAAAGGAAGCTTATGATGTTTTTGATGCGCAGCAAATTTTATTTGCAGAACGTCTCGCTACTTCTGATTTACAAAATATTTTGCTTGATCATACAAACTTTAATCGTGGTGGATTTAAACCATTAAAACGGAAATACGATGACGATGCCCTTGCTTTTGCGATATTTTCCAAAACAGGGGAGCGGCTATTAAGTGATGGTGATAACGGAGATAATTTTATCTTTAGCAATAAGGAGGGATTTACTTCCGCCTATATTGAAAACGATGATGATAAATGGCGTATTTATTGGTTACCAGTTGCACAGGGGGAGTTGCGAATTGCAGTCGGACAAGAAATAGAATATCGTGAAGAATTAGTGAATAAAATGGTGTTTGGGCAAACCGCTATTTGGTTTGGGAGTTTACCTATTTTATTGACGGTGGTTTTCTATTTAATTCATCAAGCATTAAAACCGATTAGCCAATTAAGCCGTGAACTATTACGAAGAAAACCGGGTGATGTGTCACTTCTTGAGACCTCAAATGTCCCGACAGAGATTTTGCCGTTGGTGAAAAATTTAAATCAATTTTTTGACCGAACTTCAGTGACGTTAAAAAGAGAGCGTCGCTTTACTTCCGATGCAGCCCATGAATTACGTAGCCCATTAGCTGCACTGCGTATTCAAACCGAAGTTGCCCAGCTTGCCGGTGATGACAAAAGCATTCGGGATCAAGCATTAAGTCATTTAACCGCGGGGATTGATCGTGCGAGTCAGTTAATTGAGCAACTTTTGACCTTATCCCGTTTGGATAATTTGAAAGAGCTTGATGAATTACACCCTATTAAATGGCAAGAAATCATTCCTTCATTAATTAGTGAACTTTATATTAATGCACAAAAACGACATATTGAGTTATCTTTTGAAGAAAATTCCATTCCTTTCGAAAAGAATGGGCAGCCTATTTTAGCTTCGCTGATGTTGAGAAATCTTATTGATAATGCCGTTAAGTATGCAAAATCAGGGGCTTTGGTGAAAATCATTTTATCTAAAGACAAAATGATTGTGGAAGATAATGGCGGTGGAGTGAATGAAAACGATTTAGCCCGGTTAGGGCAACGTTTTTATCGTCCGGCAGGGCAAAATGAAAAAGGAAGCGGTTTAGGTTTGTCTATTGTATTTCGTATTGCAGAACTTCATCACTACAAAGTGCGGTTAGAAAATGTGATAGATTTTGGAAAAATCAGTGGTTTTAGGGTGATCATTGAATTCTAGTAAATATTTGAGGTAGTTGGTATAGGGCAACTGTTCATCTATCTTTAACCGTTTTAAAATTTCATCTTCTCTCTTACAATTAGTGACTAAGTTCTTATCTAGGATATTAAATGTCTCATATTTACATTGGTACAGGCGGTTACGCTGATAGCGATCTCCTCGGCACGGTTTATCCTTTAGGCACGGCAAAAGAGGATTTTTTAACTCACTATTGCTGCCATTATGACACCGTAGAAATTAATAGTAGTTTTCACGCCCCAATCGGGGAAAAGACACTGAAAGGCATGCTGGAAAAATCTGATGGTAAATTGAAATTTTCAATTAAATTGCATCAAGATTTTAGCCACAATCGTACGGCAACAGGGGAAAATGCCAAACGATTTCTAAACGCTTTACAACCGCTGATTCAACAACAAGCACTTGGCACTTTATTTTTACAATTTCCTCATCGTTTCGAGAGAAACACCCCAAATCGCCGTTATTTAGCGGAATTGACCCAATGGTTTATTGATTATCCAATGGCAGTTGAATTCCGTCATCCTAGTTGGCATTGTGAGGCGGTATTTGAGGCATTTTGCCGGCAACCCCATTTAATTTGGGGAAATGTTGATTATCCACCCAATATCGGATTACCGACCTTTCAATTAAAAATCAATCAAAGTACGGGTTATTTACGCCTACATGGTCGTAATACAAACTGGTGGCGTGAAAACTCAGCTCAGGCACGGCATAACTATCATTATACCGAAGATGAACTTACCGAAATTGCAAATTTGATTGTTCAACAAAAAGAGCGGTTCGAAAAATTGTTTATTTATTTCCAAAATACTACGCAAAGTCATTCTTTTTATAATATTGTGATGCTCAAGAATTTACTGATACCTTTTGGCTTTGAAATGAAAAACCAAGTTGATGAGATTCCTCATCAACAATGGGATTTGTTTTGAAAAGTTTTATAGGATATTGGTCTCAAGTTCCAAAACACCCGGTTCAATTTTAATTCCCTTGGCAAATTTTTTGATTAAAACATCCCGAATATTAGTTTCATCAAGGGTATAAATTGGGATGGAAGAAAGTAATGCGGAAATACTTTCACTTAAAAATGGCATAGCGATTTGTAATTGTTCCATATATTCATTAGGTTCACCAGACCAACGTAGGATTCGTAAATTTCGTAGATAAACTGCGCCTTTTTCCGGTTCATAGTAGGGTATCGTATCAAATGTCAGATTTAATTTAGCCGGAAATTGTTTATTTCCCAGTTTGAATAATCCTTCGGCTGTGCCGTTTATTTCAACACGTTTTTCTATGTCTCGTCCGATTTTAGTTGTGAGATCTTTTAACTGATAATCAAGTGAAAATAATCCTGGAAAACTGAATTTATCCGCGATTGAACTTTTTTCAGCAAGATATTGATTAACTTGATCTTCGCTAATTTTAAAAGGAGAAGCCTGTGTAGTTGATAAAATGGAAAGTCCCAATAATAACGTTAAACAAGTAGTAAGATTTTTCATAAAACACCTGTAAATTGAAAGGATTTGAACAAAAGTGTAAAACTTGAGGGTCTTTACATCGTGGCACTATACAATAGAATAAATCACTTGGCGTGAGGTTAGAATGAATTCCTGCATAAATGCCGAATTTTATGCAAATATAAAAAATCTTGTTGGAATTTACCGTTTATTTGAACTGTTATATTAAAGGAAAAATAATGAAAAGAATTTTCTTAGTTTTAATATTTTCTATCTTTGTTATTGCTTGCTCTGTTGGAGGAGGCATTGGTGTCGGTGGCGGTAGTAACGGTGTTGGAATGGGTATCGGACTTGGTGCGGGGGTTGGTTTTTAATATTAAAGTGCGGTTAATATTTTAGGATTTTTGAAGATTTGTAAGAAAATGCTTGATCTTTCAAGATAGCTCACTATAATACGCCACATATTTCGGACGCGGGGTGGAGCAGCTTGGTAGCTCGTCGGGCTCATAACCCGAAGGCCGTCGGTTCAAATCCGGCCCCCGCAACCAATAACAAGTTCAGTAAAAAGAACCCCAAATTTGGGGTTTTTTTGTACGAGAAATTTAAAAACTGGGCTTAGGTTCAATGAACCTAACCCTTTTTTTACGCCTAAAATTTAATGATGTAGTGTGCCTCGTTCACACATACCACAGTGACGGTGAATTATCTCACCTGTAATAGGAGTAGAAATGGCTACATTAGAACAAAATTTAAAAGAGATACTTGAAGGGGCAGTCGAAGACCTCGGCTGTGAGCTTTGGGGAATTGAATGTCAGCGTGCCGGTCGTTTTATGACGGTACGTTTATTTATTGATAAAGAAGGGGGCGTAACCGTTGATGATTGCGCAGATGTCAGTCGTCAAGTTAGTGCAATTTTGGATGTCGAAGATCCAATCACAGATAAATACAATCTTGAGGTGTCTTCACCCGGCTTAGATCGTCCCTTGTTTACTTTGGAACAATATGAACGCTATATCAGTCAAGATATTGCAATCCACTTGCGTATTCCTGTGATGGATCGCCGAAAATGGCAAGGTAAATTGGAACGAATTGAAAATGATATGTTGATATTGACTGTTGATGGTCAAGAGCAGGTTTTTGTATTTGGTAACATTCAAAAAGCGAATGTTGTTGCAAAATTCTAAAAAGGAGGAAAATAAAAAATGAGTAAAGAAATTTTATTAGCAGCGGAGGCGGTTTCTAATGAAAAATTACTACCACGTGAGAAAATTTTTGAAGCTTTAGAAAGTGCATTAGCTCTTTCAACGAAGAAAAAATATGAATATGAAACGGATATTCGTGTTTCAATTAATCCAAAGACAGGGGAATTTGATACTTTCCGCCGTTGGTTAGTGGTGGATGAAGTTAAAGTACCAACAAAAGAAATGACTTTAGAAGCGGCACAGTTTGATGATCCAAATATTCAATTAGGGGACTATGTCGAAGATCAAATTGAATCCATCATTTTTGACCGCATTGCGATGCAAACAGCACGTCAAGTGATTAGTGCCAAGATCCGAGAAGCTGAGCGGGCAAAAGTGATTGAACAGTTCCGTTCCGAGGAAGGAAAAATTGTGACCGGTACGGTGAAGAAAGTCAGTCGCGATAACATTATTTTAGATTTAGGTCATAAAGCAGAAGCGGTAATGGCTCGTGAAGATATGCTTCCTCGTGAAAATTTCCGACCGGGCGATCGAGTACGTGGTGTGCTTTATAAAGTCATTCCGGAAAATAAAACATCACAATTGTTTGTAACACGTGCAAAACCGGAAATGCTTGTGGAATTATTCCGTATTGAAGTACCGGAAATTGGTGAGGAAATGATCGAAATTCGTGGGGCAGCACGTGATCCGGGTTCTCGAGCAAAAATTGCCGTGAAATCCAATGATAAACGTATTGATCCTGTTGGAGCCTGCGTTGGTATGCGTGGCGCTCGAGTTCAAGCGATTACCAATGAATTGGGCGGTGAACGTGTTGATATTGTGCTTTGGGATGACAATCCGGCTCAATTTGTGATTAATGCGATGGCACCGGCGGATGTTACATCAATTATTGTAGATGAAGATAATCATTCAATGGATATAGCGGTAGATGAAGCAAACCTTGCACAAGCAATAGGGCGTAATGGTCAAAATGTTCGTTTAGCTACCCAATTGACCGGTTGGTCACTCAATGTTATGAGTAGTGATGAACTTAATGCAAAACATCAAGCAGAAGATAATAAGGCCTTGAATTTATTTATGAATACCTTGGAACTTGATGAGGAATTTGCACAAATCCTTGTAGAAGAAGGGTTTACCAACTTAGAAGAAATTGCTTATGTACCGGTGAGTGAATTAACCGCTATTGATGGTTTAGAAGACGAAGATCTTGTTGAAGAACTTCAAACCCGAGCAAAAAATGCGATTACAGCCGCAGCAGTCGCTGAGGAAGAAGCATTGAAAAAAGCGAATATTGAAGAAGCGCTACTCAACTTAGAGGGAATGAACCGCCACATCGCATTTAAGCTGGCGGAAAAACACATTACGACCCTTGAAGAGCTCGCTGAGCAAGGGGTTGATGATTTAGCGGATATTGAAGAGTTAACTTCTGAACAAGCTGCAGATTTGATCATGGCTGCACGTAATATTTGTTGGTTCAGCGAAGAGTAAGGAGAATTAATCATGACAGATGAAGTAAAAAAATCGGATAGTGAAGCACCGAAAAAATTAAGTATTCAACGCAGAACGAAAACAACAGTGAGTGGAACAACTACCACGGGTAAGAGTAAGGCTGTTCAAGTAGAAGTGCGTAAAAAAAGAACGGTAAAAACCGATGCGGCACAAAAAGCGGAAGAAGCCGCAAAATTAAAAGCTCAGCAAGAATTAGAGGCTAAAAAAGCAGCAGAAAAGAAAGCCGCAGAGGAAAAAGCACGCTTAGAAGCGGAAAAAGCGAAAGCCGAGAAAGAAAAAACGGCAAATGCAGCCCAAAGTGCGGTCGATTCCAAACCTAAATCTGTAGATGTGGAAAAAGAAAAACGTAAAGCGGAAGAAGCCGAACTTCGCCGTAAAGCGGAAGAAGTTGCCCGTCAAAAAGCAGAAGAGCAAGCCCGTAAAGCGGCGGAAGAAGCAAAACGTTATGCTGAGATAGATGATGAGGATCACGAATCATCTTCAGAAGATTATTCCGACTATAATTTAAGCTCTAAATATGCCCTTGAAGCGGAAGATGAAGAAGAACGCCGTAATGAAAGCCGTGGCCGTGGAAAAAATAAAGTCGCAAAAGCGAAAAAAGGCGGTCGTGATGATGATAATAGCAAGAATAGTCGAAATGAGCGTGAATCTAACCGTAAAAACCAAAAAGAGGGTAAACTCGGTAAAGGTAAAAATGCTAAGAAAGGGGCCGCATTACAACAGGCTTTCACAAAACCGGTTCAAGTTGCTAAAGCCGATGTGGTGATTGGTGAAACCATTACCGTTGCAGAACTTGCCAATAAAATGGCAGTTAAAGCGACTGAAATCATCAAAATGATGATGAAAATGGGCGAAATGGTGACAATTAACCAAGTGCTTGATCAAGAAACAGCACAGTTAGTGGCGGAAGAACTCGGTCATAAAGTGATTCTCCGTAATGAAAATGAACTTGAAGAAGCAGTACTCGGAGATCGTGATGTGAATGCGGAAAAAGTCACCCGTGCACCGGTAGTCACGATTATGGGTCACGTTGACCATGGTAAAACATCCTTACTTGACTATATTCGTAAAGCGAAAGTTGCCGCCGGAGAAGCGGGGGGAATTACCCAACACATTGGTGCGTACCATGTAGAAATGGATGATGGCAAGATGATTACTTTCCTTGATACACCGGGACACGCCGCCTTTACCTCTATGCGTGCTCGTGGTGCGAAAGCAACGGATATTGTGGTTCTTGTGGTGGCAGCTGATGATGGGGTGATGCCTCAAACCATTGAAGCGATTCAACATGCAAAAGCCGCAGGTGCGCCATTAGTGGTTGCGGTAAACAAAATTGATAAACCGGAAGCCAATCCTGATCGTGTTGAGCAAGAATTGCTCCAGTATGAAGTGATTTCAGAAAAATTCGGTGGCGAAGTTCAATTTGTGCCGGTTTCTGCAAAACAGGGACTTGGTATTGATGAGTTACTTGATGCGATTCTTCTTCAATCCGAAGTGCTTGAATTAACCGCTGTGAAAGATGGTATGGCAAGTGGTGTAGTGATTGAATCTTACCTTGATAAAGGCCGTGGCCCTGTGGCAACAATCTTAGTTCAATCCGGGACTTTACGTAAAGGCGACATCGTACTTTGTGGTTTTGAGTATGGTCGTGTAAGAGCGATGCGTGATGAAAATGGTAAAGAAATTGACGAAGCCGGCCCATCTATTCCGGTAGAAGTGCTTGGGCTTTCCGGTGTGCCGGCGGCAGGTGATGAAGCAACAGTCGTGCGTGATGAGAAAAAAGCGCGTGAGGTAGCATTATATCGCCAAGGTAAATTCCGTGAAGTCAAACTTGCCCGTCAGCAAAAAGCGAAACTTGAGAATATGTTTAGCAATATGACAGAAGGTGATGTAGCAGAATTAAACGTGATCGTTAAAGCAGACGTGCAGGGTTCTGTGGAAGCGATTGTTCAAGCCTTACACGAACTTTCAACGGACGAAGTAAAAGTGAAAGTGGTCGGTTCGGGCGTAGGCGGTATTACAGAAACCGATGCCACATTAGCCGCAGCGTCCAATGCGATTATGGTTGGTTTCAACGTTCGTGCTGATGCTTCGGCCCGTCGTGTGATTGAAAGTGAAAATATTGATTTACGTTATTATTCAATCATTTATGAACTGCTTAACGAAATCAAAGCGGCAATGAGCGGTATGTTACAGCCTGAATTCAAACAAGAAATCATCGGCTTGGCAGAAGTGCGTGATGTGTTCCGTCATCCGAAGTTCGGTGCGATTGCCGGTTGTATGGTGACAGAAGGGATTGTTAAGCGTAATAACCCAATCCGTGTGTTACGTGACAACGTCGTGATTTTTGAAGGCGAATTGGAATCCCTCCGTCGTTTCAAAGATGACGTGGCAGAAGTGCGTAGCAATATGGAGTGTGGTATCGGTGTGAAAAACTACAACGATGTTAAAGTGGGCGACCAAATCGAGGTATTTGAAGTCGTGGAGGTTAAACGTTCAATTTAATTATTAAGTTGTAACCTGTCGAAACGTTAAAAGTTGCGGTGAGATTCTCCTCGATTTTAAAAACACTAGAAAATCTGACCGCACTTTTTTATATCGAGTTTAGTTGTCGCTATATTTGTATAGCCTGTTCATATTCAAAAATGTAAAAGCAGTTATCTTTTGGAGTTTTAAAATGCTGGATTATTTAGCATTATTTTTTCTATTATTTGCAAGTATTGTTATTTTTTATGCAGTCATTGCCATTCACGATATCCCCTATGAAATAGCCAAAAAACGGAATCATCCCCACCTAGAGGCGATTCATTATGCCGGATGGGTGAGTTTGTTTACCTTACACGTAATTTGGCCTTTCCTTTGGATTTGGGCAACCTTATGGCATAAAGAAAACGGCTGGGGAAATGGCAATCGTCAAAAAGAACAGGTACTTTTTTCAAGCGTAGAACATATCACGCAACAGTTCCCTGAATTGGAAAAGCAAAATCTAAAATTAGAAATGGAATTGGCAACATTACGTCAAGAATTGAATATTTTGACACAAAAATTAAACCAATTAGAAAATAAGCAAAAGAGAACCGAGGTGTAGGTTATGGAGTTAATGATTTTAATTATTTATGCTTCGCTTTGTGTGGGAATTTTTAAACTCTTTAAAATTCCTTTAAACAAATGGTCGGTTCCGACGGCTATTTTAGGTGGAGTAGTATTGCTGGTTTCAATGTTATTATTTATGAATTATAACCATCCACATACCAAATTAGCGACACAATATTATGTTTCCACACCCATTGTGCCACAGGTTCGTGGTCGTGTGATTGAAGTCAATCAATTTACACCGAACCAACGGATCAAAAAAGGTGAGGTGCTATTTCGTATTGATCCTACACCTTATCAAGCTGATGTCGATGCGAAAAAAGCGGAACTGGCGAGTGCAATTCAAACGGCAACAACATTGCAACTCGATGTGAATGCCGCTAAAGCCCGCTTAGAAGAAGCGAAATTGACGATGTACCAAAAACAAAAAGAAGCGGAACGTTACAAAAAACTGGTGGCGACACAAGGGGTGAGCCAACTTGAATCGGAAGTAAAAATGCGTGAGGCTTTGACTGCAAAAGCGACCTATGAAACCCGTATCGCCGAGCTTGAAAAAGCAGAGAAATTACTAGATTCTAACATCAAGGGTGAAAATACCACCGTTGCAGCCAAACGTGCTGCCCTTGAACGTGCCGAGTTCGATTTGGAATCAACGATTGTGCGTGCACCGTCTGACGGTTATATTTCACAGCAATTTTTACAAGAAGGTATGATGGCAGGGCGTCTAGCTATTCGCCCGGTGATGACCTTTATTGGTGAACAAAAACGTCAGTTTGTTGCAGCATTTCGTCAAAATTCTCTATTACGTTTAAAAGCCGGTGATGAGGCAGAATTAGCCTTTCCTGCTATTCCTGGAAAAGTTTTCCCTGCCAAAGTGAAAGCGATTTTACCGGCTATTGGTGAAAGTGAAGTGCAAGCAAACGGCACAACATATACCCGTAAATTCATTGATGAACAAGCCATGCCTCTTGTATTACTTGAACTCACTGAAGAAATGGAGGAATATCAACTTCCTTTTGGTGCAACCGCAGAAGCGGCAGTTTACACCGAACATGCTCACCATCTCGCTATGATGCGTAAAATTTTATTGAGAATGAATAGTTGGAAAAATTACCTCTATTTGGACCACTAAAATAGATAAATATTCTGCTGAATACTAAAAACGGTTCTATTATCTATGGGATAGAATCGTTTTATTTCATCTAAATTTAGAATTTGTTTATACCTAGGCAAGCTCTTGTTATTTTGGTATCTTAGCCCGAATAGTGTTTAATTGCTTGCTAAAATTATGACTCAGAAATGAGTCTGATATCTTTAAAAGATACATTGATATTAATTTGTAATAAGGTAGTAAATTTTTATGGATAATCTATTAAATAAGTGTAGTCGTGCGAGTGCCATACCTTCATTATTATGTGATTTTTACAAAACCTCTCACCGAATAATGTATCCCGAAGGTTCACAAATTCTTTATAGTACATTTACACCTCGTAGCAATAAACATGCCCCTTATTTAACAAGAGTAGTCTCCTTTGGTTTCCAAGCATTTATTACTAAATATTTAATTCATTATTTTAATGACAACTTCTTTTCTCGGGATAAAGATGAAATTGTTTCCGAATATTCAGATTTTATTAAAAAAACGTTGCAGTTAGATGATAAAGGGGAACACATTAAACAACTACACGAACTGGGTTACTTACCCATTCAGATTAAAGCCATTCCTGAAGGAAAAACCGTAGCAATTAAAGTTCCCGTGATGACGATTGAGAATACCCATCCCGATTTCTTTTGGCTGACAAACTATTTAGAAACACTTATTAATGTATCCCTTTGGCAGCCGATGACCTCAGCTTCCATTGCTTTTGCCTGTCGAACACTATTAGCTAAGTTTGCAAATGAAACCTGTGATAACCAAGATCACGTGCCATTTCAATCTCACGATTTTTCAATGAGAGGTATGAGTTCTTTAGAATCGGCGGAAACTTCGGGGGCGGCTCATTTAACCTCTTTTTTAGGTACAGATACGATTCCGGCGATCGCTTTCATTGAAGCCTACTATGGCTCTAAGGATTTAATTGGCACTTCAATACCGGCTTCAGAACACTCAGTGATGAGCTCACATGGTATTGATGAATTGCCTACATTTCGTTATTTAATGGCAAAATTCCCGAATAGTATGTTGTCAATTGTGTCGGATACCACTGATTTTTGGCATAACATTACGATTAATTTACCTTTATTGAAGCAGGAAATTATGGCAAGGCCTGAAAATGCCCGTTTAGTTATTCGACCTGATAGCGGTGATTTTTTTGCGATTATTTGTGGTGATCCTACGGCAAATACTGAACATGAACGTAAAGGGCTGATTGAGTGTTTATGGGATATTTTTGGCGGCATGGTTAATCAGAAAGGTTATAAAGTTCTCGATCCCCATATTGGTGCTATTTATGGCGATGGCGTAACTTATGAAAAAATGGTGAAGATTTTAGAGGGGCTAAAAACCAAAGGCTTTGCCTCAAGTAATATTGTGTTTGGTGTTGGTGCGCAAACTTATCAGCGTAATACACGTGATACATTAGGATTCGCTATTAAAGCCACCTCTATCACGATTAATGGTGAAGAAAAAGCGATCTTTAAAAACCCTAAAACCGACAATGGCTTAAAGAAATCCCAAAAAGGCCGGGTTAAAGTCCTTTCTTATGATACCTATCTTGATGGACTAACCGCAAAAGATGACTTTAGTGATGATTTATTAGAACTACTCTTTGAAGACGGCAAACTGCTACGTCGAATTGATTTTGATCAAATTAGACAAAATTTATTTGCCGATTATAACCCACCATCAAATTAATAAGTTGCTTTTAGGGTATTATAACCAAAAGAGCGGTTAACTATTATCACGTTTACCGCTCCTTTACCTAACCTCTGACTCGGGCTACCTTTCTTTCATAAAATAAAAAAATTTTTCTCACGACACAACCTGTCGCAGTGCATTATGAGAAATGCTTTATACTCCAGTGTGATTTAATTATCACAGAGGAGAAAATCTATGCATAGACTTACCGTTAATTCAAATCCTGAAAATATCAATCAACAAATCCCTTCAAGTTTAGCGGAGCAACCGACAGACTCAAAAGATAAAAGTGAAGCGGAACAGCAGATAACAAGATTATTGGAGATTGAGGAACGCGATAATGAATATTGTGGTGAAGAGCTGGAAAATGCCGATAGCCCGCTAAGAAAAATGTTGCGTGAGGAACTTTCTGTTGAAACTCAAATGCTTTTGGCAAAATCCAATACTTGGCGTGTACGAGAAATCCTTGCAGCAAATCCTTATCTCTCGGTACAAGCCCAACTAATTTTGGCGGAAGATGAGTATGACGATATAATTGAGATACTTGCTGACAATCCGGCGCTTGCCGAAGCAACTCAATTAGTTTTGGCAAAAGGTCATAGCTGTTTGGCAAAAAGAACACTTGCTGAGAAGAATAATCTTCCCGAAAATGTGCAGTTGCTTTTAGCTCAAGATGAAGATCGTTGGGTACGAAAAACGCTCTCAATGAATCCAAATGTTTCGCCAAACGCCACAAATACTTTTATTGCAAAGTAGCGGTACAAGAATAGGGCTTGCCGGTAATCCGAATCTTTCTGAAGAAGTGCGGTTGATTTTAGCTAAAGAAGGAAATAGGGAAGTAAAAGAAGCACTTGGAATTCACAGTGAGCAAACAAAATTTACAAACAGTCAATGGTTTCGTTTTTTATAATTGATTAAGAGGAAAATACCGTGAACAATGGATTATCCATCAATCAAACACAGGAAATAATAGTACAAAAACTCAGTGAAAATCCGCTTTTTTCCCTTAAGAACAGCTTAAAATGGTAAAAAGCAGAGATGTTTTTGTAAGACGGAAGTTAGCTGAAAGTTCAAATTTACTTTGCGATGTTATTGAGCAATTAAGAAAGGATCAAAATTTTAGTGTAAGAAAAAGTTTAGAAGAAAATACGCTTAAATAGTATTTTAAACGTTAGTTAGATATTATTTAGGGGATATTTATATCTAATTTGATAGATTATCCAAAATAAAGAGGGGCAATTTCCTCTTTTTATTGCTTTCAAAAAATCCCGATATTAGGTTGCAAACACACAAATAGGGACTTTCAATGGAATGTAGATTCATAGTTACCAATATCGCTAAATTAAAGGCTAATATCCTCCAATATTAAATAACGTGACCGGTAGGGACACACTGCGTGTGTCCGCTTAATGATTTGATTTTATAACGGACACACGCAGTGTGTCCCTACCATTTCATTAAATTGTACATTTGCGACATAAGGCCGAAAAATTCCCTCGAAACAGACCGCACTTTTCACTTTTGGACGATAAATTTTGCTATAATCCCTCGCCTTAAAAAAGAATTTTGACAATAGGAAAAGGAAATGGCTCGAGAATTTAAACGTAGCGACCGTGTGGCGCAGGAAATCCAGAAAGAAATTGCGGTGATTTTACAGCGTGAGGTGAAAGATCCCCGTGTTGGTATGGTAACCGTATCCGATGTAGAGGTGTCGAGTGATTTGGCGTATGCCAAAATTTTTGTCACTTTCTTGTTCGATCACGATGAAACGGCAATTGAACAAGGGATGAAAGGGTTGGAAAAAGCCGCACCTTATATTCGCACTTTGCTTGGCAAAGCGATGCGTTTACGCATTGTGCCGGAAATTCGTTTTATCTACGATCAATCCCTCGTGGAAGGGATGAGAATGTCCAATTTGGTGACGAACGTGGTGCGTGAAGATGAACGCAAACATGTTGAGGACGAGCAATAATGTCCAGACCACGCAAACGGGGACGGGATATTGATGGCGTGTTTTTGTTGGATAAACCGCAGGGAATGTCTTCCAATGAGATTATGCAAAAAGTCAAGCGCCTTTTCCAAGCCAATAAAGCAGGGCATACGGGGGCGTTAGATCCCTTGGCAACAGGAATGTTGCCGATTTGTTTGGGTGAGGCAACGAAGTTTTCGCAATTTTTATTGGATGCGGATAAACGGTATTTAGTGACCGCGAAATTGGGGGAATGCACCGATACTTCCGATGCTGATGGGCAGATTGTGGAAACTCGTGCGGTGGGGGTAGAAACGCCGCAAATTTTGACCGCACTTGAGCAATTTCGGGGCGATATTTTGCAAGTGCCGACCATGTTTTCAGCCTTAAAACATCAAGGTAAACCTTTGTATGAATATGCCCGTCAAGGTATTACCGTAGAGCGTGAAGCCCGCCCAATCACCATCTTTGAACTCAACTTTATTGAATATCAAGCCCCTTATTTAACCTTGGAAGTACATTGCTCTAAAGGCACTTATATTCGCACTTTGGTAGATGATTTAGGGGAAGTGTTAGGCTGTGGCGCACACGTCACTATGTTACGCCGACTTGCCGTGGCGGATTATCCCATTGAAGCGATGATGAGTTGGGAAGAATTACAATATCTTGCGGAAAAGCAAAATTTGGCGTTACTTGATCAACATTTATTACCAACAGACACGGCAGTGAGCAGATTACCAGCGTTGCATTTGAATGAGTCACAAAGCCGTGCCATTGGTTTTGGTCAGCGTGTAAAATTTGCTAACGAGCAACAATGGCAAGGGCAAGTGCGGTTGTTTTCAGCGGAGAATTTGTTTTTGGGTGTTGCTCGTATTGAAGGGCATATCATTCATCCGCAACGATTAATCACACAAACTCTATAATTTCAGTTGCCTTTCCGACTAAATTCCAGTAATCTCACCTGTAATTAATTTCTTACAATTGGTGTAAATAAAATATTACAGGTGGATTATGGAAGCGCTTAATGATTTACGTTCCGAAATTGATTCGCTCGATCGCGAACTCATTCAACTTTTTTCTAAACGCCTCAAACTGGTTTCACAGGTGGGCAAAGTCAAACATCAACACGGTCTCCCTATCTATGCACCCGATCGTGAAATTGCTATGTTAAAAGCACGCCGTTTGGAAGCGGAGAAAGCCGGGATTTCACCGGATTTAATTGAAGATGTGCTACGCCGTTTTATACGGGAATCCTATACCAATGAAAACCGGTTTGGTTTTAAAACCGTGAATCCCAACATTCAAAAAATTGTGATTGTAGGCGGTTATGGAAAATTGGGCGGATTATTTGCCCGTTATTTGAGAGCTTCCGGTTATCCGATTTCTGTTTTAGAACGTGATGATTGGGATGTAGCCGAGAGAATTCTTGCTAATGCAGATGCGCTAATTGTTTCCGTCCCAATTTCCAATACACTTGAAACCATTGAACGCTTAAAACCTTATTTAGCAGAAAATATGCTACTGGCGGATCTCACTTCCGTGAAACGTGAGCCTTTGGAGAAAATGTTGGAAATACACCAAGGGGCTGTTGTGGGATTGCACCCGATGTTTGGCCCGGATATTGCCAGTATGGCAAAACAAGTGGTCGTACGCTGTGATGGGCGTTTTCCTGAACGCTATGAATGGTTGCTTGAACAAATTCAAATTTGGGGAGCAAAAATTCACCAAACCGACGCTATCGAACATGATCACAATATGACTTATGTGCAAGCCTTACGTCATTTTTCGACTTTTGCCAATGGCTTGCACCTTTCCAAGCAACCGGTAAATCTTGCTAATTTATTGGCGCTTTCTTCCCCAATTTATCGTTTAGAATTGGCGATGATCGGGCGTTTGTTTGCACAAGATGCCGAGCTGTATGCAGATATTATTATGGATAAAGCGGAAAACCTAGAGGTAATTGAAAGTTTAAAACAAACTTATGAAGAAGCATTAGCATTTTTTGAAAACCATGATCGCATGGGATTCATTGATGCCTTTCATCAAGTACGAGAATGGTTCGGCGACTATTCCGAACAATTTTTAAAAGAAAGCCATCAATTGCTGCAACAAGCAAATGATTTAAAACAAGGGTAAATAGAAAGTGCGGTTAAGAATAACCGCACAATTGTCTGTTCTTTTCCTATTTAAAAATAATGGATATATTCGATTATAATAATCCTTACTGTCTGGCTAACCGTAAATTTTCAGGTAGAGGCTCAAAGTTAGAACGGAAGGGATTTATATCCAAGCCGCCACGGCGGGTATAGCGGGCATAAACTGTGAGTTTTTCCGGTGTGGCATAGTGCATTAAATCGCAAAAAATACGCTCGACACATTGCTCGTGAAATTCGTTGTGCTGACGGAAAGAGACAACGTAACGTAATAATTTTTCCCGATCAATTTTTTTGCCAATATAGTGAATTTGAAGGGAGCCCCAATCAGGCTGATTGGTGATTAAACAATTTGATTTTAATAAATGACTGACTAAATATTCTTCTACCACCTCATCAGATACGCAATTTTCTAGCCAACCGGTATTAAATTGATAGTCAGTAATTTCAATGTCTTGCTCATCAATACATTCACCTTGTAACCTATCAATTTGTTGTGTTTGATAAAACGCAAGCGGATTTAACCACACTTTTACTTCGCCTTGGGCACATTCTGCTAAATCTTGCTGCATAATATGTGCCACTTGATTAAAATCGGCAAATTTGGTTTGGTTAAAGCTGTTTAAATAGAGTTTAAAACTTTTAGATTCAATTAAATTTTGGCTTTGATGATCCAAATAAATATCCGCAATCGCCACCTGTGGCACACCTTTTTCATTCAGCCATGAAATTTCATAAGCTGTCCAAATATCAGCACCTATTGTAAAGGGTTGGGCTTTGGTGATGCCTAAATCATCACGGTTCAATGCTCTAGGAACGGGCTGCAATAACGTGTGGTCATATTCATTGGCATAATCGGTTTTTTGTCCGAGTTTAAGGGCGTCTAGCCCGTAATTTTGCTTGTTCATTGTTTTTCCTTGCTATAAAAAATTCCACGAAATATTTGAGATCAATCGGCATTGATCACATTTAAAATGAAATACCTCAAAAATAGGTTCGCTTAATGCCCAGTTGCCAGCACATTCGGGGCATTGTCGATGTTGCTCTTTTTCAAGGGATTCACCACCCACACGATAAAGATAATAATAGGTAGGAATATGACTTATTTTTTCGATTTCTTGGGCTAAATAGCGACCATGTTTTGCCAATCTGCTTTGATGATCGGTGATTTCCTTTAAGGCTTGATGTTCCAAAATCGCGCCATTCATTTGAAGTTGATCGCAGGCTTGCCAGTTTTCTTGCCATTTAATGATATCTTGGCTTAGGTGCGGTTGGGTTTTCAGTTGTTTATAAAGAGGAATGGGAGAAAAATTCTCGCCACTATGAAGAGGCGAGCAACTTTGTAAATGGGTGGTATAAAGTATTTGCCACGCAGGATAAGAATTTGGGGTGGTTTGATCGCTATTGAGATCATCGCCGATTAATTGAAAACCCTCAAAAATCAGACCGTACTTTTTGGCATTTTCTAATGCGTGACTGACCTCTATATTATTATTTTGGGGGAAAAGGCTGTCTTGTTCAGGGCAAATGACACGCATAGCAAAGCCTTGTTGCCCGTTTTCCTCCGCTAAATAGAGCGGAATTTCACGCCCGATAATCTGACCGTTATAACGCCATTGATCAATGAGTGTATTCAGCAAACGGCTTTGTTCCGCAATGTCATTTTCAAGTGCGGTCAATTTGAAGAAAGTTTCGATTAAGTACATTGTTGTTTTAATTGTTCTTTAATTTGATTTAAGCCGTTTAAGCGGGTTTCGCTTAAACGTTGTGCTATACCGAGTTCGGTAAAAAAAGCGGTGAGATCAAATTCGCTTAATTCATCGGCAGTTTTGCCATTGATTTTTTCAAGTAAAAGCCAAAGTAAACCGTTCATAATGCGTGCTTCACTGAAGGCTCTGAATCGAAAAGTACGGTCATGTTGAGGGCGAATTTGAAACCACATTTGTGCTTCACAACCCGTAATCGGTTGCATATTGGCGAGTTCATCATCACTTGGGCGAGGCAAATTTTTGCCCGCTTGAATAATCAGGCGGTAACGTTCTTCCCAGTTTTTTGCTAGTTTTAATTGATCAATCATTGTAAAAGTTCCAAAGCTTTATCTAGTGCAGCGAAAAATTTTGCCACATCCTCAGGTGTGTTGTAAGGGGCAAAAGAGAGGCGTAAAGTGGTTCGCTCTCCGATACTTGCTAAATAGGGTTGGGCGCAATGTTCTCCCACTCGCAACGCAATATTTTGTTCACTGAGCAAGGTGGAAAGATCCGAGCTATCAATCCCATCAAAGACAAAACACACAATGCTACTTGGTTGTGGAGAATCGAATAATCGACAATTTATATAATTTTTTAACCGCACTTTGACCAATTCTGCCAATGCCAGCACGTGTTGTTCTGCTGATTCAAAATCCCATTGTTGTAACCAATCTAATACGGCATTAAAGCCAATTACGCCAGCGATATTTGGTGTGCCGGCTTCAAGGCGATAGGGTAATTCGGCAAAGGTGATATTTTCTGATGACACACGATCGACCATTTTTCCACCGAAAAAAAGTGGTTGGAGTGATGAAAGTGCGGTCAATTTTCCGCTTAAAACCCCAATTCCATTTGGGCCATAAATTTTATGGGCGGAAAAGACGAGAAAATCCGCATCA
This sequence comes from Pasteurella sp. WM03, assembly GCF_004570945.1. Lineage (NCBI taxonomy): Bacteria > Pseudomonadati > Pseudomonadota > Gammaproteobacteria > Pasteurellales > Pasteurellaceae > Pasteurella > Pasteurella sp. WM03. Next base: position 74,310 of record NZ_SPPO01000002.1, read on the forward strand.
AGATCTTGCAGATCAATCTTAATGTGGCTGATTGCTTGGGCGGCATCCACTAAAACAAGGGCATTGCTATGTTGGCGAATCATTTGAATTAAGCATTTAACGGGCTGCTCCGTGCCGGTGACGTTTGAAACAAAGTTTAATGCCACCAGTTTTGTGCGTTCATTGAGCGTATTCTTTAGTGCGGTTTCGTCAATAAGCCAATTATCCAAAAGAGGCAAAATCCGAATTTTTGCACCGCACTTTTTGGCGGTTTCATGCCAAGTGACAAAATTCGCATGGTGATCTGCTTGACTGATCAGAATTTCATCGCCGGTTTTCAAATGGGGTAATAACCCGTTCGCCACTAAATTAATCGAATGGGTTGTGCCGGACGTCCAAATCACCGCTTTTTCATCTTCCGCATTAATCAGCCGTTTCACCTGCGTGCGTGCCTGTTCATATTGGGCGGTTTGCTTCGCATCATATTGGCTACGATGCACTGAACCTGCTGAGGCATAAAATTCAGCGGTGCGTTCAATTAATACCTGAGGTTTTAATGCCGTAGCGGCATTATCTAAATACACGGTGGCATTAGGGCTTTTAAAATAAGGGAAATGTTCTTTAAATGATTGATAATCAAAAGCCATACTTTTTCTCCTGTTTGCGCCATTCATGGGGAGGAATGGGGGAACGATCAGCCCATAAGCCTAATCGTTGTGCTTGTGCTTTTTCTTGAGCGTATAAATAAATGGGGTGGTGAAGATATTGATTATACGCCCAAGCCATACCGGATTTTACCATTTCAAGATTAATGTTTTTTCCGTTGTAATAAACGGTCGCAAGCGTGCGTTTATAGCGATCTTGACCGCTTATTTTTAAGGTGACCCTCCGTTTATAAATCAGCTTTGAAAGCTGCTGTTTGGATTTCTTGCCAAAAGGTTGATTCCTTTCCGGTGCATCAATTTCTTCTAAACGCACTTTGATCGGTTTATTTCCTATCATCAGGCAGGTGATCGTATCGCCATCACTGATTCCTATCACAAGACAAGTGTTGGAAGGGTGGGAATGGGCTGAAAGTGCGGTAAAAAAAACAAATAAAATTAAAAAGATATTTTTAATCATTGGGTTAATGAATGATAAATGGTTTTATTTCGGTGAATTATTGAAAATTTTCCACTTTGGAAAATGAATCAGCATTGTAGCAAATTACAACCCTAATGAACCAGTGTTATGATTTTTGATCAAACGCATAAATTCTTGTATTTTTCAAGAAAAAGAGTAGTAAAGGGCGGAAAAATAGGCGTAAAATATTTTTTAAATTTTATTGAAAAAGTTGAAAAGGAAAAAGATGTTATACAAGCTGTTTCTTTTGGTTCGTTCCTTATTGATTCTTTACATTATTCTTTATCTCGGTAATCAAATTGCGCATTTTATCCCAGTTGGCGTACCCGGTAGTATTTGGGGATTATTACTACTTTTTATTGGCTTGACGACAAAAATCATTGCTTTGGAATGGGTTTATTTGAGTGCAAGTTTGTTGATTCGTTTCATGGCCGTGTTGTTTGTCCCTGTGAGTGTAGGGATTATTAAGTATTCTGACTTATTGTGGGCGCAAATGAATATTTTGATTATTCCTAATGTTGTCAGCACTTGTGCCACCCTCGTTTTTATCGGCATTGTGGCGAATATCATGTTTGAACGCCAATCCTTTCACCATAAACGCAAAAAAGTCTTAGCCAAACGCACGGTACAAGAAGAAAAACAAAGTCATTAAATAGAGTGATATTATGAATTACGGCATTTATCTTTGTAGTTTATTAACAGTTTTCGGATTTTGGCTTGCTCTCCAAATTAATAAGCGTTGGAAATCTATTATTTTCAACTCATTTATTCTTACCGTGGTGATTTTGGTTGTGATTTTAGTAATGGGGAAAATTCCTTATGATGACTATATGCAAGGCAATGCCCCTATTAATCATTTATTGAGCTTGAGTATTGTGGCGCTTGCTTTGCCGCTCTATGAGCAATTAAGACAAATTGCCAAACAGTGGCGTATTATTCTTTCTGTTGTTGTCCTTGCTTCTGTCTTCTCAATGTTTACCGGTGCCATCCTCGCATTAATTTTAGGGGCGACACCGGATATGGTGGCTACTGTGTTGCCCAAATCTATTACCACACCGATTGCAATGGAAGTATCAGCCCATTTAGGGGGGATTCCTGCGGTTACCGCAGTAGGCGTTGTGCTGGCAGGGTTGCAAGGTTCGATTTTTGGTTATTTGATTTTGAAAAAAATAGGGCTGCGTCACCAAGAGGCGATAGGTTTGTCGGTCGGTTCGATTTCTCACGCATTAGGCACGGTAAGCTGTATGGAAATTAATCCTAAAGCGGGGAGTTATAGTTCGATTTCTTTGGTACTTTGTGGCATTATCAGCTCTATCCTTGCCCCTTTGGTGTTTAACCTTATTTATTTGTTTATGTAAACTTTATGAAAAATACCTTATCGCCTAGTTGGACTGAACGATTTATTCCCGATTTACCCCGTGAAAAAGATTATCGTCCGCCATTTCGCCGAGATCGTGGACGGATTTTACATTCTGCCGCATTTCGTTGTTTACAAGCCAAAACCCAAATTCATGCTATTGGCGAAAATGACTTTTATCGAACCCGTTTAACCCATTCTCTAGAAGTGGCTCAAATTGGAAGTAGTTTGGTCGCACAACTTAAATATGCTGAGGCATTTAATCATTTATCCGAACAATTAAATTGGGAACAAACGGCGCTACAAAAACAACTTAAAGGATTATTGCCCAGCAATGATTTAATCGAAAGCCTTTGCTTTGCCCATGATATTGGTCATCCGCCCTTTGGGCATGGTGGGGAAGTGGCGTTGAATTTTATGATGCATCAAAACGGCGGTTTTGAAGGGAACGCGCAAACTTTTCGAATTTTGACAAAGCTCGAACCTTATACAGAAAATGCCGGCATGAATTTAACACGCCGCACATTGCTTGGGGTCATCAAATACCCAACGATTTTAGATACCGCATCTCCACAATATGAGTCTTTACCTAATTTAATCCCAGTTGATGCCCGTTATGTGAAAATTAGCGATTGGAAACCGGGGAAGGGAATTTTTCGTGATGACTTAGAGATGTTTAATTGGCTGTTACAAAATCTCTCTGAAAATGACCGCACTTTATTCACTTCAGTGCAAAAAGAGCGGTCAAATTTTGCCGAGTTTTTAAAAACACGTTTTAAATCTCTCGATTGCAGTATTATGGAATTGGCGGATGATATTGCTTATGCAGTGCATGATTTAGAAGACGCTATTGTAACCAAAATGGTGAATCAACATCAATGGCAAGAAGCCCATTCGGCACTGGAGAAAATCCCTTATCCATGGTTGCAAGAAAATATCCAACATATTAGTCAAGGGCTTTTTTCTGACAAACATTTTGAGCGAAAAAATGCCATTGGGGCATTAGTGAACTTTTTTATTACCAATGTACGTTGGACACTCACCGAGAATTTTGATGAGCCTTTGTTACGTTATAACGCAGAACTCCCAAAATCGGTGGTGATGGCGCTTGACGTATTCAAAAAATTCGTTTGGAAATATGTTATTCGTGGTGTTGATACGCAGAGAATTGAATACAAAGGGCAAAGAATGTTGACGGAAATGTTTCAAATTTTTGAATCCGATCCTATTCGTCTTTTGCCACGTCATACAGCTGAAGAGTGGCAAAATGCTCCGGACAACCAGAAAAAACGTGTGATTTGTGATTATATTGCGAGTATGTCGGATGCTCATGCGATGAGGGTTTATCAGCAGTTATAATACGTCCTTAGTTTATTCGGTTGAATTTTAAACCTCTTCGAAAAAAAACCGCTACTCATTTGAATAGCGGTGGAGGTCTTAAAATAAGAAACTGAGAAAACTGCATTCGCAGTGCACTAGCAATTTGTCAGACCAAAACTTCGTGAGTTAGTTCACGCTTTACTAAATAATTTTAGGTAGATTTAATTGAGTTGTCGTTTTAAATAGAGAAAATTTTTATAAAAAAGAGCGGTCAATAAAACTTATGTTTTGATGACCGCTCTTTTTTAATTCAATTTAATCCTCTTTTTTAGATGGTTTGATAGCAAGTAAATTACAGTTAAGCTTACTAATCACGTGTTCAGCGGTGTTACCTAACAATGCGGCAGATAAACCGGTTCTACCTACTGTACCAAGAATCACAAGCTCTGCCTCAATTTCTTTTGCTACCTCGGGAATCACATCTTCGGGGAAACCTTCTCGTACATGGGTATGATCTTCATCAATACTAAATTTTTGACGTAAGGTTTTCATATTAATTAAGTGTTGCCCCCGGATACCATTTTCGTAGCCTGAAGTGTTAAATTCCGGTAAATCAATCGCCATATTGATTGGCGTAACAGGGTAGGCGGTGACAAGATGTACATTGCCACGATTTAAATTTTCTGCAAGCGACATACCTGTAGCGACAAGCTCTTGATTAAATTCATCTTGATAATCTTGTTCACCGGAGACATTGACTGCAATTAAAATACGACGTTGATGCTTCCAATTCCCATCACGAACAATTAAAACAGGGATAGGGCATTTACGTAATAATTGCCAATCAACAGGTGTGAAAATGAGGGAGGTTAAACTTTCCTCATCTTTTGTATATTTCACGACTAAATCATATTGGTTTTTCTCGACTTCTTCACGGATCCCCTCAGCTTCATTACTGTTCCAAACGATATGAGATTCAAACTCAATTCGTGGATCTGCATATTTATCAAGATAAAACTGAACAGCTTGACGATGTTGTTCAATCGCCGTTTTATGCATTTCCTCTCTTTCCTCAGAAGAGAGCAAAGCAGACATTTCATAAGATAAATCATAAACCGCTAATAATGTTGTAATTTTTACTTTCTCAACATTTTCTTGTTCTTTTACAAGACGAACTGCACGTGCGAGGGCATATTGTTTTTCATTATCAGGATTGAGAACAACTAAGATATTTTTAAATTTCATAACAACCTCCGTGATCATTTTCCATAGCATAAAAAAGAATTTGTAACATGACAAGAAAAGATCACCGAAAAACTGATCTGATACAACTTTTCTATAAATAACGAAAAGGCGTGAAAAAATATCACGCCTCGTTTTTATTCTGTCATCGTAATTTTTGTTTTGTTTGAACCTGTTAGTTCAATTAAGGCATTAATATCATTGATCGTAATGTATTTACCCTGCACTGAAAGTACGCCTAGTTTTTGGAAGCGTCCTAAGAGACGGCTGATTGTTTCAACTGTTAAACCAAGATAATTACCAATATCACCACGAGTCATTGTTAACCGAAACTCCCTCGCAGAGAACCCTCGGGCGGAGTAGCGTCTTGAAAGGTTATGAATAAAAGCGGCGAGACGTTCTTCCGCATTCATTTTTGAAAGTAATAAAATCATTTCTTGATCACTTTTTATTTCGCTACTCATTAAGCGAATAATTTGTTGGCGAAGTTTAGGCATTTTGCCTGAAAGATCATCTAAAATATCAAAAGGGATTTCACACACCATCGCCGTTTCTAAGGCTTGAGCAAAGCTTGGATGTTGCATATTATTGATCGCATCAAAGCCCACAAGATCCCCGGGTAAATGAAATGAGGTAATTTGTTCTTCACCGGCTTCACTGATTGTATAGCTTTTAATAGTGCCGGAACGGATTGCATAAATAGAATTAAGAGGATCACCAGCTTTAAATAATACCTGCGATTTTTGGATAGGTTTTTTACGTTCAATAATGTTGTCGAGTTGATCAAGTTCGTGTTCATTTAATGTGAAAGGAATACAAAGCTGGCTAATACTACAATCCTGACAGTGAATCGCACAACCACCTGACTGAATTCGGCGCCCAACCTTAGTTTCTGAAACGAAGTTTTTCATTTAATCCTCAGATATTTTTTAAAGATAGTGTAAAATTGATCTAACTCAAGATTCTAACACTAAATAGGCATTTTAAGAAGATGGCTGCAGAAAAATTAACAAGGAAAAGATTGATTCAAATTTTTGTTGTGTTGTGTATTTTAATTACCGCATTTGTTTGGCGATATTTATTTTCTTAAAGGATTTATTAATTAATAATTTGGGTTTGTTTAATTTTAAATCAAATAAGTAAAATCTCGAATTTTTTACTTGCTACAAATCTAGATATGCGTATAATCCCTCTCATTCCCAAGCCTGGGTGGCGAAATTGGTAGACGCAGCGGATTCAAAATCCGCCGGTGAATAACCGTGTCGGTTCGAGTCCGACCCTAGGCACCAAACAGAATTTAAACATAGAAAGCCGCTTTTACAGCGGCTTTTTTGTTGCCTAAAAATCCTTTATTTTCATTGAGTTGCAAATAAAATCAAAACTATTGACTGTATATAAAATCAGTGTTTAAATTTGCTTAAAGATATATGTCAATTATCAGGGTTGATCCTATCAACATCCTGTTTTAATCAAAACTCAGGATTATGACTTTCGACAAGCTCGCTCATTGTTTGCTACCGAGTAAAAGTTGTTCATTGCGAATTTCTTGATTATTTTTACGATAACGCACGACAATAACTTGCGGTAATACCTCGTTCCGTCGGTTGTGATTTAAATTGAGTAATCTGTACACCAACGGTTGATCGCCGTCACGGCACAAGCGGCAAGTTGTAGCAACAAAACGCTGTTGATTGGTCGATCAATCAACATTGAAATTAAACTGTCGTATTCCCGCCGTTGAATACGCGAGCCAATAGTAGTGAGTAAAATATCGGTGATGGATTGTTTGGTGTGCTCGCTTTCGTCAGCTAAGCTCTCACCAGTAAATCTATTCATTATTAAACTTTTGCATTTGTGGTTCTTGCTCTTTCGCCTTGGGCGATGTGGGCGTGATTTTGTAAACTAACGATAAAAGGCATTCCGACTCATTCCCATAATTTTACAGACTTGTGAGATATTGCCTAATTTTTCAGCTAGATTAAGTAAGCCGGTTTTGTGTTTAATAAGAGGGTTGCTAGAATAAAGCCAGAGCGTTTCCTTTCTGTTGAGATTGATTGGACATTCATATTCTACACGGGAAACTCTCAGCTTCTATTATTGCGATTTGTCAGTCTGAGCTTCTACAAAGAATTTAAGCTCAAATTAATCGATAGAACGGGGACAGTCAGATTGGCTTTTATCTTCTACACAAAATCTTGTTTTCATTACCTTCAATATTTGATTGTAATAGATTTAGCTGCGCACAAAGTGCGGTTAAATCTACGCCTGAATCAGCACATCGGCACTAATCCCCATTTGTTGGTGGATTTTACGGATCATATTGAGCGTTAATGGACGTGTACGGTTAAAGACCTCATAAACTCGATTTGGTTTTCCTATCGTGTTTTCCAAGTCTTTAATCGCCAAACCTTCTTGCTCCATTCTAAATTTAATTGCTTCAATTGGATCAGGCAAATCTACGGGATAATGCTTCGCTTTATAGTGTTCAATTAAGGTAAGCATTACATCAAAAAAATCGGCTTCCTCCGCAGAAAAGGTTTCTTTATCAAAGAAAGGTTCAACCGTTTTTAAAGCGGCTTGATAGTCTTGTTCATTACGAATAGGTTTAATTTGATACATAGCATTCCCTAATTTAACTCAATTTCATTGGCGTTGATTTTATCGTATTCGGTATGTGTACCAATAAATTTGATATACACCGAACCAAACTGAAAGGCAATCGCTACAACTAATTGGTGATCATTGCCTTTTATATTAAACACAACACGGCGATTTTTTAAAATACTGGCAGATTTATATTGCGCCTTAATTTCGTGTGCATTCTGCCAATTCGCTTTCCTCACTTCCGCAATCCACGCTTTGAGTGCTTGCTCTGCATCGGGGTGCTTTTCCCAATATGCAACAAGTGTAGAGATTGAAATAATCCGCATCGTGTTTCCTTCATTTAACCTTTGAATACATCATATCCCAATTTGGGATGTTTGTAACCCTTTTATTAACAACAAGGAATCTTTTATGACAACATTCAACAAAATCTTAAACCCAATGTATTCAGCGATTGCTGCTTACAGTACACAAGAAGATGGTTCAATCAATGCCAAATATGTGATTGGTACCGGCACGGATAATGATTGCGTCGTCACAGATTTCACACCGATTATCAGTGAATATCCGATAAAAGTGCGGTAGTTTTGCCGTACTTTTTCTTGGATAATTTAATCCTGTTACTTTGACTGAAAATAGAAAATTTTCCGTAAAAAAGTTAGGGCTTGAAGTGAGACTAAAGTACAATACACCGCCTATGATTTAGAGGAGACTGTTATGTGGTCAGATATTTTAACTGGTTACAGTATTTTTATTTTGGAAATTTTGACAATTTTGTTGCTTATTGCAGCGATTGTCGTATTGATTATTTCTGCTCGTCAGCATAAGGTTGGTGTGCAAGGTGAGTTAGTTATTACGGATCTATCTGAACATTTTGAAGATACGGTAAAACATTTACGTCATTTTCATTTATCAGAAGATGAATTGAAACAGCAGGAAAAGGCTGAAAAAAAGGAAGAAAAGCAAAAAGCGAAGTCATTGAAAGCGAGACTGAAGAAAGGTGGAGCGATTGAACCCCCGAAACCTTGTGTTTATGTTTTAGATTTTAAGGGGGATATTTCTGCTTCGCAAACAACCGCACTTCGTGAAGAGATTTCAGCCATTCTTCATGTCGTAAAGCCCGATGATGAAGTGTTACTGCGTTTAGAAAGCCCTGGAGGGGTCGTTCACGGATATGGTTTAGCAGCTTCTCAGTTGATGCGTTTAAAACAAAAGGGGATTAAACTTACCGTAGCTGTTGATAAAGTTGCTGCGAGTGGAGGATATATGATGGCTTGTGTGGCAGATAAAATTATTGCAGCACCTTTTGCAATTGTTGGGTCGATTGGTGTTGTTGCACAAATGCCAAATATTCATCGATTATTGAAAAAATACGATGTTGATGTGGATGTGATGACGGCTGGAGAGTTTAAACGAACAATGACGGTACTGGGTGAAAATACGGAGAAAGGAAAACAAAAATTTCAGCAAGAATTAGAAGAAACCCATCAATTGTTTAAACAATTTGTGCAGCAAAACCGACCGCACTTGGATATTGATCAAGTTTCGACCGGAGAACATTGGTTTGGAACTCAAGCTCTAGAATTAGCCCTAATTGATGGTGTTTCGACTAGTGATGATCTTTTACTTGAAGCGATGAAAGATAAATCGGTAGTGGGTATCACATACAAAATAAAGAAACCGTTGCTACAGAAGTTGGGGCAGCAAGTGGAAGAACGAGCAGATAGCTTGATTCAGCGTTATATGTATAAAAATTCTAGAGAGTTTATCCATTAATTTCTTGAGTTTACATTTCCGTTCTTCATAATAAATAAGAAAGTTTAGCTTAGTATTAATATTTACAAAATGAATTTTTGCTATTAGTATTAGCGGACATACGAATCTTTGACGACTTTCTATACATGAGATTTGTAAGGTTTAGTTTTATCTCTTCTTGATTATATTAGAGGAGACTTTGAACTGTAGAAGGTAAACACATGAATAAATTATCCCAAGTTTTATTATCAATGACAGCAGTTATAACTATATCTGCTTGTGGCAACTTAAGTAAAATTACACCAGAAGGTACACCGGAATATAAGAATGTTGATGGAGTTCAAGTTCCGCAACTTGTATGGCCAAAAATTGATGAGTCGGGTTTCAACCATGATGGTAGCCAATTCGGTTCATGGCCAAATTGGGATAACGTACGGATGATTGAACGTGGCATGAATAAAGAACAGTTATACAATTTGATTGGACGTCCACATTTTTCAGAGGGATTGTATGGTGTAAAAGAATGGGATTATGCCTTTAACTACCGTGAAAATGGGGTGCATAAAATTTGTCAGTACAAAATTTTATTTGATAAGAACTACAATGCCCAAAGTTTCTTTTGGTATCCAAACGGATGTAATGGTAACTTTGCTTACACTTTAAGTGGCGATTTCTTGTTTGACTTTGATAAAGATGTATTAACACCACGCGGTAAAGAGGTGGTTGATAATATCGCAGCTCATTTAAAATCATCAGATGCTAAGGAAGTTAAAGTTGCAGGTTATACAGACCGTTTAGGATCAGATGCGTATAATATGGGGCTTTCTCAACGTCGTGCGAACCGTGTTAAAGCTCGTTTAGTTGAAGATGGTGTCGTTGCACAAATCACTGCGATTGGTTATGGTAAGAATCCACAGGTTAAAGCTTGTGAGGGGGTTCGTCATGCTAGTCAAGAAGAAAAAGATTGTTTACGTCCTAACCGTCGTGTAGAGATTACTGCTTCCAGTTCTGTGTTGAAGTTACATCAAGAAGTGGGGCAAATGAACGGTGGTACACAAGGTCCAGCACCACTTTATCAAAAGTAGTTTTTGAGTAAGAAATAGCATAACCCTAGGGTTATGCTATTTTTTTATGCGTAGATTAATTTTTCATGATTTTGGCGAGTGTGGTTTGGGTAAGATGAATGTAGTTACCTAAGAAACGATGGCTGAAATTGAGTAAATAATAAAGTTGATAAATTAGTTTTCTTTTTTCATATCCTTGCCAATCTATGGCAAAAGTGCGGTCATAATTGATATAGAATTTTTCAGGGAAGGGTTCAAAAAGTTCGGTAAAAGCAAGATCACACTCTCTATCTCCCCAGTAACACGCTGGATCATAAGTAAATGTTTGATTGTTTACGATGCAAACATTTTCAACCCATAGATTTCCATGTAAAAGAGAGGGCTTTGGATTATGTTTTGCCAGTTTTTGTGAAATAAGGTAAACGATTTGGTCAATATTTCCAAAATTTAATCCTTTGTCTTTACACAATTGTAACTGCCAGCCAATGCGTTGCTCACTAAAAAATGTTGCCCAATTGGCGTGCCATTTATTCGGTTGATATTCCGGACCAAGCCAAGTATCAAAATCTAATCCGTAACATTTTGTGCCAGAGATTTGGTGCAGTTGGGCTAATTGGTTACCAAATTCCTCAGTAAGTGAAGATTGTTGTTTGATATTGAGTGATTCTAAAAGTAAAAAACTATGGTTTTGTGAGCATCCTACCCCGTAAACTATGGGAAGGTTAAGTGCGGTCGTTTTTCGTAACATTTCAAGTTGATCGGCTTCTGCTCGAAACATTGAGCGATAGGATTTTTCATTGATTTTGACAAAAACAGGCTGAATCCCATCATTAATCATCCAAGTTTCATTCATTTCTCCACAATGGATACGTTTCTTTTCCTTAAGTGAGTAATAAGCACCAAATTGATCAGCCAATACCTGAGAAATGGATTTCCACATAGCAACCCCCTAGATTTAATTCTTCCCCCATTCTAAGAGAATTTTTAAAGATTACTGTGATATAGCTCAAAGTTTTATAAATTTTATTCAATGCGTCGATAATAGATAAAACATCCCTTGATTCTAAATAAAAAGGTGATTTTTTAATTCGTTGGTATTATTATTAACGCCGTTTTTAAGTGATAGAAATTAACCAGAGGAAATTTATGCAACATCTAAAAGATCTTGTAGAGAAAGCAAAATTGGCGATCGATAAGATCGAGAATAAAAGTTTGTCGGCACTGGATGAAATTCGTGTCGAGTATTTTGGTAAAAAAGGTCATTTTACTCAATTAATGCAAGAACTTAGAAATGTTGCTGCGGAAGAGCGTCCGGCACTTGGGGCAAAAATTAATGAGGCGAAGCAAATTGCCCTTGATTTTTTGAATGCAAAAAAATCAGAATGGGAGCAAGCAGAGCTTAATGCAAAATTAGAAAAAGAACGGGTAGATGTCACTTTACCGGGGAGAAAAGTAGAAAAAGGCGGGTTACACCCTGTTACTATCACCATTAATCGTGTAACACAATTCTTTTCCGAACTCGGTTTTTCTGTGGAAAATGGGCCGGAAATTGAAAGTGACTATTATAACTTTGATGCCTTAAATATTCCAAAACATCACCCCGCAAGAGCAGATCACGATACATTTTGGTTTAATCCTGAATTATTACTTCGAACCCAAACCTCAGGCGTACAAATTCGTACAATGGAAAAAATGCAGCCGCCTATCCGTATTATGGCGCCGGGGCGAGTTTATCGTAATGATTACGATCAAACGCATACACCAATGTTTCATCAAATTGAGCTGCTTTATGTCGATAAAAAAGCAAATTTTACTGAGTTAAAAGGGCTATTGCATGATTTCTTACGTGCGTTCTTTGAAGAGGATTTGCAAGTACGTTTCCGCCCGTCTTATTTCCCATTTACAGAACCTTCTGCTGAAGTGGATGTGATGGGGAAAAATGGTAAATGGCTTGAGGTGCTAGGTTGTGGTATGGTTCACCCTAATGTACTACGTAATGTCGGTATTGATCCAAATGAATATTCTGGTTTTGCCGTGGGAATGGGGGTTGAACGTTTAACAATGCTACGCTACAACGTCACAGATTTACGTTCATTCTTTGAAAATGATTTACGTTTTTTAAAACAATTTAAATAAACTACTTTTTAGATATGAGATAAAACAACGAAATTTTAAGGGATAAAAAATAATGAAATTTAGTGAACAGTGGGTAAGAGAATGGGTTAATCCAAGCATTTCTACAGAACAATTATGTGATCAAATAACAATGCTTGGGTTAGAAGTAGATGGTGTAGAAAAAGTTGCGGGTGATTTTACCAATGTCGTGATTGGAGAGGTGGTAGAATGTGCCCAACATCCCGATGCCGATAAATTGCGTGTCACTAAAGTCAATGTGGGTTCGGATAGATTGTTAGATATCGTGTGTGGTGCACCAAATTGCCGTCAAGGTTTGAAAGTGGCCTGTGCAATTGAAGGGGCGGTATTACCGGGAAACTTCAAAATTAAGAAAACAAAATTGCGTGGTCAACCTTCAGAAGGTATGCTTTGTTCGTTCTCTGAATTAGGCATTGATGTTGAGGCGGAGGGAATTATTGAATTACCTTTGGATGCGCCTATTGGTCAAAATCTACGCGATTACTTAAATCTAGATGATCAAACAATTGAGATTAGTTTAACGCCAAATCGTGCAGATTGTTTAAGTATTGAAGGAATTGCCCGTGAAATTGGTGTGGTGAACAAACTTCCGGTAAATCAACCGCACTTTGAAGTCGTTCCGGCAACCATTTCAGAGAAAGTTGAAATTGATGTGGCCGAGCAAGAGGCCTGCCCTCGTTATTTATTACGTGTGGTGAAAAATGTCAATGTCAATGCTTCATCTCCAATTTGGATGCAAGAAAAATTGCGTCGTTGTGGTATTCGTTCTATTGATCCCATTGTCGATATTACCAACTATATTTTGCTTGAGTTAGGCCAGCCAATGCATGCTTTTGATGCAGCAAAAGTAAAACAGCCGGTGCAAGTTCGCTTTGCCAAAGAAGGAGAAGAGCTACTTTTACTTGATGGTTCCACCGCAAAATTGCAATCCAACACATTGCTTATTGCCGATCAAAATGGTCCGCTCGCTATGGCAGGGATTTTTGGTGGTCAAACAAGTGGCGTCACTTCCGAAACCAAAGATGTGATTTTGGAAGCCGCCTTTTTTGCGCCATTAGCGATAGCCGGTCGAGCAAGACAATATGGGTTACACACTGATGCCTCACACCGTTTTGAACGAGGCGTTGATTTTGAATTAGCACGTCAAGCTATGGAACGCGCAACTGCGTTATTACTTGAAATTTGCGGTGGTCAAGCAGGCGAAATCAATGAGGTTGCGAACGAAGATTTTTTACCTAAATTGAGTAAGATTCAACTTCGTCGTGAAAAATTAGATGCTTTACTCGGGCATCACATTGAAACGGATACGATCACCGATATTTTTAATCGCCTTGGTTTTAATGTGCAATATGAGAATGATATATGGACGGTGACTTCAACCAGTTGGCGTTTTGATATTGAAATTGAAGAAGATTTGATTGAGGAAGTGGCTCGTATTTATGGTTATAACAGCATTCCGAATCATGCCCCACTTGCTCATTTACGGATGCGTGAACACAAAGAAGCAGATTTAGATTTAAATCGAATTAAAGCGGCTCTTGTCGATGCTGACTATCAAGAAGCGATTACCTATAGCTTTGTTGATCCTAAAATTCAAGGATTATTACACCCTAATCAAGAAGCATTAGAATTGCCAAATCCAATTTCCGTTGAAATGTCCGCTATGCGGGTTTCGTTGTTAAGTGGATTGCTCGGTGCGGTATTATACAATCAGAATCGTCAACAAAATCGGGTTCGTTTATTTGAAACCGGGTTACGTTTCATTCCTGATACCGAGGCTGAATTTGGCGTACGTCAAGAATTCGTATTAAGTGCAGTGATAAGCGGTTCGGTTAACAATGAAAGTTGGAACACGAAATCAGAAGCGGTGGATTTCTTCGATTTAAAAGGTGATCTAGAAAGTCTTCTCTCTTTAACCGGCATTGGAAAAAAAGTGCGTTTTGTGGCAAAAATGTATGATGCACTACACCCAGGACAATCGGCAGCCATTGAAGTGGACGGTAAAGAAATTGGTTTTATTGGCACCATTCATCCATCTATCTCTCAAAAATTAGGGCTAAATGGAAAAGTTGTGGTATTTGAAATTTTATGGAACGCAATAGCAAATCGGACTGTTGTACAAGCGAAAGAAGTTTCAAAATTCCCGGCTAACCGTCGTGATTTAGCTCTGGTTGTTTCTGATGAAATTGCCGCTGGCGATGTGATTGAAGTCTGCAAACAGGTAGGCGGAGAGAAACTTATTCAAGTGAATTTATTTGATGTGTATAAAGGTATTGGGGTGCCAAGTGGTGCTAAAAGCCTTGCGATTAGTTTAATCATCCAAGACAATGAAAAAACCTTGGAAGATGATGAAATTAATAAGGTGGTCTCGGCAATATTAGATGAGGTTAAACAACGTTTTAACGCGGAATTAAGGGAGTAAATTTTATGACACTGACAAAGATTGATATTACCGAATTTTTAATTGAAAAATATCAATTGCAAAAGTTAGAAGCTAAGCGCTTAGTGGATAATTTCTTTGAAGAAATTCGTTTATCTCTTGAAGCGGGTAACGATGTTAAATTATCAGGATTTGGTAATTTTGAATTGCGTGATAAAGCTTCCCGCCCGGGACGCAATCCAAAAACAGGGGAAAGTATCCCTGTTTCAGCCCGTCGTGTTGTTGCATTTAAACCGGGGCAAAAATTGCGTGCAAGAGTAGAAAAAGCTAAGCTGAGTCAGTAATAGAGAAAAAGTGCGGTATTTAAGCGCACTTTTTTGTTTGAGAGATAAAAAATGATTTCCATTAACCGACTATTTTTTATTGCTACGACAATGACATTGTTTGCTTGTTCTTCAGGAAATCTGGAAAGGGACGCTGAAGATTATCATATTAATTATAAAGGGCAAATTGATGATCCGATCATGGCGATGACCTTGCTAAGTGAGCAACAATATGAATGGGCCGGTACGCCTTACGTTTTAGGTGGGCAGTCTCGTCGTGGAGTTGATTGCTCAGGATTTGTTCAGAAAACCTTTTTTGACCGTTTTAATATTTCCTTGCCAAGAACAACAAAGGAACAGGCTAAATATGGGAAACTTGTCCGAAAAGAAGATATTCAAACCGGTGATTTAATCTTTTTTAAAACGGGGCGTGGCCCAAATGGGTATCATGTAGGAATTTATGTAAAAGATGATAAATTCTTGCACGCTTCTACAAAAGGTGGGGTGATCTATTCTTCAATGAACACACCATATTGGACAAAAACATTTTGGCAAGTGAGAAGAATTTAAGGCTATTGCTTAGCCTCTGTAGGGCATTCAGCAATAAACAAATTTGTGTGCCTGTTATAAAAAACAAACCATTTCAATGGGGTGTTAAGCGGATGCACACACAATCTAAAGAAAAAGTGCGGTTAATTTTAACCGCACTTTTATTTGGTATGTCTTAAAAATAATTAGGTATTTTGTTTAGTCGCCACTTTCATTTGTTGGACAAATTCGGCGAGTTCGGCTAAACATTTTGTATGATTGTCTAAATTGCGTTCAATAATTTTTACGGTTGCCGAACCTGAAATCGCACCGGCAACCCCTAATTGCAAGGCTTCTTTTACTTGATTCGGTGCGGCGATACCGAATCCTTGCAAAATAGGAGGTGCATTGTGTGCTTTCAATTGTTCGACCAAAGCATCCAAATTTTTGGCATGTGATTGATTTTCAGCACTGGTCACACCGGCACGAGAAACCAAATAAGTATAGCCTTCACTGTTTTCTGCCACACCTTGGATGGTTCTTTCATCGGCATTTGGCGGGCAGATGAAAACAGGTTGAATGCCGTATTTTTTCGCAGAATTGATGTAATCATCTTTCGCCAGTAATGGAATATCTGCCACCAATACGGCATCAACACCTACTTCTGTACAGCGTCGATAGAATGTATCTAGACCTTTGGCAAAAATAAGATTGGCACAAAGTAGTAAACTAATAGGAATCTCCGGATATTTTGACCGCACTTTTTTAAGTAATTTAAAGCTGTCTTCCGTGCTATGTCCTGCCTCTAATGCTCTATTATTTGCGGCTTGAATGACCGGGCCATCTAAAAGTGGATCAGAAAAAGGAAAGCCTAATTCAAGGGCATCGGCACCATTATCAACAAGCGTGCAAATAATCTCAAAAGAACGATCAAACGTAGGATCACATAAGGTTACAAAGGGAACAAATGCTCCCTCATTTTTTACCTTAATCTCAGCAAATTTAGTTTCAAAACGGCTCATGATTGCATTCCTTTTTCAGTTAAGATTTTATCCACGGTAAAAATATCTTTATCCCCCCGTCCAGATAAATTCACCACAAGAATTTGTGCTTTATTGGGTTCTTGATGAATCATTTTTAGCGCTTGTGCAAGGGCGTGTGAACTTTCCAATGCGGGAATAATACCTTCGTGTTTGGCGAGTGCTTGGAACGCATTTAAGGCTTCATCATCGGTGATAGAGGGATATTCCGCTCGTCCAATACTTTGTAAATAAGCGTGTTGAGGCCCGACAGAAGGGAAGTCCAATCCCGCCGAAATCGAATAAGATTCTTCAACTTGCCCGTCATTCGTTTGCATTAACGGTGATTTCATTCCGAAATAAATACCGACTTTGGCATGCCCTAGCGGTGCACCGTGTTCACCGCTTTCAATACCTTTGCCTGCGGGTTCTACACCGATCAAACGTACTTTTGGTTCATCTATAAAATCAGTAAACATCCCTATTGCATTAGAACCGCCTCCCACCGCGGCAATCACTGCATCCGGCAGACGACCTTCTTTTTCCAGAATTTGGCGTTTGGTTTCTTCTCCAATCATTTTTTGGAACTCACGCACAATGGTTGGAAAAGGGTGAGGACCGGCTGCCGTACCAAGTAAGTAGTGAGTATTTTCATAATTTGCCGACCAATCACGCATCGCCTCGCAACAAGCGTCTTTTAATGAACAAGAACCTTTCTGCACAGGCACAACTTCAGTGCCCATTAAACGCATACGGAATACATTAGGGGATTGGCGTTCCACATCTTTTGCCCCCATATAAACACGACAGGGCATATCAAGCATTGCACAAGCGAGAGCCGTTGCTACACCATGCTGACCGGCGCCTGTTTCGGCAATGATACGGGTTTTCCCCATCCGTTTTGCAAGTAAAATTTGACCGAGGACTTGGTTGGTTTTATGTGCGCCACCATGTAAAAGATCTTCGCGTTTAAGATAAATTTTAGCTTTTGTCCCTTTTGTTAGATTGCGGCAAAGGGTCAGTGCAGTTGGTCTGCCGGCATAATTTTTCAGTAAATCTTGGAATTCCAGTTGAAATGTCGGATCACTTTTAGCTTCAACAAAGGCTTTTTCCAATTGTTTAAGCACCGGTACGAGAATTTCTGGCACGTACATACCGCCAAATTCACCAAAATACGGATTTAATAACATTTCTGACATTGTGTTTCCTTATCGTTATGAGTTTGAATTTCTTGCAACATTGAGAGGCGCGAAAGTTTGTGCCGTAGGCATGACTTCAATACGATTAATATTGATATGTTCGGGCTGCTGATTCAGCCACAAGACGATATTTGCAATATCTTGTGGGGTGACATATTGAACATTTTCATAAACTTTTTCAGCACGCTGGTCATCCCCTTTAAAGCGAACATTTGAAAACTCTGTCCCACCGCATAACCCCGGTTCTACATTGGTCACACGAATATTTTTACCGGCAAGGTCTGCACGCAAATTTAAACTAAATTGTTTTACGAAAGCTTTTGTGCCACCATATACGTTACCGCCTGGGTAAGGATAATTGCCAGCAATTGATCCAAGATTGATGATATGTCCGGTATTGCGTTCGACCATTTGGGGGAGTAAAAGACGGGTGATTGTCACAAGACCTTTAATATTGGTATCAATCATTTGTTCCCAATCGTCAAGATTTGCTTGATCCGCCGTTTCTAAACCGAGGGCAAGACCGGCATTATTAACAAGCAAATCAATATTACGCCATTCAGTGGGGAGCGATTGGATGGCCTGTTGTGTTTTTTCGCGATCAGAAATATCGAAAGCAAGAGGAAGAAATTGTTCGCCAAGTTCGGCGTGGAGAAGGGTTAATCGTTCGGTTCGGCGACCTGTACCAACGACATGGTAACCTGCGCCAATTAATGTACGGCAAATTGCCGCACCAAATCCGGCTGTTGCACCGGTAACAAATGCTATTCTAGACATAATCATCTCCTAGTAAAGTCTCGGAATGTTTATACGACATCTTTGCAGTATTGAATTAAAAGAATGATATCGTATTAAAAATCGTCTCAAAAGCTGACCGCACTTTCAACTCATCTTTTATACCGGGCGCACTTTCTACGCCGGAATTCAGATCTACACCTAAACAGCCTTGAGCTATTGCCTGTTCAATATTTTCCGTTGAAATCCCACCGGCCAAAATCGTTTTGTATTTGAGCTTTTCAGGGATTAATGACCAATCAAAAGTTTGACCTGTCCCCCCTTGTTGGTTTGAGGTCTGGCTATCAAAAATATAACGATCAACATTTAAATCATCTGTAAAATTAACCGCACTTTTTTCATCAATGTTGATTGATAGGGCTTTCCAAATTTGACAGGTTTCGGGTAATTTACTGCGTAGATCAGTGATAAACGCCGGCGTTTCCGAACCATGCAACTGCACCGCATAAAGCTGCAATTGTTGAGCGATTCTAACGATAAAATCCGCTTCTTGATTTTGAAATACGCCGACAAAACGAAGTGGCGCGACGGTGACTAATTCTTGAGCCTGACGCAAACTCACCGCACGTTTTGAATGTTCAGCAAAAATTAATCCGCCATAAAGTGCTCCGTTTGCATAAACGGTTTTCACATCTTGAGTGCGTGTTAAGCCACATACTTTGTTTTCACCGAAAATCACCGAACGAACCGCATTATTTAAATCAGTATCTCCCATTAAACTACTGCCGATTAAAAATCCCTGTGCAACTTTTTGTAATTGACGAATTTGTTGATGAGTATAAATACCGGATTCGCTGATGATGCGAACATCCTCCGGTATGCGATCTGCATATTTTTCCGTTAATTCGACTACACGATTTAAATCCACGGTTAAATCATGCAAATTACGATTATTCACACCGATGATTTTTGCTCCCAACGATAAAGCACGTTCAAACTCAGCTTCATTACCGGTTTCGGTTAATATACCCATTCCCAACGAGTGAGCGAGCTCTGCCAGCACTCGATAGGTTTCATCATTTACCACGGAAAGCATTAATAAAATAGCATCGGCTTGATAATAACGGGCAAGATACACCTGATATTCACTAATCATAAAATCTTTGCAAAGCACCGGTTGGCTCACGATATTTCGCACTTGAGGCAAAAACTCAAAATCCCCTTGGAAGTATTTTTCGTCCGTCAGCACAGAAATGGCTGAGGCATAATGTTTATAGACATTGGCGATTTCATCTAAATTAAATTCAGCCCGAATCAATCCTTTAGAAGGCGAGGCTTTTTTACATTCCAAAATATAAGCAGGCTTTTGCTGAGTGCCTTTTGATAGCACATCATAAAAAGAGCGGTCGGATTTTGTGATGTTTTGTTGAAATTCATTGAGCGGAAATTCCGCTTCTTTGGCTTTCACCCATGCAGCTTTATCAAGGACGATCTTTTGCAGTACGGTCGCAGAATCAATGGGTTTTGAGAAGTCTTGAGTAATCATCTTATTTTCTATCAGGTGTTTCAGGGGCTAGTATTGTGTTAATTTTTGCAGGGTCTCAAATGCTTTGCCACCGGCTAAGGTTTCCAATACATTTTGGGTATTTTGTTTGAGATCATGGTAGCCGAATAGTTTAAGCAATAATGCGGTATTGGCAGCAACGGCATTGGCGTGTTCCAATTTACCTTTGCCTTGTAAAAGTGCGGTTAATAATTTGGCATTTTCTTGTGGTTCGCCACCGCGTAAACTTTCTAATGATTGCATTTTTAAGCCAAAATCTTCAGGTGTTAGCGTGAAATATTCAATCTTACCGTCTTTAATTTCCGCTACTTGTGTTTCACCGTGTAATGCGACTTCATCCAATCCTGAACCATGTACGACAAAGCTATGCTGATGACCAAGCGCCACCGCCGTTTCAGCATAGGTTTTGACTAATTCCGGCGTATAGACGCCAAGCAGGTTGTAATTCGGTCGGGCAGGGTTAATAAGAGGGCCGAGAATATTGAATATTGTGCGGGTTTTTAATGAGGCACGAACTGGGGCAACATGGCGAAAGCCGGAATGATACTGTTGTGCAAATAAAAAACAGACACCGATTTCATCTAAGGCTTGACGTGCCGATTGTGCAGAAATACTGACATTGACGCCTAATGCGATTAGCACATCACTTGCACCGGATTGGCTGGACACGCTACGATTACCGTGTTTGGCAACCTTAACCCCCATTGTTGCGGCAACAATACAACTTGCGGTGGAAATATTGATCGTATTTTGTCCATCGCCTCCGGTACCGACAATATCGGCAAAAGGGTAGTCGGGACGTGGGAAAGATTTTGCATTTTGTAATGAGGCTGCCACCGCTCCGGTAATTTCCTCAACGGTGACACCACGGACTTTTAGAGCCATCAACATTGCCGCAAGTTGTTCATTAGAAAGATGGCCTTGAATGACCGCATTAAAAAGTGCGGTACTTTCTGATTGGTTTAATTGATGACCATCATAAAGTTGTTCTAATAAGAAGTTGTGTTGCATAGTTTGTTCCTTGATATAGTGCTATTTACTGCTATTGGGATTGAAATCTTATTATGATGGCGTAAATAGCACATGACTATTATACGTAAATATCGTAATCCAAATCCCGTGCTTCATCGCCTGTCATGCCACGGAAACCCCAGCAATGAGCCGGTTGCTCTTTAATGGTAATTTCCACATCATGGGCACGAATACCTAGTTTATATTCCAGTTCACTGAATAACATTTTGATTAGGCGTTTTTTTGTTCCTTCCATTCGGCCAGCCATTAAATTAATTTCAATGACGGTGTAATCATCACTACGATCGAAAGGGTAGTAAAAATCTTCTTTTTCCAAGCCTAAAAAACGAATCGCGTGTTTTCCTTTGGGAATGTCTAAGCCTAAATAGAGGCTGTTATAAATCACGTCAGCTAACATTTCTCTTCGTGGTGTGAGTTTAGATTTAAGTCCAAATACAGTAATCATATCGTTTTCCTTATTAGGTTGGATAGGCTAGTGCCTATCATTGTTTTTAGTGATTGAGTAACCATTCAATGGATTGTTGTAATAACTGTGATCCTTGCACGGTTAAAATACTTTCCGGATGGAATTGGAATGAGCAAATAGGCAACTCTCGGTGGCGAATTGCCATAATAATACCATTGTATTGGGCATTGATAACAAATTCCTGAGGTAAATCTTGTCCCATGAGTGAATGATAGCGTGCGACCGGCATTGGGTTAGCCAAATTTTGAAACATCGCTTCACCATCATGGGAAATTTTTGAGATTTTACCATGCAACACTTCACCGGCATGGACAACTTTACCACCAAATGCTTGGATTAAGGCTTGATGACCTAAACAAATTCCAATAATGGGGATTTGTGATTTTAAACGCTCAATTAATGGTAACAAAATACCCGCTTCTTCCGGTGTGCCGGGGCCGGGCGAAAGGGCAAGAATAGTATCTGGTGTACTCATCGCCGTTGCAACGAGTTGTTCTAAATCGCAATCATTGCGGTAAATTTTCACTTGATGTCCTAAGACACGAAATTGATCCACAAGATTATAAGTGAAGGAATCAAAGTTATCTAAAAAAAGAATATTTGCCATAACGTATCCCTTATTTGGCTTGTGTATTGATTTGACGAATTGCTTTTAATACCGCAGCAGCTTTATGTCGGGTTTCGTCCGCCTCCATTTGCGGATCGGAATCTAACACCTCACCACAGCCCGCTTGCACGTGTGCGATACTGTTTTGAACAAAGGCTGAACGAATCACGATGCAGGTATCTAAACTGCCATCGGAAGTGAGATAACCCACCGCACCGCCATAACTGTGGCGTTTTTGTTGTTCATATTGATAAATAAGCTGCATTGCCTTGATTTTCGGTGCGCCGGTGAGTGTCCCCATATTCATACAGGCTTGATAAGCGTGAAGGGCATCTAATTCAGGGCGGAGTTTACCCACCACTCGTGACACAAGATGCATAATATGGGAATAACGATCCACTTGCATTAATTCTGCCACTTGA
The DNA here is from genome assembly GCF_004570945.1 of Pasteurella sp. WM03. Lineage (NCBI taxonomy): Bacteria > Pseudomonadati > Pseudomonadota > Gammaproteobacteria > Pasteurellales > Pasteurellaceae > Pasteurella > Pasteurella sp. WM03. The sequence continues at coordinate 97,182 of NZ_SPPO01000002.1, forward strand.
CGAGTACCACTTTGACAAACTCGAGCGATATCGTTGCGTGCTAAATCCACTAACATCAGGTGTTCTGCTTGCTCTTTATGATCTAATCGTAATTCTAACTCTAAACGGGTATCCAATTCAGGATCAATATTACCGTGCGCATCAAATCCACGTGGGCGTGAGCCGGCAATCGGATAAATTTCTAACTGACGATTTTTCGGCGTATATTTGAGCGCACTTTCCGGTGAGGCGCCAAACAAAATGAAATCTTCATCGTTCATGTAGAACATATAAGGACTAGGATTATTTTGTTTAAGTTGAGCATAACTGGCAAGCGGATTCGGACAAGCAAGAGAAAAACGACGGGAAGGCACGATTTGGAAGACATCGCCAATATTAATATGGTGTTTTAAAGCTTTCACCACATGGATAAATTCAGAATCGTCAAAATTAGTTTTTATCTCATCACTTGCCGATTTGATGGATAAGATGTGATCAATATTTTTTAATTTTTGTGCGATAGCCAGGGCTGTTTTTGCCACATTGACTTGTTCTTCTTGTGAGAAACAGTAACTTTTTAGCGTTGCCTGCTGGCTTTGGTGATCGATAGTAATAAGATGTTCAGCAAGATAAAAACTGTAGTCAGGGCAAGAAATCCCGTCATCTTTTAGTCTGATGTTGTTCATCGGGATGAAATGAGCCACTAAATCATAAGCAAATAAACCGCCTAAAAAAATAGCCGTATCGCTGTGTTGGTAAAGATTTGAAATAACCCGTAATCCATCAAAAATTGTTGTTGATTGTAATTTACTGTCTTCATCTAATTGATTATCAAGCGGAGGGAAATTAACAGAAAATTCATCATCAAAATCGACCGCACTTAGCGGATTAAGCTCAGTTAAAACAGAAAAAATTTCTTTCAAAACCTGTTTACCATTTGCATTTAATGCTTTAAATGTGACGTTGTGACCTACGCAGGTAATTTTGACTGCCGCATTGATAAATATAAGGCTTTGTAAGCTATTTTTACTACCGATTTCAGCAGAGTCGAGTAGTAGTGTGTTGGGATGATGACATAATGTGTTAAAAATAGCCGTGGTATCTGGGTGATAAGGGACAGGTTGTGTGGTAACCGCAATAAAGGCATTGTTTTGCATTTTTTAAATCCTTTTTATTTATTTTGTACTATTAAACTAGTACAAAATAAATAAGTCAAGAAAAGATTTAAAAATTCTATTTCATTTTACAAGATGCATATCAATAAGAGAAAAAGAAGCCATCTTGAAAGATGGCTTAAGAAAAGATTAAAGTGCGGTCACAATATCATTAATTTTTACTTTGGCAGACTGTAATGCTTTTTTGACCGCTTCCGGGCCAAAGCCAATACCTTGTGCATACACAAATTGCACGTCAGTAATTCCGACAAAACCTAAAATAGCTTTCATATATTGTGTGACGAGGTTTTCATCATCATATAAGCCACCAAATGCACACAATACGATGGCTTTTTTACCTTTCAATAAACCTTCCGGACCATTTGCCGTATATTGGAATGTGACACGTGGACGAGCAATGAAATCAAAATAAGATTTTAATTGAGTGGGAATATTTAAGTTATACATTGGCGCACCAATGACAAGAGTATCCGCATTTTTTAATTCGGAGACTAGCTCATCGGAAAGTGCAAGAAGTTGTTTTTCTTCTTCTGTTTGAGGTTCGCCACGCACCGCAACAGCCGCTGTAGAATCGAAGTGGGGAAGGGGATCTTTAGCTAAATCTCGAACTACAATATGATTACCTTGCAGTTTTTCAATCGTATAATCAACTAATTTATTAGTTTGAGAATTATCAGCAAGAATGCTTGATTTTAACACCAATACGTTGCTCATTTTATTTCCTTTAACTTGTGTAAAATAAGGGTTGCGATTCTAGTATTTATTTTTTTATAGATAAATCTGTTTCTAGGAAAAACATTATTTCTTTTTATGAAAAAATCCCAATGGATTTTATTTAGCTGATGTAATAATCTAATTTTCTAAAACATTTGAAATACATGCTAATAAGCTTATCTAAAAATGAAAAAAGATGTTTAAACTTTATCCCTTAATATAAAAAGCGATGTGTTGAACTGAGATTCAGGTATCAATATACCTGTGTACAAGTCTGCAAAATGAACAACAAGACATGACTCTTAAAATAGCAAATGGACTTAACGTTCCGAATATTGATTTATAAAGGAAAATTTATAACAAAATCGCAATAATTGCGGAACGGAAAGTTCGATAAAACCTTTTCATAACTAGGTTTAATGTTATTTTTTCCAAATAACGTGAAATTCACGATCTTCTTCATTATGAGAAATGAGGAATTTGGCAAAAATATCATCCATTTCATCCAGCTCATTGACTAAACCAATCCAGACTTCAGCAAAAGTATCCGGATCGATTAATACCCCGATTTCCTGTTCCCAATCTTCTGAGGTTTCCACAAATTCCACTGCACCACGATCTTCAAATTGAAGGTTAAAGAGTATAATATCCTCCGGATCTAAATTTTCTCCCGCCATTTCCAAGAAAATATCATAAGCAATGTCAATTGCGGCATCAGGATCAAGTTTTTGAAGTTCAGTTGTCATAATTTTGCCTCTTTTTCAATTATCGGCGGTATGATACTGAAATAAAAAGAGCGGTCAAATTTATCTGTATTATGTAGCTGTTACACAAATCTGTTTTTTAGTCAGCCTGTTGGGACACACTGCGTGTGTCTGAATTTTAACCTATTGAAATGATTTAATTTTATAATGAACATATGCAATGTGTCCCTACAAGCTTAATGATGGTGTTCCGGTTTTGGAGGAAGTTTATCCAATCCTTTTCCAACCGGAAGAATTAAGGTTGAATAATTTGCCGATTGCTGACAAATATTTTGATCGGCAAATGGCGTTTTATGAACGACTTTAATTTTCCAAATACCATCGATTAACGGAATGATATTAACTCGCCCCTGACTATCTGTTTTACCGGAAAAGCCTTGAGGTTCACGATGGCCTGTTGCGGCTTCTAAATCTTTCACAATCACGGTATCCGCCGTTGCAATCACAGTTTCTCCCGCTAATGGCATTTCATTATAGAAAACTTGAATAGGGAAGACCTCGCCTGATTTTACTTTACTTGGATCTTTCAATGGAACGATTTCAAGAGGTAATCCTATACGGGTCATTGCCATTTCTGCATTTAAAGGTTGATTTCCCACAGTCAAAAGACTTTTGCCAAACATTTGAGTTTGTTCACAGTAAGTGACATTTGGTGTAGCTTGCATATTATCCATCTTCCAACCTTCAGAATTTTGTGACCAAAACGTTGGTTTATAGGTCGCAGTAATCCAATAATAACCTGATTTTAAAGGTTTTTCAGATTGATATTGATAATTTTCACCTTTTTGTATCAAGGTCTGATGTTCGCCATCTTGGCTGATAATTTCCATTGGTGAAAAAATGTGTAAGCGGGCATCAGGAATTTTTTCAACATAAGGGTAGTCTCCATAAGCAAGCTCTGCTTTTAAAATATTTTCTGCTTTCAGTTGCTGTGGTGCTGAAACCCAGACTTCGTGAGCTTGGACAGAACTGATAAAAAAGGCTAATCCTAAGATCAGGTTTTTTTTCATTATTTTCTCCTTTAAATGAAAATGATTATTAAAAATGGGAGGGAATATAAAGGAAAAATGCAGGATGATCGAGCAATTTCTTCTAAATTTGTGAAATAGATCACAAAAATGCAATCATAGAACATAATGTAAAATGACCGCATTTTTGTATTTGGGAAGAGTTTTACAAACTAAGCGACGGAGCTGGCAAGATTTCCTAAATCTTTATCAATGAGGAATAAGCCTTTACCATCTTCACCAAGAAGGTTTAATTTATCCAGGATACTGCTGAAAAGTTTTTCTTCTTCATGTTGTTCAGCTACATACCATTGTAAGAAATTGAATGCTGAATAATCTTTTTCTTCAAAAGTAAGTCCTACTAACTCATTGATTTTACTGGTAATGAGCTTTTCATGCTCATAAGTAAGCTCAATTACTTCTTTTAATGATTTATATTCGTGTGATGGTGCTTCTATAGCAGAAATGATAGCCAATGCGCCTGTTTCATTTAAATAAGTGAATAATTTACGCATATGTTGCATTTCTTCAGCCGCATGTGCAGATAAAAATTTTGCTGTTCCTTCAAAGCCTTGTTGCTCACACCATGCACTCATTTGAAGATATAAATTAGAAGAATAAAACTCTAAATTCATTTGGTCATTTAACAATTTTACTACGTTTGCTGATAACATTTTATTTCTCCTGTATTACTCTAATGTTGCTAAATCACGATCAATGAAATATAAACCTTTACCATCTTCACCAACAAGGTTGAATTTATCAAGAATACCGCTGAATAATTTTTCTTCTTCGTGCTGTTCAGCAACATACCATTGTAAAAAATTAAAAGTGGAGTAGTCCTTGTTCTCAAAAGTCACTTCAACCAGCTCATTAATTTTTGAGGTGACTAATTTTTCATGCTCAAGTGTAATTTCAAATACTTCCTTCAAAGATTTATAGTCATTTTTAGGCGCCTCAATTCTACCTAAAAGAGGCATACCACTAGTCTCATTGACGTATTGGAATAACTTTTGCATATGTTCTAGTTCTTCATCGGCATGACGAAGTAAAAAGGCAGCAGCACCTTCATAACCATGTTTCGAACACCATGCGCTCATTTGCAAATAAACATTGGAAGAGTAAAACTCTAGATTAATCTGTTCATTCAATTTGTCTGTAATTGCTTGGCTAAGCATAACTAACTCCTTTCCTTATTGATTACTAAAAAATAACTTAACTTCTGGCTCTTATTCTATAAGTTTAAATGAGAATTTTCAAGTTTATTTTTATTTAAATTTTTATAACTTATTAATTTTAAATAAAAAAATAAAAACAATGATTCTCATCAACTGGATTTGAGTAACATCTTATAAATAAGACAACGTCACATTGATTAATTAGTCACACTTTAAAACCTCAGTATTAAATGCCTTGAATTAATAAATGCAAAATTTTTACCTTAAGTAGAGTAATTATTTAAAAGTGATTCACCTCTATTTTATTTAACATAATATGCATTATGCGAAATTAGTTATCAGGTAAGTGAAAACTACGGATTAAGAAAATCACAGACTTATGCACAAGTCACAAATACTACTTAAACAAGACAAATAAAGTGATTTTTAAGCGTTGTAACGGCTTTCTGAAATGTTTTATTGACTATGCTGAATGATTTGTCATCAGAATGTAAAGATTTTTTAGTAGGTTTTATTCGGTTTTTTGTGTGAAACTAAGATTTTTATTTTTCGGCAGGTGCGGCAAACGTTCAGCAATTTTTTAAACTGACAGCACCGCAAGGCGGACAATTTTTCAAATTACATCGAGCAAGGTTTTCGGGCAAATCCGGCCGGTTTGCCCTTCCATTTTTTCACAAGTGAAAAAATAACTAGATAAAAAAGTGCGATCAATTTGAACGCACTTAATTTTTAAATTTGTGACAATGTCATCTTTTAGCCGTGGTTCGGTACGTCCTCACAAGTTCCGGGCGTGCCGAACCACGGCTAAAAAAGATTATCCTTGTCAAATTTACGCATTAAATGGTCTAAATTGACTTCATTTCTACTGTCATTAACGATTCTTGTGTGCATAAGTAAGAGAATGTCTGATTTTTCAAATTTCTTTGACTTGCCAAAAATCCAAGATGGTAAACCAAATGCCGATTGGTCGTTTTTATCCGTTTTTTCTTCACTCAAACCACCTAGAATCACTAAAGAACCATCATTAACATAAACAGTTGAATCAACCAGTCTTTTTAATAATGTTGGCGTATCATTTACACCGGTTTCTGTACGGGCAAAATTGGATAACTCTGACCGTACATTCACTTTGACGCCGTTATCTGTAATAGTTGGTTTGATGTTAAAAATAACACCGGAAGAACGATAATCTATGCTTTTTGTTCTTACACCGTCTTGATAACTTTCTGCACCAAGAACCGGTACATCTGATCCCACGACAAATGAACCGCTTTCACTATCAAGCACTCTAATCACCGGTGAAGAAATCACGTTAAAGCGTGATTCTGTGTCAAATAGGCTAAAAAGTGCGTTCACATCTGATGTTTTTAATGAAATCAGGTTATCTGATGTATTCCCGATTGAAAAATTAAGGGATAGTTTCGATTTTAAAATGTTGGCGAGAATGTTTAGGCCCGATTGATGGTTATCCCCTTTTTTCACTTCTAAAATTCTCGCCGTTACGACTACTTGAGCCGGTTTTATGTCGAGCATTGGCAGCACTTTTTTAACTTTATTTATTGTCTCTTGGTCGGCGTGAACGACAAGCACATCCCCTTTTGAGTTAATTGACCCTTTGAAACGTTGATTTTCATTGACCTCTGATGATGAGGTAATTAATTCACGGATATTATCAGATAGGTATTCAACGCCACGAAAACGAGGTTTATACACGAAACTATGTCCTTTTATCTTGATAATTGGTTCAACGTATTTTAGATAATCAACTCCATTCTTTTTATAAACTTTTATGTTCATGTTGTTGAAATAACGGTTAAAAAAATCCTCTTTGTTTACGTTATCCGTTAAATAAAAAGAAACTTTTTTATTTAATTCAAGCACATTTGGATCAAGCATATAAGGACGATTTAAGAACTCCTCATAAATCATTCCAATGGCTCTTTTTAATTCTAGGTCATCAACTTTTAAACTATCTGCTTTAGCAAAAAATGCCAAGAACAGCGTTAATAATACTACTACTCTAATTTTCATTTTTTACTCTCATTCCAAACACGAAATCTTTTTTTGCATTACCAGAATAAATAGTTACTTTTTCACCATCAACTAAACCTATAAGCCTATTTCCGTCATTAATAAAATTTGATGATAGTTCATATCTAAGATAATTTCCATCTGACAAGATAATCAATTTTTTTCCTTTACGCTCTATATTTCCAACAATACGCCACTTTTCAGATAATTTTGAATTCTCAATCTGTTTTTTATTTTCATTGTATTGCTCAACTCTCCTAATCTTTTTCTCTACTGGTTTATTTTTATTTTTCTCTTGAAATTTTTCTTCAACAATTTCAGATTCTGAAATATTACTTTGATTTGAACCGTTAAAATATTTATATAAATACATTCCACCTATAATTAAAAGAATAATTGAAAGTATAAATCTTCCAATAAAAAATTTATTTTTTAATAAATTTGTTCTGCCATCTATTGATTGCTCTTTTGCATTGTCATTATCATAACTTTTATATAAATTGAATATTTCCGGATCATACTTTGATTGGATTGAATGAATAAGATTTGTTCTAAATGTTTTTGCACTGGCATAAACATCAATACGATAACGATTATTTAATCCAATGGATTTTAATTTCGTCATTTTGAACGTATTTTCTATTCTATCTTTGATAAATCTGGGAATATTGCTGACAGATTGAGAAATGACAACAAGATCACTTGTATTACCTTTTTCATTCACAAAATGGCGGTGTTCTGCAAGAAAACTTTTATGCTCATCTTTGATTTTCTTCGCTTCATCAAAGATTCGCCAAACTTCATCAATACAAATTAAATCACCATTCTTAGCAATAGTTTCGTCATCTGATGAATTTTTATAAGGAAAAAAATTCGATTTTAGAACATCATCATCTTCAACTTTGATAATCTTACCTAATCTTAAGGCTAGATCCCACATAGTTCTCCCTCAAGATCAAAAAAGGGGCTTCCGCCCCTTGTTTTTTATTTAATCATACGAAGAACTGCTCGGGCTCCAGCAATTGCAAGATGTACACCTGCCAAAGCTCCACCGATTGAAAGCACGGCAGTTACAGCAGATGAAAAATCAACACTGCTTGTCATTTGAGAAAAATCTACTGCAAATGCAGTTGAACCGACTAATAATGTACCTAAAACAACAAGAGATTTTTTAATTAACTTGCTCATAATGAAATCCTTAAATTTGTTTAACGTGTGAATTGCTTTATTGCACTAAGAACCGAACCAACACCTAAACCGGTCAAATAAAAAAACACAATGGCACTAAAAGCAAATCCCCAAATTTGAGCAGGTTCATATTGCATTGAATATTCTCCCCACTCGCCTATTTTTGATAACTCCGAAGATTGAAATTTTGTTATTTCTGTCTTTGGAATTTTCAAAAATACATCTTGGCAAACAGATGAATCTGTGTCACAAATCACCGTTGTTAAAATAATTTCATCGTTCGCCATAATCCTTACCACAAGATAAAATAAAGAATTCCGATACCACTAAGAAACCCCAACGTTGAGGCTAAACACATAACTAAGAACTCTTGCATTTTTGCCACCTATTTAACTGGTGTAATGCCATATTGAGGAGCATAAGAAATTGAATAACCATATCTCCCCCCAACTTCCCAAGCGGATAAATTGACATGAATCTCTACATCTTTTAATTTCAAACTGTTTATTTTTTCAATTAACCCATTATTGAAATCATTTTGAGAAATAGAAATTTTTTGGACTTCTTCACTTTTTGAACCAAATTCATTAATTGCAGAAACGCCAATTCCCATTACATGACGATAACGAACTTCACCCGTTTCTCTATTTGTATATTCACTGGATTTATAACCAAGTAAAGTCCCTCTAATGATGATACCGTGTTCCATTTATGCCCCCTTAGGCTGCTAGTTTTAAGTGATGATTCGATCTTTGATACCATTTCGGAATAGTCAAAGGTTTTACTTCAATTTCTCTGGTTGATACCACTTTAACCGGTGAGAATTTAGAAATATCGCATTTATTCGCTATATCAATGCCAATTTTGCGCAATCTTGCACGGTGTACTTTCACTTGAGCTTTTGATAAATCAAAAACTTGACCGTGAGACCACTGTAAAGCATACATTGCTGTTGTATTCGCCGCTTTTACGGTCTCTACTACCCCGCTATTAATTAATGTTTCTGATATAGTTTCAAAATTCATTGCTGTAACCTTTAATTTTTTATCAATATTTAAAAATTCTTTGTTTAATTTTCTTAATCTCGAATAATCACTTAAACCATAAAAATGTAAATTTTCTCGTTGTAAAAACCTTGATTTTAATTTCTGTTCAAACCTTGCTACGCCTTGTTCTTTACAATATTCAATCACTTTGATTAACTGTTGGTATTGTTCGGACTGTTCTCCAAATTTATTTCTTATTTTTGTCAATGAATGTAATTCAAGCTCATATGCTTTGTTGTAAACAGATGGATAAATTAATGAGGCATTCCCCTGTTTACTTAACCAATCCACTGTCTGCCCATTTGTGTGTAATCTTGCAGTTGAATTTCTATAATTGAGGGTTGCGAGTCCACTAATGTAATGTTCGACATTATTTCCGCCGACCGCCCTGTTTTCTGTGATATGTAATTCTTTGATTACAGCACCATCTGAATATTTTTTAGGTTTTGAATTTTCATCTGATTGACCAATCCAAGTTCTTGTGCATTAGTAAAATTGGGTAATCCTAGTTCAGTTAATATTTTGTTGAATACATTGACACAAGCCTCAACAGATGAAGGACCAAATAAATTTTCAACCCGTCCCCATCTACTTGGATTCCCACTCATAGTTAAAGTAGAACCATTAATTTTTATCATCACCGAATCACAAAAACTTCCTTCATGTTTAAAAGTAGGAATTCGGATACCTTCCTGTTGCTCTCCTGTCTCAATATGAACACCGACAAAACCAAAATCCCCAATCAAAGGGACTTGGCAGTCAAAAACTTGTTCAAGTTTAAGCCAATCAAAGAATATGTAACTCAATAACTATTTAACTAATAAAATCATTATAGAGCAATAAAACTAATTAACTCAATAATTATTAAACAAAATAGCTAAAAAGTTATAAAATTTATGAACTAAATCACAAAAAACAGTGGATAAAACTTGAAAACAAAGGTTTTATATGAGAGCTACATACAACATAAAAACAGAGAAAAAACTAAAACTAGAGAAAGCAGCTATTGAACTCAGTGTCAAATTAGGTAAACCATATAAAATGGACTGAAATAATGGAAGTTATGATTGATAACTTTCAAAAAGATGCTTGCGACATCATATTATTGAGAGAATCAGAAAAAAAATAAAAGCGGACTTTGGTGCGGCATTCCGCACTAAAGTTCGGGTGTAACCGCCCTGTTTTCTGTGATATGTAATTCTTTGATTACAGCACCATCTGAATATTTTTTAGGTTTTGAATTTTCATCTGATTGACCAATCCAAGTTCTTGTGCATTTAGTAAAATTGGGTAATCCTAGTTCAGTTAATATTTTGTTGAATACATTGACACAAGCCTCAACAGATGAAGGACCAAATAAATTTTCAACCCGTCCCCATCTACTTGGATTCCCACTCATAGTTAAAGTAGAACCATTAATTTTTATCATCACCGAATCACAAAAACTTCCTTCATGTTTAAAAGTAGGAATTCGGATACCTTCCTGTTGCTCTCCTGTCTCAATATGAACACCGACAAAACCAAAATCCCCAATCAAAGGGACTTGGCAGTCAAAAACTTGTTCAAGTTTAAGCCAATCAAAGAATATGCAACTCAATAACTATTTAACTAATAAAATCATTATAGAGCAATAAAACTAATTAACTCAATAATTATTAAACAAAATAGCTAAAAAGTTATAAAATTTATGAACTAAATCACAAAAAACAGTGGATAAAACTTGAAAACAAAGGTTTTATATGAGAGCTACATACAATATAAAAACAGAGAAAAAACTAAAACTAGAGAAAGCAGCTATTGAACTCAGTGTCAAATTAGGTAAACCTATAAAATGGACTGAAATAATGGAAGTTATGATTGATAACTTTCAAAAAGATGCTTGCGACATCATATTATTGAGAGAATCAGAAAAAAAATAAAAGCGGACTTTGGTGCGGGATTCCGCACTAAAGTTCGGGTGTAACAGAACTCCCGAACTTTTTCGGGCGTTTTTTGAACAGAAATCAATAAGGAAAGAATATGACTTTAACAACCGGTGCAATAGCAATTTTGTTAATTATCTATTTTGGAACAAAATTAGGGATAAAAAAATAAAACCAACAATCGATGACTATTTTCGTCTGTAAAATTTAGGTTTTGGTGCAATCGGACTAAATGCCTTGATAAACTCTTCCTTGTCTATTGGTACACTTGAATTTTTCAACTCCCCCAAGAACGCCGCCAAATGGTCGCAAAGATCAAACCGTGCATTTGATTCTTCTTTCGTGTAAAACCGCTTGGTCTCAAACCTGATCTCAATCGTATCTAGTGTGCAGTAAACTTGATAATCATCTGCTTTAAGTAATCTGACTGCATTCAAAAAATGAATAGGCGTAATGTCCTTTAATGTGATATTTGCCATAAAATCAATGAGTTAATTTCGCATAACGGCGGATTATGTATAAATTCTTGCGCGGTGCGTGCGCTATTATACCGCGCGGCGAATTGTAACATAATCCGCAAAATCATTATGCGAAATTAGTTATCCGGTAAGTGAAAACTACGGATTAAGAAAATCACAGACTTATGCACAAGTCACAGATACTACTTAAACAGGACAAATAAAGTGATTTTTAAGCGTTGTAACGGCTTTCTGAAATGTTTTATTGACTATGCTGAATGATTTGTCATCAGAATGTAAAGATTCTTGGGATTATGTTTTATGAGGAATTAAGATTTTGTTTTTTAGCGGGTTTGAGAAAGATAGAAAGATATTTAGCGATTTTTAAGCGACTTGTTTTTCTATTTGAGTTTGTTACCCACTAAAAAAGCATATTCATCATTGAATATGCTTTTCTTATATTGTTATGTTGTCACGAATTAGCCTAGCAATTTTATGCCATATTCATAAACTTGTTGCAATAAAGCTAAGTTTTCCTGATTATCTGCATTCTCATTAGCAAGACGTTGCAAACTGGCTTCAAAATCAGCTGCACTTTGCTCTAATTTACGTTGTCGATACTTTTGCCACTTAATTTGTTCTGGTCGTGTTAATGTTTTATAAAAATGCCTTGCACGATAATGAAATAATAAATCCGGTATACGTTTATCTTCAAAGGACAAGCCATGTTCAGCCAATTTTTCTGCTGGTAATTGACGTAAAATAGCCATATTATTTTTATCCGCATGACTAAAGAAACCACTATAAAGCTCAGTTTCAACATTATCACTTTGTTCAAATTGACGCTCTTCGATAAATATATCTGCGACTTTTTCTCGAATATCAAAAGATGCACGCAATTTAGCTAAATTTTCTAGACATAATTGGCGATCGATCCCCAAATGTTTCGCATTTTCCGGTAATAATGTTTTAGCCGGAGCAATAATTGGGCATTTGTTAATATGAACCAGTTTTAATGGAACTGATGGGACTCCCCTTTTTTCTAATTCAGATTTTTTAGTATATAAATCATCACGTAATTTATCTGCACTTTTCGCCAATAAATTATCAATATCTCCCATTAAATCACAAACAATGACGGCATTTTGATTTGTTGGATGCCAAGCCAATGGTGCGATCCAAGTACAGTTACCACGATAATTCCCTAACATACCGGAAACATGTACTAATGGGGTCATTTCAGCTGTATTAATGAGCTTTTCTACCTCTTTTTTACCACGATTTTCAAAGAAATATTGGAATAATTTAGGCTGTTTTTCCTTAATGAGCTTCGCCATAGCTATCGTTGCATAGACATCAGCCATCGCATCGTGAGCATTTTCATGCTCAATTCCATTAACTTTTGTAAGATTTTCTAATTTAAAGTTTGGAATCCCCTCTTCATCAAAACACCATTGGATGCCTTCGGGACGAAGTGCGTAACACGCACGTACCACATCCAATAAATCCCAACGGGAATTACCATTTTTCCAACTATACTCGTAAGGATCGATAAAATTGCGGTAAAAGGTATAGCGTGTCATTTCATCATCATAACGAATATTGTTGTAGCCCATCACACAGGTGTTTGGTTGGGAAAATTCGGCAAGAATTTTTTCTGCAAACTCTGGTTCAGCTATTCCCTTTTCATTGCATTCTTGAGGTGTAATACTCGTTACCATTACAGCTTCCGGAGAAGGCAAATAATCGTTTGTTTGCTTACAATAAAGCATTACCGGCTCACCGATAATATTAAAATCCGCATCTGTACGAATACCGGCAAACTGTGCCGGGCGATCTTTTGATGGACTAATGCCAAAGCTTTCATAGTCATAAATAAAAAAGCTAAAATTATTCGCCATACTATTTCTCTTTTATGCCATAATTTTATCTAAATAGTACAAACAGAAAATTGCGCTCAAACTAAATAGAATACCTAGCCCATTGATTTTGCTAATTTTCTCTTTGAAAATGAATGCGCCGGTAATAGTGCCAAGGCAAATGACTCCGATATTCATACCGGCAAAAACTAATGTTGGGTTACTACCAAAACTCTGATGAGCTTTAATATAAAAGAGAATATTAAAGAAATTTAGTACACCTAAAATTACCCCACCGCTGAAGCTCGCCAAAGTCCACTGTACACGTTTCAGAAATAAATAGACAAACATGACGCAAGCAGCAAGTGAAAATGATATAAATAGTGTCGCTGGAAATGCTCCACCACTTTTAGCCACTTGTTTGAATAATATATCAATAATGCCATAGCCAAACCACACACCGATTAACCATAAAACGCCTTTAAAATTAACCGCACTTTGTCCTTGATTTGGTTTTGTTAGTAAACAAAATAGCCCTATAAATGCCAGGATAATCCCGATTATTTTTGATTGACTCAATGTTTCATGGAAAATGAGGAATGCCGCTAAAATAGGCAAGAATAAAGAGAGACGTTGTGCTGCATCTGAACGAACAATACCTGCAAACTCCACGGCTTTTGACATAATAATAAACACGCTAGGTAACAATACCCCTAAGGCTAGAAAAATGGGGGAACTTTCACTCTGTACGATATAATCCGTCAATGTTAGCCCTTTAAAATCCGGTTTTAATAGAAAATAGCTAAGCGTAATTGCCGTAATATAATTAAATGCAATAGCCTGCTCGATAATAATATTTTTTTTACGTGCAATTTTAAGCAATACAGAAACCGCAACACTGCAGAAAATAGCGAGAATGAGATTGTACATTTTGTTCCCTGACTAGTAGTTGATTAAACATTAATAATTTTTTAGAAGAAATAGATATTTTCAAAAAAGTGCGCTCAAAAATACCAGTATTATGTAGCAAATGCACAAAAATAGAAATTTCAACGAACATGTAGGGACACACTGCGTGTGTCCGTTATAAAATCATTTAAATAGGTTAAAATTCGGACACACGCAGTGTGTCCCTACAACTTAACCAAAAAACAGATTTGTGCAACGGCTACAACCGAAAAACACGCTCATTTTTAACCGCACTTGTATTCTACTCTGTTGCACCAAATCCACGTAATCCGACCACATGAACGTGTTCTTGGTTTCCTGAGATTTTCCGTACCAATTTATAGGTTGTGCCTTTTTCAGGGCTAATATTTTCAGGGGCGGCAATCAATAATTGCATATCCAATCGTTCACATAATTCAAATAAAGTGGAAATAGACTTGCCATCAAGACGTGCAGCTTCATCAAGGAAGAGTAAACGACAAGGTATAATGTCTTTGCCTCGAATACGGCGGCTTTCTTCTTCCCAACTTTGTACGACCATTAAGAGAATTGACATACCGGTACCAATTGCTTCCCCGGTGGAAAGTGCACCGCTTTCTGCACGCAACCAACCATCTGCACCACGGAAAACTTCCACTTCTAATTCAAGATAATTGCGATAATCTAACAATTCTTCACCGATAGTTTGCGCAGTTCGTTGTCCCATATCAATATGCGGATTAATGCGTTGATAGAGCTTCGCCATAGCTTCTGAGAAAGTAATACGGTTGTCACTAAATAAATCTTGATATTCATCTTGCTGACCTGAAAGGGCATCAAGCAGCATCGCATGGGTATCACGAATATTTACTACTAAGCGTACGGATTTTACCTGACCGAAGGCAATATTTTGTAACCCTTGATTTAACATACGAATACGATTTTGCTCACGTTGAATCGTTTTACGCATAATATTTGCCACACTTTCGGAATTAATCGCTAGCTTTTTCTCACGCTCGGTAAGTTCCGCTGTTAAACGGGAAAGCTCAATTTCCATTTGTTCAATGGCGTCAATAGGATCATCCGTTTTAATGATATCTTGTCGGATACGTTCGCGTAAGTGTTGATAGACTGCAATAAAGAACTGTACTTTATTTTCCGGCTTGCGGCTATCTTCCGAGGCTCGCAAGCTATCACGTAAATATTCGTTATCCGCAACGGCAGTACGTAATGCGCCCAATGCCTTATCTGATATTGAACGTAATTCGTCGGCAGATAAATAAGCAAGCTCACGACGGTTTAATCGTTTTTCCACATCAGAGTGGCGGGATAAACGTAGCACGACGCACCAACTGACTTTGGCAGCAACAATCAATTCTCGCTGGGTTTTGTAATCACGTTCAGCCTTGCGAATACGGCGGTTAAGATTTTCCGCTTCACTTTCAATTAACGTGAGTTGTTTTTCTACATAAGAACGTTTTTGACGATTAATTGAAAGTTGTTGATGCAATTCATCACGACGAATACGGGCACGCTCCTCTGAGCCTTCATCAGCACGTACTCCTAATTCCCCCACTTCATCCATTAGCTCTTTTAATAACTGATTTTTGCTCTCATAAGAACTTTGTAATCCAATAAACACTTGATTATATTGTGCGAATTGAGCCTGTTTTTGACGAAGCTGTTCACGTTGTGTATCACGTTGCGATTGCATCAATTCTAAACGTTTACGCAATTGCTCATTTAATTCTGAGGTTTCCGTCTGTCCTACATCTTCATAAGCAAAATGATGTTTACGCTGTACGACATCGGCTAATGCAAAAACACGTTGTTGCACTTGTTTTTGACGTTCAATGGCTTGTGCTAATTCATTTTTTAACGTTTCATAATGTTCCGGATCGCTTTGTAACGTGTTAGCTATCGGTTCTAGTTGTGACAACGTCTCACCATATTGACGAATAAATAATTCATCTTGCTCAGCTATATCTAATTGTTCCCGACATTCCTCGATACGATCAACTAAATCTTCATCTGCCAATACGCTTAATTGTGGAATTAATTTATTAAGCAACTGCATTTTTTCTTTTGCATTGTCTAATTGAATACGCAATTGTTGCTCACCGCTACTAAATTGATTTAATTCACGATCAATTTCATTACGCTCACGGTTAATTTCTGCCATTAACGCTTCCGGGTTTGGTTGGAATGCAAGGGCTAAATGTAAACCGACAAATTGGCTAAAATGTTCGTGTAAACGTTGGCATTTTTGCACATCAAAGGCAATTTGTGCGTAATCTTCCGCAATTTCATCACGTTGAACTTGCAATTCTTCCAAACGTTTTTCACGGGCGGCACGACCAAATAATGGGATTTCCGGGAATTTAGAATAACGCAATTCACGTTCAGATACTTGCACCACGACACCAAGCTCAAGCTCCTGTGCGGATAGTACATTATCATCAAAAGCGGTCGGATCACCTTCAATTAAATAAAGATCATCCGGACAATCATCAAGTTTATCTAATTGTTCCCTTACCGAATTTAAATCACGAACTACAATAGCATGTCGTGCCGGGCCGTAAAGTGCGGAAAAATATGGTGCGTCTTCAATCGGCACATCATCATAAAGTTCAGAAAGCAATACCCCGCCGAAACGTTCTGCAAGCGTATTCAAACGCATATCTTCAGAACCGTCCGGTTGGCTTAAACGGGAAATTTGCTCGTCTAATTGTTGGCGTTTTTGTTCAAGTTGATCACGCTGCATCGTCAATTCGCGTTCTTTCACGAGTTGCGCCTGCATAAAATTCATCACATTCTGACTATGTTGAAATGTCTCACCACTTTGTTCCTGTAAACGTTCTAATGCTGCTTGAGCCGTTAACCAAGCGGGCGCTTTACGTGAGTTTTCATCATAAAGTGCGGTTAAATTTTCACGTTTTTGACGAAGTATCGAACGTGTTTCCACTTGTTCGGAAAGTTCTGCTGACAGATCCTCGACCAAGGCCTCTTGCTCGGCATAATATTCTTCTAACTCATCGGCTGTTTCTAAATTTAAATTTGCCCGTTGGTTAAAATCATTCCGTAATTTGACCGCACTTTGCTGTTGAGCATAACGTTGCTCAAGCTCATGTAATTTTCCACGGAATTGTGGGGCTTGCTGAGCTTGTAATTTTTGGCTTGGGTATTCACGCAATAATTCCTTTGCGCTTTCCCAAGCCGCAGAACGAGGCACATCACCCGCAATTTTACAAACGAGCTGATAAGCTTTATCAAATTGAGATTTTGCCGCTTCAGAAATAGACATTTTGTGTTCCAATTCCAACACGGTATCCGTCAAACTTTCGGCGTGAGCAGCAAATTCGGCGTGATAATCGTCCACATTTTTTACACTTAATTCAGCTAAACCACATAAGGTTTTGGCTTTTTCTAATGCCGCAATTGCTTGTTGATACTGCAATGCACGAGTTTGTTGTGCATCAAGGGCCTGTTGATAATCGGCAAGTTGTGTACGGACTGAATCAATTTCAATTTCTGTTTGTTCAAATTGGGCTTGGCTTTCTTCCAAGGCTTCATTCGCATTTTCTACAACGATTTTCTGTTCTTCTAAACGTTCTGAAAGTGCGGTAACATCTTCTTGATAACGGGAAATCTTTTCTTGATGGCGCAAAGCATTCAATACAAGATTTAAATGATCTACGGCACTTTGATGATCGACTTCTAAAGTTCGTTCATTTTCTGCCAATTCTGCCGCTTCCCGACTTAAATCAATTAAACGATGTTGTGATAAATCCTGCTCTGCCTTAGCTTTGTACCATTCACGGCGAGATCCCAATGCTACTCCAATATTGCCACGGCGTTCGTTGGCATTACGCATATAATCCGATGCCACATAATTGGTCGTTTCGGTGATTAAATGCTTGAATAAATCACGATCGGATTGGGTAACCTTAATAGCTTCCAAGGTCATACGGTTTTCACGCAACGCACTTTCCATATCTTGGAAGGCTTTGCGTACCCCTAGATTTTCCGGCAATAAATAATCACGTAAAGAACGGGTGATCGCACTTGAAATACCGCCGTACAAGGAGGCTTCGATAAGTTTATAGAATTTGCTGCGATCTGAGGCGGAACGTAAACGTTTTGGAATAATGCCCAAATCAAACATCATACCGTGATAATCGGTGATGGAATGGTACTGTTTAAACTGAGCGCCTAAATTCTCAATTTTATCTTTGAGTTCGTTTAAATTCAGCACACGAGCTTGACGCTCCCCCACGGTTTCCGTGAAAAGTGCGGTCGGATTTTGAGATAATTCTACACCTTGAAGGGAGAAGGTTTTTAAATCGACTTTTTTATCCCGTCCGGCGACCTGCTGTAAACGAACCCCGACAAGAACACGCTGATGACGGGAATTAATGGTATCCAATACAGCGTAACAAACGCCCGGGCGTAATTTCCCATGCAACCCTTTATCACGCGATCCGCCTGTCGAACCTGCCTCCGTAGTATTTCGGAAATGAAGTAAGGTTAAATCAGGAATTAAAGCAGTGACAAACCCTGCCATCGTGGTTGATTTCCCTGCCCCGTTACCACCGGAAAGCGTAGTAACCAATTCATCTAAATCAAAAGTTCGGGCAAAAAAGCCGTTCCAGTTGATTAAGGTTAAAGAACGAAATTTTCCTCGTTCTACGTCATTTTGTATCTGAGAAAAAGGTGTCGATATAAGATGACTATCTGCTGTTTCAGTGCTGATTTCACTTGATTCGTTTTCTAACCCGATTTCATTTTCTAATTCTAAAACATCAGACATTATGCTTGTTCTCCATCAAATTCTTCGTCAATTTCACCCGCACTTTCCGCTTCTTGTTCGGTTAATTGTACCTGTTTTTCCAAGGCGAGAGATTCAGGTGTAGCCGCCTCTCCATCACGAATTAATCGTACTTGTGCTTCCAATGGGTCATCACCGGAACGGATTTCCGCACCGAAACGGAACACCGATTCAGAGATGGTAAATTTACCGCTATTTTGCTCCCCTACAGTTTGAATCATCCCTAAACGACGTAATCTACCTATCGCAGCCCTGACTTTTTCAGCAAGTTTTTGTTTATCCAAATCAGAACCTGTCGAACGTTGGTTTACCGCCTTCAATAATTTACTTTCATCAGCCAAATTTAATAATTCATCATATACTTCTTGGGTACTAAAAATCCCCTGCTGTGCCAAACGTTCCGGGCTTAAATAGAG
Source organism: Pasteurella sp. WM03 (assembly GCF_004570945.1). Taxonomy (NCBI): domain Bacteria; kingdom Pseudomonadati; phylum Pseudomonadota; class Gammaproteobacteria; order Pasteurellales; family Pasteurellaceae; genus Pasteurella; species Pasteurella sp. WM03. Next base: position 116,674 of record NZ_SPPO01000002.1, read on the forward strand.
ATAACACAAAACTTTCCCCACTAACATTTCCAATTCGGACAATACAGAACGGGCAATTAAAGTTGTTGCCTTAGGACGTAAATAGAAAAAGCCTTCAGGCGCACGAATCAGCTCTACATTATAGCGGCGATAAAAACCGTCTAGCTCATTTTGGAAATCCATTAAAAAGGCGTGATTATCAAGTTGTTCCGTGCTGATATGGCGACCTGAACGCAAAAGGCTATCTACTGTCGGAAATAAGGGATTCGCAATTGCCGTTGCAAGTTTTGGGGAAATTACATCTTGAAGATTATCTGTCATAGTTTATTTCTCTTACTTTTTATACTCTGTCCCAAGGATGATCAAATTTCTTTTAAAATTGACCGCACTTTAATACTTATCAATCACGTGAGCCTGTACCTCTGCACCCTGCTCATTAATTTCTTTCCAATTCGGATAAACGCCTGATAAATCATCGTTTGCTATTCCTAAACGCACCGCCTGATCCACAATAATACGCGCCACATCAAAATGGCGGGAAAGCGGATAATTATCAAGTTGTTCTTTGAGAACTACGCTCAAGTCTATCGGACGATTATTTTCTCGGTATTGAATCAGCAAGTTTTGCATATGATCGACAATCTGATCATGTAAATCTGACAGGGATTCGTATTGCAACGCTTCCGGTAATTCACCCAACGCATCATCTTCACGTAGTACCATGTCTTCATCACGCAAATCAACGAGGCGATCCGCTTGTGCCGTCCATAAAAACCAAGGGTGATCAAAATAATGGTGAATAGAATGACGTAAACGCTGTGAAAAGACCCGATTTTTATCCATATCAATGGCAGTACGGATAAATTTATGTACGTGACGATCATAGCCAATCCACAAATCAATGGCTTGTTGTCCCCAACTTATAATTCGGTCAAGTTTCGATTGCAAATCGGTAATTAATTGATCAATAAAATACAAATCATCACGCCCAATCACACAATCTTGAATCCGCAATAATTGTGCTTGCAATTTATCGCCGGCGGCATTTAAGGTATCTTGTAATTCACGTAAGTTACCTGATGTTTCATCCAACAAACGTTCACAGCTTGAAATTGCCGCTTGCCAATCTTTGCTTAATAGCTCGGCAATTTCTTCTTTAATACTTTGCTGATTCTCATCCATGATACGTTGTGAAAGATCAATGCTATCAAAGATTTCTGCAACGGAATATTTCAACGGCGCAAAAACATTTTTACGCCAATAATGCTCGCTTTCATTATTTTGAGCGCCTTCCTCAGCAGAATTTGATGCCCGTTGTATTTCATCAGCCACAATAGAAAGTTGCACGGAAAGGCGTAACGTAGAAAATTCACGTTGGCGAATATAATAATCGGACACGCCTACGCCGAGCGGTGTAAGACGATAAATCGCCAAACCTTCGGTAAACTCGCTACTAAAACGATTTAATAAACGTTGTTTAACCAGCTCATTGATGGCGTTATTGGCACGAGTGGCAATGGCATCGGTAGATTGATCAAAGGCATTGATGGTATGGCGAAAAATATCCACAAGATCGGCTTCTAACATCTCGCCGTCTAATCGTTCATTGTTATAAATGGCAATCGCCAACAGAAATACCAAACGCTCGGTGGGTAAATTCAGTGAAAACTCGCGTTCTTTCGCCCAAGAGACGAGTTCTGGGATGGTCTGTGATGTTTCAATCATTGAAATGATAAGACGTTAAAATTGAATAAAAATTGAGGCGATTATACAGGTTTTTTTACAAATCTTGAAAATCTTCTTTTTAATTGACCGCACTTTTACTATTTTCACGTATAATGCGCACTTTCCATAAGTGAGCAAAACAGAATGATCGAATTAACCCAAAAAGAAAAAAAACAAAGTTATAATTTTAATAAATTACAAAAACGTTTACGCCGTAATGTGGGAAATGCCATTGCAGATTTCGGTATGATAGAAAATGGCGACAAAGTGATGGTGTGCTTATCCGGCGGAAAAGACAGCTATACGCTTTTAGATATTTTGTTAAATTTACAACAAAGCGCACCGGTTAAGTTTGATATTGTGGCAGTGAATCTTGACCAAAAACAGCCGGGTTTTCCGGAACATGTTCTGCCGACTTATTTAGAAAGCGTTGGCGTAGATTACAAAATCGTGCAAGAAAATACCTATGGCATTGTAAAAGAAAAAATTCCGGAAGGGAAAACCACTTGTTCACTCTGCTCCCGCCTACGCCGTGGTATTCTCTACCGTACGGCAACAGAATTAGGCGCGACAAAAATCGCCCTTGGGCATCATCGTGACGATATGCTGGCGACACTTTTCTTGAATATGTTCTACGGCGGAAAATTAAAATCAATGCCGCCTAAATTAATTTCAGATGACGGCAAACATATTGTGATTCGCCCTTTAGCCTACTGTAAAGAAAAAGATATTGAGAAATACGCTGTTGCGAAAGGATTTCCAATTATTCCGTGTAATTTGTGCGGTTCTCAGCCCAATTTGCAACGTCAAGTGGTGAAAGAAATGCTGAATACTTGGGATCGTCAATATCCGGGACGTTTAGAAACGATGTTTAGCGCCATGCAAAACATCACGTTGTCACATTTGTGCGACCCAAAACTCTTTGATTTTAAAGATATTCGGTACGGACAATTATTAGAAGGCATTGAAGGCGACACAGCATTTGATGAAGAACAAATCACGCCAATGAGATTTGAAAATGAAGAACAGAGTGATTTTTCTAACAATGAAATGATTAGTATTAAAGAAGTTGGCTGATATGTTGAAGATAAATGGAGAAATATTAGAAACGGATAATGCCGGCTATCTATTGGATAGTAAACAATGGAATGAGGAAATAGCCCGTGCAATCGCAGAGCAAGAGCAACTTGAACTCACCCCAGCTCATTGGGAAGTGATTTATTTTGTGCGGGATTTTTATCAAGAATACAATACCTCCCCTGCTATCCGTATGTTGGTAAAAGCGATGGCTGAAAAATTGGGCGAAGATAAAGGCAACAGTCGCTATTTACAACGCTTATTCCCTGAAGGACCGGCAAAACAAGCAACAAAATTAGCCGGCTTGCCAAAACCGGCAAAATGTTTATAAATGCTTTGATTAACCGCATTTAAAAAGTGCGGTTATTTTTTACTCATTTAATTTGTCGAAGTATTTTGTTCTTCACAATGCAAATGAGGACTTTCCTTTGGAAAATAAAATTTTCTCTCAAACAAATGTGGTTGATTATTTCAATCTTACTTTTCTTCCCCTCTGAATTTTTTATTTCAAATTATGTTTGCAAGCATTTTTTCCTCAAAAAGCATAATTATTGTTAAACCATTCTTAAACTTGACTTTTTAGAAAAAATCATTATAGTTATATTTATATTTTCAACTAAAAGTAAAAAATGTAAATGAAGGAGGAAAATGACAAATCAACGTTTTATTACAATTTTGGGCTGGATTGCTACCTTCACCGCAGTTTGTATGTACGTTTCTTACTTAGAACAAATAAACTTAAATCTTTCAGGGCAAAAAGGTGGTATTCTGCAACCCTTAGCAACGGTGGTGAATTGTAGTCTATGGGTTGCCTACGGACTATTTAAACAAAAACGAGATTTACCCGTAGCCCTAGCAAATACTCCTGGCGTCATACTAGGTTTGATCGCTTTTTTTACTGCTCTCTAGTTAAAAATTTAATGAGAAAAACGACCGCACTTTTGCGGTCTTTGTTTTTTTGCATACAATCATTAAAATAATTCATAAATTTATTGAAAATAATGAGTTTGCATAATAATAAGAAATACCCCATTCTATCTTCGTTCAGACGTTTAGCCGTCTAAATTACCCACAACACATAGATGAGGAACTTATTATGACAACATTTCATTTATCCGGTTTTCCACGTGTAGGTGCAAAACGTGAACTTAAATTTGCACAAGAACGTTATTGGCGTGGCGAAATTTCCGAGCAAGATTTATTGGATATAGCTAAGAAACTCCGAGAAATTAGCTGGAAACACCAAGCGGAGGCAAATGCGGATTATGTCGCCGTGGCAGACTTTACTTTCTATGATCACATTCTGGATTTACAAGTGGCAACAGGTTCTATTCCTGCCCGTTTCAGATTTGACAGCCAACATTTAACCCTCGATCAGTATTTCCAACTGGCACGTGGCAATAAAGATCAATTTGCTATTGAAATGACAAAATGGTTTGATACCAACTATCACTATCTTGTGCCGGAATTTCATGACAATACTGAATTTAAAGCCAATTCTTCCCATTATGTAGAACAAATTCGTGAGGCCAAAGCGCTTGGATTAAATGCAAAACCGACTATTGTCGGGCCATTAACCTTCTTATGGCTAGGTAAAGAAAAAGGTGCAGCATTTAATCGCTTTGATTTACTTCCGAAACTTCTTCCGGTTTATGTAGAAATCCTCAATGCTCTAGCGGCAGAAGGGGTAGAATATATTCAAATTGATGAACCGGCGTTAACCGTTGATTTACCATCAGAGTGGGTTGCTGCGTACAAAGAAGTTTATTCAACATTAACCACACAAGTAAAAGCAAAATTATTATTAGCCACTTATTTTGGTTCTGTGGCAGAACACGCCAATTTATTAAAATCTTTGCCTGTTGCAGGTTTACACATTGATTTAGTGCGTGCCCCTGAACAACTTTCTGCTTTTTCTGATTATGACAAAATTTTGTCTGTCGGTATCATTGATGGTCGTAACATTTGGCGTGCAAATTTAAGCCAAGTTTTAGATGTTGTGGAACCGTTAAAAGCAAAATTAGGTGATCGTTTATGGATTGCACCAAGTTGTTCCCTACTCCATACGCCTTATGATTTATCAATAGAAACCCAATTACAGGCAAACAAACCAGAACTTTATAGCTGGCTTGCTTTCTGTTTACAAAAAATTCAAGAATTAAGAGTCATTAAGACAGCACTTGAGCAAGGTCGCCAAGCTGCTCAATCAGAAATTGATGCAAGCCAAGCGGTATTTGATGCTCGAGCTAATTCAAAAACGATTCATCGTCCTGAAGTGGCTTCACGCTTGGCAAATTTGCCAAAAGATGCCGATCAACGCAAATCACCGTTTGCGGAAAGAATTAAATTACAAAATGCGTGGTTAAATTTGCCACTACTCCCGACTACTACCATAGGATCTTTTCCACAAACTAAGGAAATCCGCTTAGCCCGTGCCGCCTTTAAAAAAGGTGAGTTAAGTTTGACGGATTACGAAGCAGCAATGAAAAAAGAAATTGAATTGGTTGTACGTGAGCAAGAAAAATTGGATCTTGATGTGTTGGTTCACGGTGAAGCGGAACGTAACGATATGGTGGAATATTTTGGCGAATTATTAGAGGGCTTTGCTTTCACCAAATTCGGTTGGGTGCAAAGTTATGGATCACGTTGTGTCAAACCGCCGGTGATTTACGGTGATGTCGTTCGTCCTGAACCAATGACAGTACGTTGGTCTCAATATGCCCAAAGCCTCACCCCAAAAGTGATGAAAGGTATGCTCACAGGCCCCGTTACCATTTTACAATGGTCGTTTGTACGTAATGATATTCCACGTTCAACGGTATGTAAGCAAATTGCGGTGGCGCTTTCCGATGAGGTATTGGATTTAGAAAAAGCCGGCATTAAAGTCATTCAAATTGACGAACCGGCAATTCGCGAAGGTTTACCGCTCAAACGTGCTGATTGGGATAGCTATTTACAATGGGCGGGAGAAGCCTTTCGTTTAAGTTCAATGGGTTGTCAAGATGATACTCAAATACACACTCATATGTGCTATTCCGAGTTTAACGACATTTTACCGGCAATTGCCGCTTTAGATGCCGATGTGATCACCATTGAAACATCCCGTTCCGATATGGAACTACTTACGGCTTTCAGTGATTTTAAATATCCAAATGACATCGGACCGGGTGTGTATGATATTCATAGCCCACGTGTTCCAACAGAGGCTGAGGTCGAACATTTGTTACGTAAAGCACTGCAAGTCGTGCCAAAAGAACGTTTGTGGGTTAATCCTGATTGCGGTTTAAAAACCCGAGGTTGGAAAGAAACCATTGAGCAATTAAACGTAATGGTGAATGTAACGAAAAAATTACGTTCAGAACTGTCCCAGTAAAACGACAAAAAGCTGAATTTTGAAAAGATTCAGCTTTTTTATAAACTCATTAATTTCCTTCAAAAGAAATGACTTTACTTTTTTCCATTTAGGCTCTAGTCATTTTTGTAAAAAATGAAAAGCAAAGGGCTTTTAGATGATAAACGTGGTAAGTTTGTAGAAACTCAACCCCAATCTGACAGTCTCCATTCAAAATTACAGTGTCTGTCAGATAATTTGAGCTTAAATTCTTTTCTACCCCAATACGTTTTCCATCAAGCAATGTTTCCATCGGTATTCCTCCTCAAGCACATTTCCATGATGGGGTTGATACCGATTATAATGGACTAACCGTTCATCTAAATCAGCTTGCAATGTACTCAACACCCTATAGATTTTCTTGAGAAAGGCAACTTAGTAAAATTTTTGTACAATCGTCTTATGAAAGCGCTCACAAATACGGTTAGTTTATGGTTTTACTGTGTTCAATATCATTATTGCTAAATAAAACTCATTATGATTGTCTACCTTACCGCAGCATTCGCTGTCTTCATCCTATAAAGTTTTGCAATTTGCTATGAGTATCAATAAGCGTTTGTTGGTAAATCCGCCCCCCTTTGAGATGACCAACATAGAATGTATCTTATGAGCCCAAATACCCTAGATGTGCAGTTTCGATTTCACCATAAGCTATCTTGTCTTCTTTTTTACGTTCTAAGGATTGCCTAATCTAAAAAATTGTGTTGACAAAGCCACTGATGAAGGGCAAGGCTTCATCCTCAGTGAAGTACACTACAAGCATCGATTTTGATTAAGTCAGGCTTCAATTTCGCCTTATTTGTTTAGATTGAATTTGGACTCTCATATTCTAAACGGGAAACGCTCACCTTTATATTGCGATTTGTCAGTTCAAGTCTGATTTTCTACAAATAAAGGCGGAATTATTCCGCCTTTTTGTTAAAAACAAAAATCAAAACAGCTACCAATAAGCCACTAAGTAAAAATTACGTCCATTTGCTTAATGCTTTCTCGTCCGATTTTCTCGCCTCAATCCAACGTTCACCTGCGTTTGTTTGTTCCTTTTTCCAAAATGGGGCTTTTGACTTGAGATAGTCCATAATAAATTCATTCGCCCGATAAGCCTCACCACGGTGTGCGGCACTGACCCCAACTAATACAATTTCATCACCGGTATGCAACAACCCCACCCGATGAATAACTGATACGCGTTGAATATCCCAACGTTGCATAGCCTCAGCTACAATTTCATGAAGGGCTTTTTCTGTCATTGCCGGATAATGCTCTAAATAAAGGCTAGAAACATCATCACCTAAATTGAGATCGCGGACTTTCCCTACAAAAATAACAGAAGCACCAACAGAATGTGATTCAGAAAGCCATTGATAAATCGCATTTTGATCAAACCGCTCTTTTTGCACAGAAATATGAATATTATTCATATCATCCCCCTGTTACCGGTGGAAAAAACGCAATTTCATCACCGGATTTTAGCGTACTTTCAAGAGGCATAAGCGTTTGATTAATTGCCACAAGCGTTTTCCCCTTTTCTAATGCTAATGCCCATTTATCTCCCCTTTGTCTTAGGTGGGTACGTAACGCCTCAGCGGTGGGAAATTCACTTTCGATTTGAATCTCATCTATGCCAATGAGTTCCCGAGTTTGCGCAAAAAATAATACTTTTAACATCTATCCCTCCGATAAAAAATGACCTGATTTTCCACCGCTCTTTTCAAGTAATCGAACCGGTCCAATCACGATATCTTTTTGTACCGCTTTACACATATCATAAATCGTTAAGGCTGCGACACTTGCTGCGGTTAATGCCTCCATTTCGACGCCGGTTTTAGCGGTAAGTTTACAAAGAGATTCAATGCGAACCTGATTCGTTTCAACCATAGGCACAAGAGTCACTTCCACTTTAGAAAGCAATAACGAGTGGCACAAAGGAATCAGTTCCCAAGTCCGTTTTGCCGCTTGAATACCGGCAATCCTTGCTGTGGCAAATACGTCTCCTTTATGATGTTGACCATTTAAAATCATAGATAATGTTTCTTGTGACATAGTCACTATTGCTTCAGCACGTGCTTCGCGTACTGTTTCAATTTTGCCTGATACGTCCACCATATTGGCTTCGCCTTGGCTGTTAATATGAGTAAATGTTGTCATAATTTAAAAGTGCGGTTAATTTTGAAAAAATTTTTATTATTAGCCACCAATAGAGGCAAGATGATTACGAATACCGCTGTCGCCTTGGTGTAAATAATGATGTTCACGTTTACCCTGTAGAGCGGTAAAAATTCTGGCTTGTAAAAGTAATTGCTGTTCGTCTAATTGCAATAAATCACGCAATTCAATCCCTTCTTCACCAAATAAACAAAGATGTAATTTTCCTTTTGCAGAGACCCTTAAACGATTACAACTTGCACAAAAGTTTTTTTCATAAGGCATAATCAAGCCAATTTCCCCCATATAATCAGGGTGTTTAAAAACTTTTGCCGGCCCATCTGTTAGTGAGTTTTGCTGCAATTCCCAGCCTTCAGCAAGGAGTTTATCGGCTAGAACTTTACCTGAAAGATGATGTCGCTGAAAAAAAGAATTAATTTCACCGGTTTGCATAAGTTCAATAAAACGCATTTGAATCGGACGATTTTTCACCCAAGTCAAAAACCGGTTAAATTCACTATCATTTATCTGTTTCATTAACACGGAATTAACTTTAACTTTTTGGTAACCTACTTCAAATGCCCGCTCAATACCACGCATTACCTCATCAAATTTGTTTATTCCTGTAATTTGATGAAACATTTTCGGATCGAGACTATCAACACTGACATTAATGGAACTAATACCAGAATCTTTCCATGCTTTCACATCTTTCGCCATACGATAACCATTTGTCGTTAATGCGACTTGGCGAATACCTTCAATTTGTGCAATCTGTTCTGCAATCACAAGGAAATCTTTTCGCAAGGTAGGTTCGCCACCGGTTAAACGGATTTTTTCTGTTCCCATATTGGCAAAGGCTTGTGCAACACGTGTAATTTCACTTAAGGTAAGAAAATGAGGCTGATTTGCTTCAGGCTGATAGCCATTCGGTAAACAATAATTACAACGGAAATTGCATTGATCGGTAATCGATAGACGCAGATAATAATAGGTACGCTGAAACGCATCAATTAGACGTGCGTCTCCCACGTTTTTAATGGGAATAGATTGCATGAGACACCTTTCTAAAATGGAGAGGATAAGCCGTTTCCAACGTATCCCTGAATAACTTATATCGTTATTGGCATTGCCGTCATATTCCGATAAGGGAACTTAGACTAAACAAGCTCGGAGTTATGCGATAAAACTTGTTGGCATTTTAAAAGATTCCAACGAATCAATGCAATGAGATCCTCTGAATTTGATTATCAATCCGGTCAATTATTTAAAATTGATTATATAAAAACATATACAATGATTTGCCAACCAACCCGTTTTAGGTAGAAAAAGAAAATTTTATTGATCATGTTTGAAGAAGTCACCGCACTATTCTAAAAATAGAAAGTGCGGTCAATATTGACGCTATTTTTTCGCAAACACACGAACATTTGAGAAGCCGTTTTCTTTTAAATATAGGGCTTGTAGTTTACTCATCACGCCACGCTCACAATACAATACATAATTTTTGCTTTGATCGAGCGAACCAAACTGAGAGGAAAGTTTATAGAATGGCATTAGTATGACTTCGTGACTATCTGATTTAAAGGGCTTTTCATCCGTTTCTTCCGGACTACGAATATCTAAAATAATATCCTTTTCGTCCAAAATCGAAATGGCGTCCACAGCGATGACTTCTTTTTCCGTATCTTCCGCAATTTGACGAATATCTAAATACTGCGCATTTTGCACCGCACTTTCTAAAATCTCAAAATCAAAATGCCCTTCTTCCGCCACAATATTGTCACGCACAGCTTTGATCGTTGGATTTTTAGAAATCACTCCACAAAATTCCGGCATTGACTTCGCAATATCATCTGTGCCGATTTCTTTTGCCATGGCGATAATTTGTTCCTTATCATGAGTGATAAGGGGACGTAAAACCAAGGCTTCAGCGGCTTCATCAATTAATCTTAAATTGGTTAAGGTTTGACTGGAAACCTGCCCTAATGCCTCACCTGTCACAATGGCTTCAATATTAAAGCGAACGGCGACTTTACTCGCTGCACGAACCATCATACGTTTCAACACAACGCCCATTTGCCCGTTATCCACTTTTTCTAAAATCTCACCGACAACCCCTTCAAAATTAATAGCGATGAAACGTACTTTATGGGATGAGCCATAACGTTGCCAAATATGATGTGCCATTTGTTTAACGCCAATTTCATGCGCCGCACCACCAAGATTAAAGAAACAGTAATGAACTCGTGAACCTCGGCGAATTAACATATAACTCGATACGCCGGAATCAAACCCACCGGAAATTAAAGAAAGCACATCTTCTTGTGTACCAATCGGATAACCCCCAATACCGGCATGACGTTTTTTTACTAACATCATTTTGTCATCTTCAATATCAATACGTACCGTAACATCAGGATTTTTTAACCGCACTTTAGCGCTTTCAATGCGTTGATTTAAACCGCCACCGATATAACGCTCCGCTTCAATTGAACTAAATGTATGTTTTCCTTTGCGTTTTACACGCACACAAAAGGTTTTGTTTTGAAGTTGTGATTCCAAATCCTCAAGGGTTAATTCAAAAATATGGTGCAAATCGGTAAAAGGTTTTTCTTCCACTTCCAAAAAATGGTGAATACCGGGGATACGTTGTAACAAGGTTATCAGTGCCTCACGATTTTCTTCATTTTTTGACCGCACTTCAATGTAGTCCCAATGACGTACCACGGCAGTTTCTTCATCATATTTCTGCAGAATATTACGAATATTACTGGTCAGAATTTTAGCGAAACGTTTACGTACAGTTTCGCTTTTAATCATAATTTCAGGGAAAAGTTTAACGATAAATTTCATAGACGTTGAGATTGATAAAAAATGGCGAGTATTTTACGCAAAGCAAGGGAAAAGTCCATAAAACAAGAGAGCTATCTCATCAATGAGTCTTTTTTGAAATAAATTTTTAACATCCCATAAAATTACAGTACAATAGCCCTTATTTTCCCATAAAAAGGATGATTAAAAAATGGCCCGCAAACCCGCTTCCTCGCAAGACTTTGAAACCACACTAGCCCAACTAGAAAGTATTGTCTCTCGTTTAGAAAGTGGTGAATTGCCTTTAGAGGAATCACTTAAAGAATTTGAACAAGGTGTCAAATTAGCCCAGCTCGGGCAAGAGCGTTTACAACAGGCAGAACAGCGTATTCAAATTCTTTTACAAAAAAATGAGCATGCCCCCTTAAGCGATTATGAGGGAAACCAATAAAATGAGCCCATTTGCACAAGAACTGAAACAGGTTCAACAACGCATTAACGCCTTTTTGGAAACACAGTTTGATGGTATTGAAAGTCATAATTCCCCCTTACTTGAGGCAATGAAATACGGCTTGTTACTGGGAGGAAAAAGGGTTCGCCCCTTTTTAGTTTATGCGACGGGTAAAATGCTCAAAGCAAATGAACAATCCTTAGATTATGCTGCTGCTGCCATTGAAGCGATTCACGCTTATTCCTTAATCCATGATGATTTACCGGCAATGGATAATGATGCTCTCCGCCGTGGGCATGCGACTTGCCATATCGCTTTTGATGAAGCAACAGCTATCCTTGCCGGTGATGCATTACAAAGCCTAGCCTTTGATATTCTGACAAAAACGCCTCATATTTCCTCAGAACAGAAACTTGCCTTAGTTCAGATTTTATCTCGTGCATCTGGTGTACAGGGCATGTGTTTAGGGCAAAGTTTAGATTTAATTTCAGAACACAAACAAATTAATTTGCACAGGCTGGAATTAATCCATCGTAATAAAACAGGTGCTTTGCTTAAAGCCGCATTGAAACTTGGATTTATTTGCTCACCACATTTTGAAGACAAATCATTAGAACAAACGCTAACCCGCTATGCAGATGCAATTGGACTCGCCTTTCAAGTGCAAGATGATATTTTAGACATTGAAGGCGAATATTCAGAAATCGGAAAACCGGTTGGCTCGGATTTAGATTTGGATAAAAGCACTTATCCCAAATTACTTGGTTTAAACGGTGCGAAGCAAAAAGCTCAAGATTTATATCAAACCGCATTGAACGAATTGGAAAAAATTCCTTTTGATACAACCGCCCTTCAAGCTTTAGCGGAATTTATTATTACGAGAAAAAGTTAATTAAGACCGCGTCACAAACTTGGAAAAAAGTGCGGTTCAAAAATAACACATTTTGGGAATGACTAACGATATGAACAACTACCCTCTTTTATCTTTAATTAATTCACCGGAAGATCTGCGTCTTTTAAACAAAGAGCAACTACCACAACTTTGCCAAGAATTACGCAGTTATCTTTTAGCCTCCGTTAGTCAAACCAGCGGTCATTTGGCTTCAGGGTTAGGTACAGTGGAACTTACCGTTGCACTACATTATGTATATAAAACGCCATTTGACCAACTTATTTGGGATGTGGGTCATCAGGCCTATCCCCATAAAATTCTCACCGGTCGGCGAGACCAAATGGCCACCATTCGCCAAAAAGGTGGTATTCATCCTTTTCCTTGGCGAGAAGAAAGTGAATTTGATGTATTAAGTGTAGGACATTCCTCCACATCAATTAGTGCAGGGCTTGGTGTAGCTGTCGCAGCAGAACGGGAGAACGCAGGACGTAAAACCGTATGTGTCATTGGCGACGGTGCGATCACCGCTGGTATGGCATTTGAGGCACTAAATCACGCAGGAGCATTGCACACGGATATGCTGGTTATTTTAAATGACAATGAAATGTCAATTTCAGAAAACGTAGGCGCATTAAATAACCATCTTGCACGTATTTTTTCCGGTTCGTTCTACTCCACTGTCCGTGATGGGAGTAAAAAAATTCTTGATAAAGTGCCAAGTGTCAAAAATTTTATGAAAAAAACCGAAGAACACATGAAAGGGGTAATGTTCTCACCGGAAAGCACATTGTTTGAGGAACTCGGATTTAACTATATTGGACCGGTAGATGGGCATAATATTGATGAATTAGTGGCAACATTAACTAATATGAGAAATTTAAAAGGGCCACAATTTCTCCATATTAAAACCAAAAAAGGGAAAGGTTATGCGCCTGCGGAGAAAGATCCTATCGGTTTCCATGGTGTACCAAAATTTGATCCGACAAGCGGAAAATTGCCAAAATCAAATACTATCCCGACTTATTCCCAAATTTTCGGCGATTGGCTTTGTGAAATGGCAGAAAAGGACTCAAAACTGATAGGTATCACCCCTGCTATGCGTGAAGGTTCCGGTATGGTGGAATTTTCTCAGCGTTTCCCAGAACAATACTTTGATGTTGCTATTGCAGAGCAGCACGCAGTAACCTTTGCGGCAGGATTGGCGATTGCCGGTTATAAGCCGGTTGTTGCGATTTATTCCACCTTCTTACAACGTGCCTACGATCAACTCATCCACGATGTTGCGATTCAAAATCTTCCTGTACTCTTTGCCATTGACCGTGCCGGTATCGTGGGAGCGGACGGGCAGACTCACCAAGGAGCGTTTGATTTAAGTTTTATGCGCTGTATTCCCAATATGATTATTATGACCCCAAGTGATGAGAATGAATGCCGTCAAATGCTTTATACCGGCTACCAATGTGGAAAACCTGCTGCTGTGCGTTATCCTCGTGGAAATGCTGTCGGGGGAGAATTACAGCCGCTCAGTATGTTACCTATTGGAAAAGCTCATTTAGTTCTAGAAGGGAAAAATATAGCCATTTTAAATTTTGGCACATTACTACCTGATGCCTTAAAAGCGGCGGAGAAACTCAATGCGACAGTCGTGAATATGCGTTTTGTCAAACCACTCGATGTAGAGATGGTTAACATACTTGCACAAACCCATGAATATTTAGTGACGTTAGAAGAAAACGCAATACAAGGGGGGGCGGGTTCAGCCGTGGCTGAAGTATTAAATTTATCTGCAAAACCAACCGCACTTTTGCAAATTGGTTTACCGGATTATTTTATTCCACAAGGTACGCAGCGAGAAATGCAGCATGAATTACAATTGGATGCGGAGGGCATTGAAGCACAAATTCTTGCATTTACCAATAACAAAATATCAATCTAAAAGAAAAAGCGCCGGATAAATCATTTAGAAAAAAACCGGTATTATGTAGCAGAAATTTCAAAGACCTGTAGGGACACACTCGTGTGTCCGAAATCAAATTTTAACCACAATAAAATAAATACGAATAAATTAAATATTGGCATTATCAAAAAACAAAACATTGATTGGTGTCATTGACACGGACACACGCAGTGTGTCCAGACCAAGCTAACCCCAAAACAGATTTGTGCAACTAACAAAAACGGCAGTGATGAACTGCCGTTTATTTATATATGTGACAAATATTACCAAGGCTGACTTGTTGGCCCTAATGTAAACTCGCTAATATTGGTGTCTTCTGGTTGAGAAAGAGCAAAAGCTACAACATTTGCCACTCGTTCAGCCGGAATTTCAAAATTATCGTAGAGTTCCCGATAGCCTTTTGAGGTTGCTTCATTAGTAATATGATCAACTAATTCCGACTGTACGGCTGCCGGGTAAATCGTTGCAGTGCGAATATTTGTTCCCGCTTGAGCTGATTCCATACGCAACCCCTCCATAATGGCTTTTACCGCCCATTTTGTTCCGCAATATACACTCGCCCCCGGATACACTTTTAAGCCAGCTACGGAAGATACCGCCAAAATATGCCCTGATTTTTGCCGTTCAAAAGTTGGTAACACGGCGGCAATACCATTTAGCACACCTTTAATATTTACATCCACCATGGCGTCCCAATTCTTGGTTTCCAAGACTGAAAGCGGTGAATTTGGCATTAAGCCTGCATTTAAGAAAATAGCATCCACTTTACCAAAAGTTGCCTTCGCTAACTCAACTAATTCAGCATTATCTTCCGCTTTTACCACATCGGTAACACGGTACACTGCCTCACCACCTTTAGCTTTAATGTTATTCACAATCGCTTGTAACTTTGCTTCACGGCGTGCACCTAACACTAATTTTGCACCACTTTCCGCCAGTTTATAGGCTGTAGCTTCGCCAATACCTGATGATGCGCCGGTAATAATTACGACTTTATTTTGAAGATTCTTCATTGTTGTACTCCTATTCAATATTCAAATACAATTGATTTTAACCTGTTAAATTTAACTTTATTCCGTAAAATGATAAAAAGAGACTTCGCTAAAAACTAATCATTAATCATCTTAATCACCTTCGCAGGTACACCTCCTACCACACTATTAGTCGGCACATTTTTTGTTACCACGGCGCCCGCCGCAATCACTGCATTATCGCCGATACTTACCCCAGCTAAAATTGTTGCATTTGACCCGATCCAAACATTCCTACCAATGTGAATGGGGGCAGCATAGGTTGTACCACGAGTTTCAACCGTTAAGCCGTGGTTAAGAGTGGCGATATTCACGTTCATTCCAATCATCGTACCGTCACCAATAAAAATGCCTCCACGATCTTGGAAAGAACAACCTATATTAAAAAACACATTTTTACCAATGTGAATATTTTTACCAAAATCTGTATAGAACGGTGGAAAACAAAGAAAGCTCTCATCAACGGGTAAATCCGTTAATTGACGAAACAGTTCCACAATTTCCGCCTGGGTATGAAATCCCGCATTCAATTCTTTAGTGATCTTTTGTGCATCAAAGGCACATTCCACTAATAATCCGTGCAATGCTATATCGTCCGCAGGAATAGCATTTCCGGCACGACAAAATTCAATAAAATCTTGTTTATTCATTATTCTGCCCGTTCAAATTTAATCTGGCTTGACTGTGAAAGTGCGGTCAAATCGCCATCAAAATTTCCCATATAAATTAACCCTGGGGCGTAAGGGCCTTTACCAAGAAACATTGCAATATTACCCCAGGGGGCATAATAAGCGATATCACCTGCTTTTCCCGTATAAGCGGTGGGAGCATTTTCCGTACTCAGTTTTTCTTTCAAATACACGACCTTTTCATTGCTACCGTAGTTATCTAACTTTGAGGTTATGGGAAGTTGTTGCCAGAAACTTTGGCTGGTTGGATTATCAGCTAATGTGGCAAAATACACACCACTATCAAGGGTAACTCTAACGTTCATTTCAGCGCCTGAAGATAAACTCACTAACCCCATTAAAAGGGGAAATAAGGTTTTCATTTAATAAAATCTCTCCTAAATTTGACCGCACTTGAGTCGGTCAAGATTCGATTATTTCAAATTAGCTTTGAAAA
The DNA here is from genome assembly GCF_004570945.1 of Pasteurella sp. WM03. Classification (NCBI taxonomy): domain Bacteria; kingdom Pseudomonadati; phylum Pseudomonadota; class Gammaproteobacteria; order Pasteurellales; family Pasteurellaceae; genus Pasteurella; species Pasteurella sp. WM03. The sequence goes on from NZ_SPPO01000002.1 coordinate 133,261, forward strand.
ATGCCTCAAATTTATCATAAGGAATTTTGCCCGCTTGGTTATCATATAAATCCACGTGTGTGGCATTTGGTACAATATAAAGTTCTTTATTTTTTGAACCAAGAGATTGGAAGGCTTCTTCCCCAAAATAACGGGAATGCGCTTTTTCGCCATGAACGACTAAGGCAGCGGATTTTAATTCACCGGCACGTTGTAAAATTGGCATATTGATAAATGCAAGTGGTGTCGTTTTTGACCATCCCCCATTTGAATTTACTGAACGGGGATGATAGCCACGAGCTGTTTTATAATAATCAGCATATTCTTTTACCATTTTCGGGGTATCAACAGTTTGTTCATTTTGTGCCGGTAAATGATCTTTCTTCTCCGTATAGGCTGTGTTACCGGTTTCTGCATCCCTCCAACGTTGAAAGTTCAACCCCTGCTTCATTTGGTAACGCCCTTCCATATCAAGTGCAGGCTTTCTATCATATATGCCTTGTGCATTTGGTGTTAAATCAATTTCATAACCATTTGCCATCACTTTTGTCATATCATACATTGTGCTTACGGCTACCGCTTTAACACGAGTATCGGCAACGGCTGCATTTAATGCAAATCCTCCCCAACCACAAATACCTAAAATCCCGATCGCATCACGATTAACAAAATCCTGTGTTCCTAAAAAATCAACGGCCGCACTAAAATCTTCCGTAGCGATTTCCGGACTGGCAATATTGCGAGGCTCCCCCCCACTCTCCCCAGTGTATGAACCATCAAAAGCTAAGGTCACAAAACCTCGTTCAGCCAACGTTTGGGCATACAATCCCGATGATTGCTCTTTGACTGCACCAAACGGACCACTCACTGCAATTGCCGGTAATTTTCCTTTGGCATTTTTAGGTACATAAAGATCAGCGGCTAACGTAATACCATAGCGATTTTTAAAAGTAATTTTGCGATGCTCCACTTTGTCTGATTTTGGGAATGTTTTATCCCATTCTTGAACTAATGGAATATGTTGTGCTGGAATTTCAATTGCTGTAGTGTTCTGTGGTAGTGAAGCAACAGCGGTACTTCCCATTGCCAATAATGCAGAACCTAATATTGCAGCAAGTGCGGTCTTTTTAAAAAGTGTTTTTGTCATTTTGCTTCCCTCATTAAAATTAAAGATCATTTCATCAACTAAAGGCTTGAAAGCCGTATTCCAATATTGTCTTGATGGCGCGCATTTTAATAACTAGACTATTTCAAGTAAATTTGTAAAAATGAATTTCATAATTTCTAAAAATGAAATAATAGATGAATAATCGTTTTGAAACCCTAAAAGTATTTTGCTCTCTTGCTGAAACACTACAATTTAAAGAAACTGCCGCTCGTCTTGCTGTCTCTCCTCCTGTCGTGACCCGATTAATTGCCGAATTGGAAGATTACTTGGGCGAAGCATTATTTCAGCGTAATACCCGCCAAGTTCATTTAACGGATTTTGGCGAACAATTTCTCCCCCAAGCCCAACAATTATTAGCTGATAGCGAACGATTATTTGTACGTAATAAGCAAGATTCTGAGAAAGAAATGAATGGTATCGTGAGAATCACCGTACCAAGTTGGCGAATTAACGATGAAATTTTGACAAAACTTTTAACCGCACTTTTGCCCTATCCCAACATTATTATTGATTGGCGGGAAGATATGAACAAGCTTGATCTTGTTAACCAGCGCATTGATATCGGATTACGTATTGGGCCAGAACCGGATCCCAATTTTATCGTGCGAAAAATCACTGAAATTGGAGATGTACTGGTTGCAGCCCCAACTTTAGTGGAACGCCTAGGGAAACCACAATCCCTTGAAGAATTAGAATTACGCTATCCTTTTGCCACTCAAATAAACCCTGCCACCGGACGGGCTTGGCATTTTCTGTTAAATGACGAACACAGATTAAAACCTCGTCATATCAGTTTCCAAAGCGCCGACATTTATAGCATGTTACAAGCAATTTTATGCGGAAAAGCAGTAGGTTTGGTGAGCGATTTTATTGCTAAGCCCTATTTACAATCAGGAGAATTATGCACACTATTTGATGATATCAAAATTCAAAAATGGCAACTTTTTTTATATCGCCCCTACGAGATCATTACGCCTCCAAGAGTATTAAAAGTCTTTGAATTATTGGAAGAAATTTTGAAAGAGACGTTTAGTCCCTAACACACCATTAGAGACGATGTGAACAACTCACGATGAAGACGGTATTCAACTAAAATTAAAAGGGCTGAACTCAATGACAATATTGAGCACAGCCCTTGAAATAACTCTCTAAGTTTTTAAGAACGAATGTATCTGGTACAACCTATACCTTTCATTAATTATCGCCTCAAAGTGCAGTCAGTTTTGAATGTTTTTTATTCTTCATTCAATAACTTTAATTCACGGTTCCTCACTTGTTTTTTCAAGATTTCCGCAAATTCTTCTACGCTGAATGTACCAAGATCCATACCTTTACGGGTACGCACCGCGACTTTACCTTCTGCAATTTCTTTATCACCACAAACCAGCATATACGGCACACGACGTAAGGTGTGTTCACGGATTTTAAAGCCTACTTTTTCATTTCGTAAATCCGTTTTCACTCTTAAACCGGCATCAGATAACTGTTTTGCCACCTGTTTTACATAGTCGGCTTGGCTATCGGTAATATTCATCACCACTGCCTGTGTTGGTGCTAACCAAGCTGGGAAGAAACCGGCATATTCTTCGGTAATAATTCCGATGAAACGTTCGATCGAACCTAAAATCGCACGGTGAATCATTACAGGAATTTTACGCCCGTTATCTTCTGCTACATAGCTGGCTTCTAGACGCCCCGGTAAAGCAAAGTCTAATTGCACCGTACCACATTGCCATTCACGACCTAAACTATCACGCAATGCAAACTCAATTTTCGGCCCATAGAACGCCCCTTCACCCTCTTGAACTTCATATTCAAGATGATTGTGTGCCAAGGCTGCCGCAAGACCAGCTTCTGCTCGATCCCACATTTCATCCGAACCGATACGGTTTTCCGGACGGGTTGAAAGTTTCACATAAATATCGGTAAAACCGAAGGTACTATAAATGTCGTAAACCATTTTAATACAGCTGGTAACTTCACTTTCGATTTGATCTTCCGTACAGAAAATATGCGCGTCATCTTGAGTAAAGCCACGCACACGCATTAAACCATGCAAAGAACCAGACGGTTCGTTACGATGGCAAGAACCAAATTCTGCCATACGGATTGGTAAATCACGGTAAGATTTTAAACCTTGATTGAAAATTTGCACATGACCCGGACAGTTCATTGGTTTAATCGCATATTCACGATTTTCCGATTGCGTGGTAAACATTAAATCGCCATAGTTTTGCCAGTGTCCTGTTTTTTCCCACAACACACGATCCATCATAAACGGGCCTTTTACTTCTTGATAATCGTACTCTTTTAATTTAGTCCGAACGAAAGTTTCAAGCTCGCGGAAAATCGTCCAACCGTCATTATGCCAAAACACCATTCCCGGTGCTTCCTCTTGCATATGGTATAAATCTAAAGCTTTACCGATTTTACGGTGATCGCGTTTTGCGGCTTCTTCCAAACGTTGTAAATATTCCGCCAATTGCTTTTTATCTGCCCAAGCCGTACCGTAGATACGTTGTAACATTTTATTCTTGCTGTCGCCACGCCAGTAAGCCCCTGCTACTTTTTGTAATTTGAAATGATGGCAGAAACGCATGTTGGGTACGTGAGGCCCACGACACATATCAATATATTCTTGGTGATGATACAACGCCGGTGTTGCCGTACGTTCAATATTTTCATCTAAAATTGCCATTTTGTACGGCTCGCCACGTTGCTCGAAAGTATCTCGTGCTTCTTGCCAAGTTACGCGTTTTTTCACCACATCGTAATTGGTTTTCGCTAATTCAAGCATCCGTTTTTCAATCGCCTCTATATCTTCTTGAGTTAAAGAACGATCTAAATCCACGTCATAATAGAAACCATTTTCGATAGTTGGACCGATTGCCATTTTTACATCAGGAAATAATTGTTTGATAGCATGGCCTAATAAATGAGCACAAGAATGACGGATAATTTCTAAACCATCTTCATCCTTAGCAGTAAGGATTTCTAACTTTGCATCTTGCTCAATAATATCACAGGCATCACGGCGTTCACCGTTTACACGACCGGCAATAGTCGCTTTGGCAAGGCCAGCACCGATATCTTGAGCCACTTCAAGCACCGAAACAGGGTGATCAAATTGACGTTGGGAACCGTCAGGTAAAGTAATAATTGGCATAATTTTTCCTTATCTAGAAAATTCAGCATTCGCAATGCTTTTCAAGTATTTTTGTTCTGAAATGGCTCGCTATTTTATCATAAAAGATGCCTTTATTATCAATATTATTAGATTTTATTTCGGAATGGATTCCCACTTAAATATCTATTGTTTTCTAAAAGTGACAGGGTTTAATTACCAGAGAAAACATGTTAAAACTACTGCACTTTTCAAACAGCTCGGAAAATTTATCCCTCCTGATACCCATTTGCCATATATCACTATTATGTAATGAATAGTAAGAGAGGAACGGATAATTTTGAAAAATAGGGGAAAATTCATTATTTCCCCCTTATCTTTTCTATTTTTTTGTCAATTTACGTACCAAAACGGTTAAGCCAAAGGTGAAAGCAATAACAGGAAAAGTTACTCCTAATTCGGTTTCCCATTCTTGCCACATTAAAACACGATAAATAACAAAGCCAATAAACCAAATAGCTAAGCCTATAACATCAATATTTTTCTGAGGTTCGCGTTGTTTAAATACAAAGAAATCAGCAATCAATACCCCTATCATAGGAGCGAACACCGAGCCGATAAAAAAGAGAAAATGTTCATATTGTGTAACCGGCAACATTGTTGCAAGAATAATACCGATAACCACTGTGAGAATTGAAACCCACTTCACACTCAATTTAGCGTAAATATTATTCAAGCTCATTCCCGTGGAATGTGCCGGTAGTGCTGTATTAATCATGGTTGATGTGACAACAATCAGCACACCAACGATACTAACACCGGATAATGCCAAAATTTGAGCGATTTCTGATTTTCCACTTACAAGCGCAGCCCCTAATCCAATGGAATACATCCAACAGCTTGTGACTGTATAAGCGAGAGTAGAAAGCGCGGTTGTTTTTAATGGTGTTTTTGTGTGTTTCGTATGATCGGAAACAACCGGAATCCAAGATAACGGCATAATCGCGGCAATCTCTACCGCAGTACCAAACTTAATATGATGTTGCTCTTCCAACAGCGGGATAAAATCACGGCTAATGATTTGCAATGTTAACCAAAGCATTAATAAAAACATCGTCACCAAAGAAAGACTTTTTATCACGCCAAGATTGGTAAATCCCATTAATAACCAGACTATGATGAGTACACCTAATCCAACGGCAAATAAGGGGAAAAGTGCATTTTGTGCATCCTGTTGATTCAAAATAGAGATCACCTCCGCCCCCATATAAATCATCACAGCAGTCCAACCGATAAGCTGCATTGCATTGAGCACGGAGAAAAGTATCGAGCCTTTTTGACCAAAAGAAATCTGCACGGTTTGCATTGCACTTTTTTGTGTTTTAGCACCGATTAAGCCGGCACAAAAGAACATTGCGCCGCCAATAATATGCCCGAGTAAAATAGCAAGAATCCCTTGTTTCCAGCCAAGGGGCGCAAACCAAGTTCCGGTTAAAATTTCAGCCATAGAAATAGCCGCAGTAAACCACACAAGACTTGCAGTAAGATTTGAATGTTTGTGTTGCATTTTTTTCTTCCTTTAGGTTAAGTATTGTTAATGAAAATTTATAATATAGAAAATTCAAGAGGTTTGAAAACCATGTTTATTAAACAATACTTCTTTTAGCGTAATTCAGTTATTGCATAGCAGAATACCGACAAAAAAGATGATTACCCGTTGATAAATAAGATATTCAATATAAACAAATTTTTAATATCCATACCTTAGTTATAAAAACAATTAGCTAAAAATTGGAGATTGATAAAATAAAAAATAGGACGATTAACGCCCTACCCAAATTTAATCCCTCTCTTTTTGTAAATGCCTTCTAATCAAAGTTATCACCTGCTCCCCTTCAAACTGTGTTTTAAACACCACCTCAGTTTGAGTAGAAATATGAGAAAACAGACGTTCAGCATGTTTGATTTTACTTTTTTCTTGCTGCCTTAGAAATTCTGAATCTTTTACTCCTTTAGCTTCAATAACAAAATTTAAAATCTCATTATTTTTAGTTTTTATAATATAAGCAAAATCAGGGGAATAAGTCCCACCACCCGCCACAGGAATTTTGATGGAGTTTTTTGGGATCTTAGTAAATACCGTCACGCCTTCAATTTCTCCATGAGTGATATTTTGATGCTCAATTTCAGAATCGTAAAAAATCTCGCTGAACAAATAGCTTGAGGCAGGTTCACGCACCTCATCGGTCATTCTGCCTAAATCCGTAACTCGAACTGCTTTAGGTTGTCCGTTTTTATCAGTAAATTGTGTTGGATGAACCGAATTATTCACCATCTGATAGCCCAATTCAAACTTACTAAAAGAATGATGCAATAAGAACTGATTAAAACCGCTACGAATTTGAGCAATAGTCTGCATATTCAAAAATTGGGAAATATCCAATTCCGACCGCACTTGATGAAAAGCTTGATGTAAAGTTGTCATTTTGATTTTTGCTGTCGCAGATAAAGTTTCCAAAAATTCACGATAACTCATAGTATTAAAACGAATGAATGTACTATCTAAATCATCTTTGTTTCGAGCAATCATCACACCATTTTTGATATAGGTTTCGGAAACTTTGGTGCGAATGCCAGCTTGTTTAAATTTGTCGCCATTTTCTTTTAAATAAGAAATCAATAACGCTAAAAAATCAGCTTCCGAATCAATTTTATATTGCAAAATTGCTTTATGATGAATCAGCTCCCACAATGTTTTTAGCTCTTCATATTTCCCCTCACGCATAGGGATAAAATTACCTTTCTCTTTTGCCTCGGTGATTTTTCCTTTGTACAATCCCGAGTTAAATGCATTAGGGAAAAGCTGTTTCACCTGCTGATAAGCGGCACTGCTCACAAAATTGTCATTATCGTCAATCAGTTTATTATCTGCCAATTTATGAGTGATACTGCGGTTACTTTCTTGCGGATAAGCGCGTTTGATTTTTTCTAATAATTCGGACGAAAGTGCGGTCGGAATTTGCTCTATTTCAGACACTTTATTCACTTCCCCAACCAATTCCTCTACGAAATCTTTTTCACTATTATCCACAAAATAATTGAGCTGATATTGTGGCGAACGCACCCGTTCCATCAACTCATTCACCGGTAAACGCAAGCCACGCCCCACTTCTTGGAGCTTAGAGGTTTTGCTGCCACTGGAGCGCAATTTGCAAATCTGAAATACATTCGGGTTATCCCAGCCTTCGCGTAACGTCCATTTGGAAAAAATAAAACGGCGTGGATTTTCTAAAGAAAGTAACGTTTCTTTATCATGCAGAATTTCATTTACTTCTTGTTCGATTTTGTCGTCACTTTCGCTATTATCTTTGGAAAAATAACCGCCGTGAGTAAGCGATACATCAGCGATAGTTTTAACCAAATAATCTCGATAAAACGGATCTTTTTCTATCTTCAATCTTTCTTTTGCTTCTGCCAAAACCCAACTTTCAAATTTTTCTTTTAAGCTGCCCGCAATCTCGTTACCACTGCGATAGCCTGCAATATCATCAATAAAAAACAAAGTAAGCGGTTTGATTTTCGGTGACGTTTGTGTAAGCAACTCTCGTTCCAATTTGAAATGCTCAACAATCGCTTTTTTCATCATGCTATCTTGCACGGTTTCCGAGTAAGAATAGGGATTAAGTAACGCACCTATTTTTAACTCTAAACCATTGCTTAATGCTAGATTGCTTTTATTCATCGCCTCAATTTTTAGCTCAAAAATAGCAGGATGAATTTTAGCTAAATTGTCGCCTTTGCTTAAATGGAAGGTTTTATTCTTGCCGTTTTCAGCGAGGTCAAAAGTCGCTTGAGTACCTGAAAGTGCGGTCAGTTTTACTTGTGCTTTTAAACCGCCCTCTTGTTCTTCACAAAATACACGAACACCTTTCACTAAATCTTGGTTAAACGCATCCACCGCTGTCAAGCGGTAAATCAGGTTGTGATATTGTTCATTGAATGTTGCGCCATATCGCAAAATATATTGTGGGTCTAATCGCTTGATATTTTCCCAAGTTTTCTTAGCCGTTGGGAATTTATGCGGTTCGTCAATAATCACTATCGGACGAACCGCAGCAAGAGCAGCTTGCGGTTGATCAAAGAGATCTTTTAAAGCACGATCACTACTTTCTGTCATTGAGGGGGAATTAATCATTCCCGCATTAATCAGTAAAACATGAATTTCGTTTTTATTTTCCGCTTTCACAAATTGATCGATTGCCGCAGAAATATAGGATTTTTTGCCCTTTGATGTTTTTTGGCTTTCCACCACATAGGTTTTAAGATTCACCTTGTCATAATCATTACCAAAATCTTGGCGGAAATGCTCTGCAAGAGATTGGCTTTGCAAAAAATATTTTGTGCCGGCTTTGATAGAAAGCGTTGGAACAACCACAATAAATTTAAACACGCCAAGCATACGGTGTAAATCGTACATTGTTTTGGTATAAGTGTAAGTTTTGCCCGTACCGGTTTCCATGGAAATATCCAACACGTTTGAACCATCAAAAGTGCGGTCAATTTGATTGGAATTTTGAACCGATCGCAAATTTTTCACATATTGCCCATTAGCGAAAATCAATTCGGGATTTTCATCAGCAAAATGTTGTTCTGGGGTTACGCCATCAAACACGGCAAGCACAGCTTGAATGCCTTGTTCTTGATGAGAGAGATTTTTTTCGTAGTTAAAGCCACTCATTTTTAACCACCTAATTACGAATAATCAAACTCAATACGATATTTTTCTTATTGCTATAAGTTTCAATCGCTTGGTTCAATTCTTGCTGCATCGCACTTGACATATTTTCACCGAATACAATCACGCGGTTCGGATTGAAATCCTTGTCACTATCCAACTTTTCAATAAATGCAAGCAAATCTGCAGAAGTAAAGCTGGTTTCTAATAAATATAAACGTTTATCGCATAAATGGGCGGTATAGTCGCCAAGTTTAACTTCCGAAATCGGGTCTGTCAGTAACGCCCCATCATTCAATGCCCAAGTGGTGAGCAAGGAGTGATATTGGGCTTCGGTCAAGTTTTCTACAAAAGGCAACGTTGCCTGTTCTAGGGAAAATTCATCATCACTATGATGTCTGAAATTATCGGTGGTTTGGTAGACTTTAAAGCCCAAATCAAGATCAGGATAATTTAAAACAATCTGTACCCTATTTCTAATGATCCTTTCTTTTGTTAAATGAAAAATCGTTGGGTTATTTTCTTTTAAGTGATGATTAATAAAATCATACGCAGCTTTTGCAATTTTTTTAGCTTTACCTGTTCCCTTAATTTCTATTTTTTCATTTAGTTGAATTAAAATAAATTTTCTATTTCCATTATCCGTGATATTGGCCTCAAAAATGGCTTCAGCAAACGAACCTGATCCTGCAAAAAAATCTAAATACAGCTCATTTTTAGCGTTAGCATTCAGGATTAAATCCTTTAATAAGGCAACAGGTTTAGGATTGGCAAAAGGAGTGATCGATGTACCGAATAATGTTTTTAAATCATTTGTAGCCTTACGGGTTTGCATTTTTATATAGGAACGTAATATATCCTTACGATCTCTTGTAATATATGTTTTTTTATTTGGTAATAGATCATCATTATCGGGAAATTCGATTAGATTATGTGAGACCCATTCATTCCAAGTTTCAAGCGTGCAGCTCCAACCTCGACTAGGCACTTTACAGTAGTTTCCCGTTCTAGGATTTACTCTAAGATCTTTCATTCCGCTATTTTGCGGATCATCTAACGGACTCGTTCTATAAACGCCAAATTCATCAACAAATTTATAGTTTGCAAGATTATCTTGAGATAATTTATTTACCTTATAAAACTTTTTGAGATCGTCTTCCGTTTTCTTATAATCTTTACCATTTTTATCAAAAATATCCATAATTTCAGAATAAATAGGATTGGAAAAGCCAAAATCAGCCTGTTCGGCTTTATCTTTATCCTTTGTATACACAAGAATATACTCGTGAGATGTCGATACAATATAAGGATCATTTTTAGGTGTGCCATCAACGATTATTTCAGCAACAAAATTCCCTTCCCCAAACACCTCATCACACAATAATTTCAACTGTGCCACTTCGTTATCATCAATGGAAATAAAGATCACGCCGTCTTCCTTGAGTAAATCACGGGCAATATAAAGGCGCGGATACATAAAAGTGAGCCAAGCGCTATGAGAATTGGCCCCCTTAGCGGTGAATTTTAAAATACGTTCCGCTTCATCAAGGTTGATATGGGCGAGTTCGCTTAACTGTTCGGGCGTAAATTTACGATCATCTTTATACACAAAACCATCCGATCCCGTATTATAGGGAGGGTCGATATAAATCATCTTCACCCTGCCTTTGTAAGCATTTTTCAGATGTTTTAACACCTCTAAATTATCGCCTTGGATCAGTAAATTTTGGCTGTTAGCATTTTCAGGCTTGGTATTGTGTGCTTTGTCTTCACAAAGTAAGGTTTTGGGCGGAAGATTACGCAGCAATTTGGCATAGGATTTTCCCAGCCAATTCATCTCGTAAAATTCACGGCTAATGTCGGTTTGCTCCGCAATCTCCGTTTGGAATTTTTCCAGTAAAAATTTTCCGTTTTTATCAAAACAATTTGGAAAAAGGGCTTGAAGTTGGGCAAGTTGTTTAGAATTGACGGAAACGCCCGCTTTAGAAAAAAGAATTTCAGAGATCATTTGACCTCCGAATTAATATTATTGAAGAAAAATGATAAATTTCGCTTGCAATTATCGTTTAGTTTAGGCAAGGCAAGGCAAGCATATTTTTTGCTCCTATTTAAGAATGTCAAGTGATATTTGTAGGGACACACTGCGTGTGTCCGTTATAAATTACAATTGTTTCAATATATTACAATCGGACACACGCAGTGTGTCCCTACATTTTAAAAATCTAGCGTAACGCTTTCTCAATCTTCTCAAATAAATCTTTGGAGAGATTTTCGACCGTGCTTAAGCGTTCCAACGCACGTTTCATTAACATTTGACGCTGAGTATCATAACGGGCAAAACGAATCAACGGTTCGATTAGTCGAGCTGCCACTTGTGGATTGCTATCATTGAGTTTAATTAACACATCCGTTAAGAAACGATAACCTGAACCACTGATTTCATGGAAAGCTTTAAGGTTTTGATTAGTAAAACTCCCCACTAAAGCACGAAGACGGTTTGGATTGTTGAAATTAAAACTTGGGTGATCCATTAGATGATTCACAATGTCTAACACATTTTCATCCGGTCGGGTGGCTTGCAAAGCAAACCATTTATCCATCACCAAGCCATCGTGTTGCCATTTTTGCTCAAAGTCAGCGAGTAAGGTATCACGGCACGCAAGGGAGGCTTTGGTTGCCGCTGTCAGTGCCGCGAGTGTATCCGTCATATTATTCGCCGCATTGTAATGCTTATGAACGAGATTATTGCCAAGGGGGGTATAAGCCAAATAATTTAGGCAAAGGTTTCGCATTGCACGTAGAGCAATATCCTGTTGAGTGATACGATATTCATCCAAACGAATATGGTTGTAAGCTTTAAGCAGTGGCTCTTTCAGATATTCGGCAATGGTTTTCAATATAAACGAGCGTGCAGCTACAATACCATCAGGATCAATGGTTTTAAAACTTTCGGCAAATTCAATATCCCGTGGTAAGGTAAGGATTAAGGTTGCCAATTCAATATCGTCTTCATAATTTTCCAACACTGATAAAAGTGCGGTCAAAATTTGAGGTGAAATTTCGAAATCTTCTCCTTGTTGGAAGTGAGTCACGTTACGTCGTAACTCGTTCGTCAATAACATTTGTGCCGCATCCCAACGCACAAAAGCATTTTCAGAAAATTTTAATAAAGTAAGAAGTTGTTCCGTGGTGTAATCGTAATCTAACTTCACCGGTGCGGAAAAATCTTCCAGCAATGCCGGAACAGGGCGACCATAAATGCCGTGAAATTCAAACACTTGATCTTTTTCCGTAATATTTAATACCCCGCTTAATGGTGTACCGTTGTACTGCAGCATTTGTTTCGTACCGTCTTGAGCATACAACGCCATTTTTAGTGGAATATGGAGATTGACTTTTTCCATTTGATCGGCTGTCGGCGGGGTAGATTGAGAGACGGTTAAACGATAAGTATGGCTTTGTTCGTCATAAGCATCGCTAATCAATAATTCCGGCGTACCCGACTGACTATACCAACGGCGGAATTGGGTTAAATCAAGCGCATTTGCACGTTCCATAGCAGAGACAAAATCTTCACAGGTAGCGGCTTTGCCATCATTTTCCGCAATATATAACGCCATCCCTTTTTGGAACCCTTCCTCGCCCAATAAAATATGCAACATACGGATCACTTCTGCGCCTTTTTCATACACGGTAACCGTATAAAAGTTATTCATTTCAATGACTTTTTCCGGACGGATCGGATGCGCCATCGGGCCGGCATCTTCAGCGAATTGTGTAGTGCGTAAAAATTTTACATTATTGATACGGTTTACCGCACGGGATCCGGTATCAGAAGAAAATTCTTGATCACGGAATACCGTCAAGCCTTCTTTTAAACTTAATTGGAACCAATCACGACAGGTCACTCGATTCCCCGTCCAGTTATGGAAATACTCGTGTGCGATTACACTTTCAATAGCTAGATAATCTTCATCCGTTGCCGTTTGTGGATTCGCTAATACAAATTTAGAATTGAAAATATTCAATCCTTTGTTTTCCATCGCCCCCATATTGAAGAAATCCACTGCAACGATCATATAAATATCCAAATCGTATTCCAGATTAAAGCGATCTTCATCCCATTTCATGGATTTTTTCAGACTTTCCATTGCCCAACCGGCACGATCAAGATTCCCACGATCTACATAAAGTTCTAATGCCACTTCCCGCCCGCTTTTTGTGGTAAATTTATCTTCCAAAAGATCAAAATCACCCGCCACTAAGGCAAATAAATAGCTTGGTTTCGGAAAAGGATCACGCCATTCAACCCAGTGACAACCATTATCTAACTCGCCTTCAGCAATACGATTTCCATTGGAAAGTAAGTAAGGATATTTGGTTTTATCTGCGGTGATTTTTGTGGTGTAACGCGATAACACATCAGGACGATCCAACATATAAGTAATTTGGCGGAAACCTTCCGCTTCACATTGTGTGCAAATCCCCTCGCCCGATTGATACAAACCTTGTAGCGAGGTATTTTCTGCCGGCACAAGAATGGTGACAATTTCTAGCTCAAATTCGACCGCACTTTGATCGCTGAGATCTAACGTTAAACTTTCGCCGTCTTGTTGATACGCAGTAAAAGGCTTACCGTTAAATTTAATGGAGGAAAATTGGAAACTATGACCGTCTAAACGCAAACTTGTTGCGTCATCGTTTAATCGTTGGAACTTTGTAGTTGTGGTAACCACAGTGTGATTCGGATCTAATTGAAAATCCAGATAAATGTCTGTAACCGTAAAATCCGGTTTTTTATAATCTTTTCGATATTTTGCTTTGGCTAACATAATCCGCTCTTTTTTAAGAAAAAATCGCCCACTAGGATATGATTTTACGGCAAAAGTTGCAATGTAATTTTCTCTCACTACAACCGAGCAAACGTTTGCTTAGCCTTGTTAAATTATGCTATTCTACGCACCGTTTTTTAGGGTCTGTGGACGTTTTGTTTTTTGCTTGCGACGGTGGCGATTCTTCGTCAAGCCAAGGCGAAAGTTGTGAAGTTTAGCCATTCTAAACGAACGACTTTCAATGTAGAATTAGCGAAAAATAGTCCCGTCCCTTTGGGTTGTGGCAAAAATTGCCACCTACTAATCAGAAAACTTGTAAATAGCCCACTATTCACCATGTTTTCTTCCTTGTCTGTGGCAATTTTTACTACAACGCAGGTAAAAAAACAAAACGTCCACAGACCCCTTTATTTGAGATCGAAAAATGTCCGCAACACAAGCACAAATTGCGATTGTGATGGGTTCCAAAAGCGATTGGACGACCATGCAAGAAAGCACGCAAATTCTAGATGAACTCAATGTACCTTACCACGTTGAAATCGTTTCAGCCCACCGTACCCCTGATAAACTTTTTAGTTTTGCCGAAAATGCACAGCGAAACGGCTATAAAGTGATTATTGCCGGTGCAGGTGGAGCCGCACATTTACCCGGTATGATTGCGGCGAAAACCTTGGTTCCCGTACTTGGCGTACCGGTGAAAAGTTCCATGTTAAGTGGTGTGGATAGCCTTCATTCTATCGTGCAAATGCCGAAAGGTATTCCCGTGGGAACACTTGCCATCGGCCCTGCCGGTGCAGCCAATGCAGCATTACTTGCTGCACAAATTTTGGCGGCGTGGGATCAGGATTTGCTCTCACGTTTACACGCTTTCCGTGAAAAACAAACGAAGGCAGTATTGGATAACCCCGACCCACGCCTATAAAAACCTAAAAATTTGACCGTACTTTTAATAAAGTTCAGCATTATGTAGCGGTTTTACAAACCTGATTTTGGACTTTCTCGTAGGGACACACTGAGTGTGTCCGCTATATTGAAATACATTTGATTTCATAACGGGCACACTCAGTGTGTCCCTACATTTGCTGAAACGCCTGTTTTTGTGCATTTTCTACATAATGCCAATAAAGTGCGGTTGTTTTTTCGATTATTTTTAACGAGAAATAAAATGCAACAGTCTTCACTCTACCCCGTGGTTTATGTGCTTGGTAACGGTCAATTGGGCAGAATGCTTCGTTATGCCGGCGCACCTTTAGATATTCAAGTCAAACCTTTAGCCTTCAATGCCCCTATTTTTGACTTACCGAAAACTGCGATTATTACAGCTGAAATCGAACGTTGGGAAAAAACACCTCTCACCGAATTACTCGCCAACCATCCTCATTTTGTTAATCAATCCATCTTTGGCTTGTTGGCAGATCGTTTAACGCAAAAATCACTCTTGGATGAACTTGGGCTCTCTACCTCGCCTTGGTGCTTATTAGAAAATAAAGATCAATGGCAAGAGGTGTTCCAAAACATAGGTGAAAAAGTTGTGGTGAAACGCCGTACCGGTGGTTATGACGGTCGCGGACAATGGATTATCACCAATGAAAACAACACTGAAATTACCGATGATTTATTCGGTGAAGTGATTGCAGAGCAATTTATTCCTTTTGATGATGAAGTATCACTTGTTGGTGCACGTTTCAAGAATGGCGAAAAACGCTTTTATCCTGTGACACACAATCTTCAACAAAATGGAATTTTACGTTATAGTGTGATGGATACCACTTTCCCACAACAATCAAGCCAACAAAAACAAGCGGAAGAAATGCTTGGTAAAATTATGGACAAGCTCAATTATGTGGGCGTCATGGCGATGGAATGTTTTGTGGTTGGCGATAAACTTCTGATTAATGAGCTTGCCCCACGTGTACACAATAGCGGCCATTGGACACAGCTTGGCTGCACCATTAGCCAGTTTGAATTGCATTTGCGTGCTTTACTGGATTTGCCGACACCAAACTTGAAAACCTTTGCTCCAAGTGTCATGGTGAATTTAATTGGCACAGATCATAACCCGCAATGGCTAGAGACAGAGTTTGCCCAACTCCACTGGTATGGCAAAGAAGTACGTGCGGGGCGGAAAGTCGGCCATATTAACCTTTCTCACCCGAATAAATCCGTTATTATTCAACAACTGGAAAAACTTCGACATACTTTACCGGAAGATTACCAATCCGGTTTGGACTGGACAGTCGCACAATTAAAATAAATTCATTTTTAACCGCACTTTTTGATGTAATTAACAAAACACAAAAGTGCGGTTAATTTTTATCGTGTTTTTACTTGCTAAACATAAAAGCTTGCAGTATAAAACAACAGACCTAAATCCATTAAAAAAGGAAAACGCTATGTTTGAAAATATCAAAGCCGCCCCTGCTGATCCAATCCTTGGCTTAGGTGAAGCATTCAAATCCGAAACCCGAGCCAATAAAATCAATCTTGGTATTGGAGTTTATAAAGACGCACAAGGCGCAACCCCTATCATGCGAGCGGTAAAAGAAGCCGAAAAACGCTTGCTCGACAAAGAAAATACCAAAAATTATCTTACCATTGATGGTATCGCAGAATACAACCGTTTAACTCAAGAACTACTCTTTGGCGTAGATAGCAACATTATTAAACAACAACGTGCCAGAACTGTTCAAAGCCTTGGCGGAACCGGGGCGTTACGTATTGCAGCGGAATTTATTAAACGCCAAACCAAAGCGCAAAATGTGTGGATCAGTACACCGACTTGGCCGAACCACAATGCGATTTTCAATGCAGTCGGAATGACGATTCGTGAATATCGCTATTATGATGCGGAAAACAAAACGTTAGATTGGGATAATTTAATCGCCGATTTAAGTAATGCAAATGAAGGCGATGTGGTGCTTCTACACGGTTGCTGCCATAACCCGACCGGTATCGATCCAACTCCGGAACAATGGAAACAACTCGCTGATCTTTCTGCAAAAAACGGTTGGTTACCATTATTCGATTTTGCTTACCAAGGCTTAGCAAACGGCTTAGATGAAGATGCCCTTGGTTTACGCACCTTTGCCGCAAATCACAAAGAATTGCTCGTTGCCAGCTCTTTCTCAAAAAACTTCGGGCTATATAATGAACGTGTCGGAGCATTTACCTTAGTGGCTGAAAATTCAGAGATCGCTTCAACGGCATTGACTCAAGTGAAATCTATTATCCGTACGCTCTACTCTAACCCGGCTTCACATGGAGCAGCAACCGTTGTTCAAGTGTTAAGTGAGCCTCAACTTCGCCAATCTTGGGATGATGAACTCACCGAAATGCGTGAACGAATCAAAAAAATGCGCCATTTATTCGTGCAATTATTAAAAGAATTTGGAGCCCAACAAGATTTTAGTTTTATCATTGAACAAAACGGTATGTTCTCCTTTAGCGGATTAACCGCCGAGCAAGTGGATCGTTTAAAAGACGAATTTGCTATTTATGCAGTGCGTTCAGGCCGCATTAACGTGGCCGGTATTACAGAAGATAACATTCGTTATTTATGTGAAAGCATTGTTAAAGTTCTTTAATCCCCTCTCTTTACTCAAAAGCGCATTCCAATATGCGCTTTTTTTATTTTCGATAAAATAAGTAAAATATTAAAAATCATCTAATAAAAAATTAAATATTTAAAATTTATTTAACTATAAACGTTAAAATTTTAGAATTTAACTATTTATAGTTGGCATTATGCTTAACACGACTTAGACTATAAAGGCATCTTTTATGAGGGAGATTTTTTATGCAATTTATAAAAATTGTCCTTGTCGGAATCGGGCAAATCTTTTTACAAGAGAACGGTCTATCGGGGCTAATTATCTGTATCGCAATGTTTTTCAGCCACTGGGCATTAGGTATGGGTTGCTTACTTGGGGCAATCATTGGCACAATAACAGCCATCTTACTCAAGTATCCCAAAAATGAAATCAAACAGGGGCTATATGGCTTCAATGCCAGCCTTGCTTTTATGTGTACAATGTTTACCTTTGGATTAAAAGGCGTTTCTCCTCTTATTTTTTCCTTAGGTATGATAAATGCGATCATTGCAACACTCATTATGCGTGAATTTACCAAAAGAAATCGGGTGGCTTACACTTTTCCTTTTGTGCTGACTTGTTGGATTTTTTGCTGGGGTATAGCACAAATCGGTTTATTCGGATTATCGCAAACCACCCCAAACCTTGTTGATCACACCGCCACATTAGATTCAATTAAACAACCATTTTATGCTTGGGCAGAAGTCAATTTTGGTGCAAATTTAACAACAGGTTTACTATTGTTTATTGCCATTGCGATTAGTTCACCTATTGCCGCAATCTGGGGAATGACGGCTACTGTCCTTAGTCCTTTCATTGCAGATTGTTTATTTAATATCGAACCTAATCAACTTGCAAACGGGATTTATAGCTTTTCCGCTATTTTAGTGGCTTGTGCCTTTGCCGGTAAAAAATTAAGTGATTTTATATACGTAATCAGTGGTATTATCCTTGCAATTTTAATTCAATTTAATATAGCGAAAACGGGTTTACCGCCTTATACTATCGGCTTTATTGTTTCTGCTTGGTTGATTTTATGGTTTAAAAATAATCTCAACCATGAAAAACTAAATTCTAAAAAATTCACTAACTTATTTAATCCCAAATAATCTGATGAAATAAAAGAAGGTAAATATGCATTTAACATCAAGAGAACAAGAAAAGCTGATGCTTTTTCTCGCCGGTGAATTAGCAGCGAAAAGAAAAGCCCGTGGGGTAAAATTAAATTATCCGGAAGCCATTGCCTACATTGCCAGCCATTTGCAAGAAGCGGCCCGTGATGGTATGACTGTCGCAGAAGTAATGGAATATGGCGCAACGCTTTTAACTATTGATGATGTCATGGAAGGTATCCACGAAATGGTGCATGAAGTGCAAATTGAAGCCACTTTCCCTGATGGCACTAAGTTAGTTACGGTACATAATCCGATTAGATAATCTAAACCGTGAAGATTGAAAAAAAGGAAAAACAATGATCCCAGGCGAATACAAATTAGCAAACGGTGATATTCACGCCAATGTCGGGCGAAAAACCGTGAAAATAGACGTGGTGAACAAAGGCGATCGCCCAATCCAAGTGGGTTCCCACTATCACTTCTTTGAAACCAATAATGCCCTTGAATTTGACCGCACTTTAGCACGTGGCATGCGTTTAAATGTTCCTTCAGGCAACGCTATACGCTTTGAACCGGGTGAGGCTAAAACAGTAGAGCTCGTAGCATTTGGCGGAAACAAAGTGATTTACGGTTTCCATAACAAAATTGACGGCAAATTGTAGGGGGAAATGATGGCATTAACAATTCCAAGAGCCCAATATGTGGCAACTTATGGTCCAACTGTGGGCGATAGCGTGCGTTTAGGCGATACAGATTTATGGGCAACCATTGAGCAAGATTTACTCACTAAAGGGGATGAATGTAAGTTTGGCGGAGGAAAAAGTGTCCGTGATGGTATGGCACAATCCGGTACGGCAACACGTGATAATCCCAATGTTCTGGATCTTGTTATCACCAATGTG
Source organism: Pasteurella sp. WM03 (assembly GCF_004570945.1). Taxonomy (NCBI): domain Bacteria; kingdom Pseudomonadati; phylum Pseudomonadota; class Gammaproteobacteria; order Pasteurellales; family Pasteurellaceae; genus Pasteurella; species Pasteurella sp. WM03. The sequence goes on from NZ_SPPO01000002.1 coordinate 152,706, forward strand.
ATCATTATTGATGCGAAACTTGGCATCATTAAAGCAGACATTGGTATTCGTGATGGACGTATTGTCGGTATTGGTCAAGCGGGCAATCCGGATACCATGGACGGTGTTACCCCAAATATGATTATCGGGGTCAGTACAGAAGTGCATAATGGTGCTAATTTGATTGCGACCGCTGGGGGAATTGATACCCATATTCACTTTATCTGCCCACAACAAGCACAACACGCCATAGAAAACGGTACAACAACCTTGATTGGTGGCGGTACAGGACCGGCTGACGGCACACACGCTACCACCTGCACGCCCGGCGCATGGAATCTACAACGCATGTTCCAAGCGGCTGAAGCCTTACCTGTTAATGTTGGCTTTTTCGGAAAAGGCAACTGCTCTACACTTGAGCCATTAAGAGAACAAATCCGTGCCGGCGCATTAGGGTTAAAAATTCATGAAGACTGGGGAGCCACTCCCGCTGTGATTGATGCGGCATTAAAAGTGGCAGACGAAATGGATGTACAAGTCGCAATCCATACAGATACGCTCAATGAAAGTGGTTTCTTAGAAGATACGATGAAAGCCATTGACGGACGTGTTATCCATACTTTCCATACTGAAGGTGCGGGCGGCGGGCATGCTCCCGATATTATCAAAGCGGCAATGTATTCAAATGTCCTCCCGGCCTCCACTAACCCAACTCGTCCGTTCACCGTCAACACTATTGACGAGCATTTGGATATGTTGATGGTTTGCCATCATTTAGATAAGCGTGTACCTGAAGATGTCGCCTTTGCAGACAGCCGTATCCGACCAGAAACCATTGCAGCAGAAGATATTTTGCACGATATCGGCGTATTCTCCATCATGAGTTCAGACTCACAAGCAATGGGGCGTATCGGTGAGGTCGTCACCCGTACTTGGCAGACAGCGGACAAAATGAAAGCACAACGTGGCGAACTCGGCAGTGAGGGAAACGATAATTTCCGCATTAAACGCTATATTGCCAAATACACCATCAACCCTGCTATTGCTCACGGTATCGCTGATCATGTCGGCTCATTAGAAGTCGGTAAAATTGCCGATATCGTCTTATGGAAACCGATGTTTTTTGGTGTAAAACCTGAAACCGTCATCAAAAAAGGGCTTATCAGCTATGCTAAAATGGGTGATCCAAATGCCTCTATTCCAACACCACAACCGGTATTCTATCGTCCAATGTTTGGTAACCAAGGCAAAGCCACAACGGAAACTGCGGTAGTGTTTGTATCTGAAGCGAGCAAACAAGCGGATATTCAAACCCAATACGGGATACAAAAAGAGCTTATTGCTGTAAAAGGCTGCCGTCATATTGGTAAAAAAGATTTAGTTCACAATGATGCCACACCTGAAATTACCGTAGATCCGGAACGCTATGAAGTTCGGGTTGATGGAGAATTAATCACCTGCGAACCTGCAGAGAAAGTGTCATTGGCACAACGGTATTTTATGTTCTAGGTATATTTCCCCTCATTATTTAAAAGAGGGGATATTTAGTTTTATCGGGAAAATATGAAGATCATCAACCCTATCCTCCCCATTATGGAAAACATCTTGGGAAATTTAACCGACCTTCGTACAGAGGGTAAAATTACCACTCAAAGCATTGAGCGTGTACCATTGCAATGGTATGAAAGTGAACGCAATATTTTACGGAAAACCACCAATACAGGGCGTGAAGTGGCGTTTCGTTTGCTCAAAGAAGGACAACGCTTGAAACATAATGATGTGGTGTTTATTAGCAATGAACTGGCAATCGTGATCGAAATTTTGCCAAGTGAAGTCATCGTACTTTCACCAAAAACCTTACCCGAAATGGCACGAGCCTGTTATGAAATTGGTAATAAACATTCTCCGCTCTTTTTAGATGGCGATGAAGTTACCTTACCTTACGACAAACCGATGTTTGAATGGTTACAGGCAGCAGGATTTAATCCGCAAAAAGCGGAGCGCCGTTTAAGCCAAGCATTACGAGCAAATTCTGCTCAAGGTCACGGACATTCTCATCACCACTCACACAATGGCTACCACCATCACGGAGACGGAAATTGGCACCAACATTAAACCGGAGTTTGTCTAATTTAGGCGCATTGCTCCATCTAGTTGATCCTACGCTTCCTATTGGCGGATTTAACCACTCAAATGGTTTGGAAACCTTCGTTCAACAGAGAATTGTGGAAAGTAAAGCGACACTTGAAGACTATGTTCACACCCAGCTATTACAAAACTGGATTTACAATGACGGGGCTTATCTCTCTCTTGCTTTCAATGCTATGGAAAACCACAATTTCAACCGTTTATGCGAATTGGATTGGGAACTCTCCGCTACGAAAATGGCACGTGAAAGTCGTGAAGGCAGTTTTAAACTTGGTGTGCGGTTGCTCAAAATTTTTATTCGCTATGAAAATCATCCTGTTCTTATGGCATATCAACAAGCCATCACAGAAAAACTGGTTCAAGGCTACTTCCCTATCGTCTTTGCGATGATAGCCCAAGCAATGGGGCTAACCAAAGCCGATACGCTCTATGCCTTTTATTACAATGCAGCGGTCGGAGCGATCACCAATGGGGTAAAGCTGATTCCATTAAGCCAAATGGACGGACAAGATATTTTGTTCGGCTTACGTCAAGCACTGCAACAAGCGGTAGAACTAAGTTTAAATCCTAATCTTGACTGGCTTGGTGCGGCCACTCTCGCCAATGATATTCGGGCAATGCAACACGAACAGCTTTATACAAGACTTTATATGTCGTAGAAAGTACGTTTACGGGAGAGGGAAAGAGCGGTCATTTTTTGCAAAAAATTCGGTATTATGTTTCATACCCTCTCCCTCCAAAAAACCAAAGAATTTATCCACCTTTTCCCGGATGTGGAGAGGGAAACCATTAGAAAAAGGAAAAACAATGCGTAATTACATTAAAATCGGCGTAGCCGGCCCGGTCGGGGCGGGCAAAACGGCGTTAATCGAAAAACTCACCCGTGAGATCGCAAGCAAATATAGCGTAGCGGTGATCACCAATGATATTTACACCCAAGAAGATGCTGAATTTTTAACAAAAAACAGCCTACTTCCGCCAGAGCGGATTATGGGGGTGGAAACCGGCGGCTGTCCTCATACAGCAATCCGTGAAGATGCCTCAATGAATCTTGAAGCGGTAGATGAAATGGTAGCCCGTTTCCCTGATGTGGAAATCGTGTTCATTGAATCAGGTGGTGATAACCTTTCAGCCACCTTTAGCCCGGATTTAGCAGATGTGACGATTTTCGTGATTGATGTGGCACAAGGTGAAAAAATTCCACGTAAAGGCGGGCCGGGTATTACCCGTTCGGATTTATTGGTGATTAATAAAACCGACCTTGCGCCTTTTGTGGGGGCAGATTTAAGCATAATGGAACGTGATGCCCGTCGTATGCGCAATGGTCAGCCGTTTATTTTCACTAATTTGATGAAGAAAGAAAATCTCGATGGTGTGATCGGTTGGATCGAAAAATATGCATTATTGAAAAATGTGGAAGAGCCAAAAGCGTTAGTAAGATAAAGATATTACCTGCTTTAAGAAAAGAGGGGTATAGGGAGGGGTTTGATAGAAATAAAATCCCCCTAGCCTTTTCAAAGAGGTGTTTAAAAGTTAGACAATGAACAGTAAACTCAAACTTTCCACTAAACTTTCTTCCAAGGGTACAACCCAACTTGCAGAATACTTTGCGACGCCACCATTCAAAGTGATGACGTTACTGAATTATTCCGGTACTTGGTTGAACGGATTAAATGCCATGCAAATGTCTTCCTCACCGGGTATATTGGCAGGGGATCGGTTGGATATTCAAATTTCACTGGCAAAATCCACCGCACTTTCGTTGAATACGCAGGCATTCAGCCGTGTGCAGGCAATGAATGCCGGCGACTGTGCCGAGCAAATCACACAAATTCATTTGGCGGAAGAAAGCCGTTTATTCTATTTGCCTCATCCCTTGGTGTTACATAAAGATGCTGCTTTCAAACAAAAAACGATCATTGACATGCAGCCAAACAGTGAACTGATTTACGGTGAAACTATCGCTATTGGGCGTGTGCTAAATAATGAGCGTTTTGCTTTCCGTCAATTTTCATCTCATTTGAAAATTTATGCCCTGCAAAATGATGGCAAAAAACGCCCGCTTGTGTCAGATTGTATTCAATGGCTGCCTTCATCAATGACTCTCACCGCATTGAGCCAAATGGAAAACTATTCCCATCAAGGATCATTACTTTATCTAAACCTAGGTAAAAGTGCGGTCGAATTAAAGGCAATTTTACAAACCATTCACGCACATATTGCGGAAGAAAAAACTATGCTGGTTGGGGCTTCCCTTTTGAACAATGGAGGAATAATGGTGCGTGTACTTGGGCATCGCGCCGAGCAAATTCAGGATATGTTTCAAAATCTTGCCAAAGATTTCCAAAAGGAAAGTTAAGTAAAACGGGCAGATTACTCTGCCCTATTTTTATACCGTCACATATTCTAAAACAGGTAAATTCAATGCCCGTATAAGTTGTTCCGTCATTGATTTGTGACTCAATTTTGCCGGTTTTTCCACCATCACAATACGCTGAATATCCGTTAATCTTTTGTCATTCAAATAAGCAAAATTCAGTGCGGTTTGTAATGCCGGTAAACTAGGATTAAAGGCTGCATTTTCCGCATACCGTCCGGTAATAATTTCCCCATTTTTAAACAATATTGCAATGCCGTGTGGGCTTTCGGAATAAGGGCAATGGGATTGATTCGCCGCTAAAATCCCTTGATTAATCAATTCATCAGAATGATCGGCAATCAAATAATGTTCTTCTTTGGCTAATAAATGAGCCGTAATATTAAGATCTTTTGGTCCGAAAGAATCCGGTAAATAATGGAGTAAAGGGTTATTTAAACGATGAGGAAGATGAATCAGCAAGGTTTCTGCGCCTTGTAATTCATTCATAAATTGACGGCAATGCCCACAAGGTGTGTAATTCACAACCACATGATCAATCTGTGTTTCTCCACGCAGCCATGCATGACTAATCGCACTTTGTTCCGCATGAATAGTCTGTTGAATTTCTACATTTGCAAATTCTTGATTTGCGCCAAAGTAGAAATCCCCCTTTTGACCAATTGCCACCGCCCCAACATTAAAATGGGAAACGGCCGTATGACTATAACAAGCGGCGATAGGAAGTAAATGTATGGCTAATTGCAAGGGCTCTAATTCAAAATCTAAGCAAGTCCGTTCCACTTGTTGAGCCCTCAAAAAGCCTGCCCAATTTCCAGCTTCTAGTTCTTTTATAACTGACTGATTCAATGGCTCATCCTGTAGCAGTGCGTGTTTAATTAATTCTTTCATCCGTTCTCCTTAAAAACATCTTAAAATTTAACCGCACTTATTGTAGATCAAAACTCAACGGATCAATCGACTATTTATAAAATCTGTGAAAAAGATCACAATTGAAGTTATAAAGGCATTTTGTTAATCAATCGTTAAATCTTTTTAAAAACATAGAATTGATACAAATAATCTATCAATTCTATCTAACAAAGTGGCTTTATTCCCTACTTTTATTATGTATAATAGCCACACTTGAAGCGAGATGGCTTCTGTTTGTAAAAAGTTTATCAACAATGTAGAGGAAAACATTATGTCAAAAACATCTATCGGCTTAGATAAAGAACAATCCGCAGAATTAGCAAACAAATTAAATGATTTACTTGCCACTTATCAAATTTTCTACACAAACGTGCGTGGTTATCACTGGAATATTAAAGGTGTAAACTTCTTTGAATTACATGCAAAATTTGAAGAAATTTATACAGATTTAATCACTAAAATTGATGAACTCGCAGAACGAATCCTGACTTTAGGTCATACGCCAAATAATGCTTACAGCCAATACTTAAAAGTATCCCGTCTTCAAGAAGACATTGCGGTAAGCAATGCGCAAGACTGTTTATCCGGTACATTATCAGGCTTAAAAGTATTGCTTGATCAACAACGTGAAATCCTCGCTCTTGCCGGCGATGCCGATGATGAAGGTACCGCTTCTCAAATGAGCGACTACATCAAAGAGCAAGAAAAATTGGTATGGATGTTCAAAGCCGCTTGCCAAACTTGCCATGCGTAATTCAATCTAATAAAAAGAAAACCTGCCGGTTGGCAGGTTTTTTTGTGATTAAATCGCCTTATCAAAATACAACTCCACCCCACTCTGCTCGGACATTTTCTCTAAATATGCCGCCACTTCCGGAGGGAATTGAATCTCACCTACACAGGTTAAATTACGTAACATTGGGAAAACAATAATATCTTCCAAAGAAAGCCCATCATTCAATGATGAAGGGGATTTAATCAGAGGCACAAGATTTTCGAGATCTTGATGTAAACGAACAAGATAGCTTGCCGTTTCATCTAAATTTTGCTGAAAATCCCCGATCGATTCGGTTTTCTTTTTAGTGAAATAATCCACCGCACTTTGGGTTTTAAATTCTGCGAGATCCATTTTGACAAAACGCGGAATGAGTAAATGATTGTAGTAACGACTGACCGTTTTTACCCATTCCTCAATTTCAGGACGAAGTTGTTCAGAAAGCATTTTTTCACCAAAATGCTCATCTACATAACGGACAATATCCAAACTTTCCGGCATTGCTGTGCCATCTTCTTTGACTAAAATCGGGACAACCTTTTTCCCCACTAAACCTGTTGGCGTGATTTCGTCATCATTGGCGAGAATGACGAGTTCAAAAGGCAGATTTTTTAACCCAAAGATCATTCTTGCACGCACACAAAATGGGCAATGATCATAAGCATATAATTTCATATTAGTCTCCTGTTTGATTGAAATTTTCTAATAATTTTCCTAACCCACTCTGCCGTTTTACGGTTTGGCGCACTGCCATTTTCCAGATTTTTTCACTGGCAAAAACGGTGAGTGATTTTTTGGCTCGTGTTACACCGGTAAACACTAATTCTCGGGAAAGCACCGGGTTAGGCTCTGTCGGTAGAACCATTAGTGTGTGATCAAATTCCGAGCCTTGCGATTTATGGATTGTCATAATAAATGCCGACTCATGAGCAGGAATACGGCTGGTTAGTACCTCACGATTGCCAAACCACACTTTGCCCTTTGCCAAACACAATCCAATATCCCCATTGTATAAACGCACATTATGATCGTTTTCCGTGATCATAATCGGTTTGCCAAGATACCAATCTTGCTCATTTCTAAACCAAAGCAAATACTCTCGACGCAATGCTAAAGCGATTTCTTTATTTAGATTTTCCACACCTAACGGACTGTTACGAAGTGCGGTCAAAAATCCGATTGAATTAAAATGGGCTTGAATCACCTCCGCATAGCTTTTACCTTCTTCATTCCGTTGATTGAAATCCACACCTTGCCTTTGTAATTCTCGCAATTCCGTTAAATAAAGACGATAATTTTCCACCGCACTTTGCACGACCTGTTGCACCCAAGCCGCTTCAGTTTGTTCCGTATTAAACGGATTAAAATATAATTCCTGAGGGAAAGCTGAAAATAGCTTAAGGCTTTCTTCCCCATTTCCGTGTTGGATTTGCTCGGCAAGTTTACCAATGCCGGAATCTTTATCAAAACGGCGACTAAAGGTGAGATGGCATAAACTATCACGCATTGGATTCGTGATTGCCGCACTTGGCACATTATACCCTGTGGTTTGGCGTAAATAATTCGCTTGTTCCCTGCTATAAGGCTCTTCGACCCATTGTGCCAACTCGCCTAGCACAGCCCCTGCCTCCACAGAAGCAAGCTGTGCTTGATCACCCAATAAAATCAAGCGGGTTTCCGGTTTTAGAGCATTGATCAATTTTGCCATCAGAGGAAGATCAATCATCGAGGTTTCATCCACCACTAAAACATCAAGTTGTAATGGGTTTCTTTCATTGTGATGACAATGATCGTTAAGAGCATTGACACCAAGCAAGCGATGTAATGTTTCAGCTTTTTGTGGAATAGATTGCACCAGTGTATCGGATAATTTCATGGATTGTTGTAAAAATCCTAAAGCATTTTGGATAGATTCTTCCAACCTTGAGGCTGCCTTGCCCGTTGGCGCAACGAGTTTGATGTGTAATTGATGTTGGTATAATTCTTGCAAAACTAATAACAGCCTTGTCACGGTGGTGGTTTTTCCGGTGCCCGGTCCGCCGGTAATCACCGTGAATGGACTTTTAATCGCCGTTGCCACCGCCACTTTTTGCCAATCAATCTCTGCCGATTTTTGAGGAAAATACAATGCTAATTTTTCTCGAACTTCATCAGGAGAAAAGGCCAAAGTGCGGTTATTTTTTAAGGTGTTTTTAATATATTGTGCTACACGGTATTCATCTTGCCAGATACGATAAAAATATAAGGCATTAAATTGAAAAACCATCGGAGCAATGTGTGAAATCGGATCTTGTGTAAATGCAAGATGTCCTCGTAAATGAGATTGCCATTGTTCGACCGAGAGAAAATCTATTTTTTGTTGAATCTCTGCAAGATAATCCCTTTCTGTGGCACGATATAACAAACCGAATAAATTCCGTTCTAATGCCTTATCCAATTCAACGCAAGTATTACCTTGTGCATAGTGCCAACTACAAAGTGCTGCGAGCAAAACGGCTAAATGCTTGGTCGGTTCAGGGAGGTTATCCGGCTGCTTATCTGCAATCAGTTTGGCAAAATAATAATCGCCTAAACTGATAATATTTTGTTCATTCAATGATTGTAAAAGCCTTAGCATTAAAGCACCTCCTCTAATTCATTGATGAGTTGCACACTTGGGCGATCAAAAAACACTCCGGATTGGGGCTCACCATTCATTCCCCTCAAGAAAAGATAAAATACGCCACCGAAATCTCGTTCATAGTCATAATTCTTATCGACGGTTTTTAAATAACGGTGTAATGCCAAGGTATAAAGCAAATATTGCCAATCATAGTGATGATGTAACATCGCTTTTTCTAAGGCGTTAGGCGAATAATCCGACCAATTTTCACCAAGAAAATTAGATTTATAATCCAACAAATAATACTTGCCTTGATGGCGGAAAACCAAATCAATGGTGCCACGGATCATGCCTTGGATATCTTCAAATTGCAGCATGTCACTTGGTAAGTGATGATGGGATTGTAAGGCTTTATTAAAGCCCGCTACGTCAAAATGATCCTGAATGGATAAATAAAAGGACATCTCTTTGATATAATCGGATTTTGCCAAATCAATTAATTTGATCCCATGAGATGCCGACAACGGAGTATGCACAATTTGCTCAAACCATTGCTGTAATAATGTGATGAAATCTGTTTCCACCTGCAATTCTTGGCAAAGTTTTTCAAGGGCGACATCATTAGTTAGTGCATTAAAATCATTTTTTTCTAAATAACGATGTAACAATATTCCCACTTGCGTGCCATGAGGAAACTCAGCAATGAGCAACCGATTGTCATTGGAAAGTGCGGTTAATCTTTCAGAAGAATTTTCCAAGATTATCTGTGTATCGTAATCTTTTGCCTCATCAAAAACAGCGGATTTTTTTACCGCACTGTCATTCAGATAATTCCTCCAACGATGTTTTTGCTCTATGCTTGTGAAACTGGTGATATGCCAATTTTGCTCGATCTCACCGTGAAAAGAAGAGACAGCAAGCTCATTCTGAGGTAAAGAAAAGGATAGAGAGGGCAATTCATTTAATTTTTCTGCTGGTTCAATGGCAATGCTCGACATATTCACTTTAAATTCATCAAGTAATGAGCTGCTTGAATAAGTTTGTAACAGGGCTAAATTCTTCCCAATTTCCCCACTACTGAGTACATAAAGAAACGGATTCCATTTTTTATCAAATTCTGCCGGCAAGGCAAACGCCATTTGATACTTCGCCCGGGTTAATGCCACATAAAGCAAACGTAGATCTTCTGCAAAAGTTTCCTCTGCCAATTCATCTAAATGACGATTCTCCATATCCCATAAAACGCGATCTTTATCTTTTGAGTAATAGAGATTAATGTTAGCGAATTGATTGAGATCACGGCTTGGCACAGCCAAAAACGGTAACCAAACTAAATCATATTCCAATCCTTTCGATTTATGAATCGTCACGATTTTGACTAACTGACGTTCGCTTTCTAAACGAATTTGTGCTTCTTGTCTGCCCTCTCCACGAATTTGTTTTTCAAACCAACTCAGTAATGCCGCTTCACTGTTATTTAATGTAGAGGCTTGCTGTAAAATCTCAGCAAGATGTAAAAAATCCGTTAAATCACGCTCTCCGGTAGGTAAACCCAATAAACGTTCGGCGATGCCTTGTTCAAGCAAAAGATGGTGCAACATGGGTAAGACGCCTTGTCGTTGCCAAATTTGCTGATACAGCTCAAAACTATCCGCCCATCGTTGCCAATCTTGTTCGTTATGATGAATTTGGTGAATTTCTGCCGCCGTTAAACCAAAAAGTGCAGTAGCAATCGCATTTAAAATAGATCGTTCCGTCACATTCAAACAGGCTTTCAAAACTCGTACCAATTCTTTCGCAACCCGACTATCAAACACGCTACTTTGATCAGAAAGGAATACTGAAGCAATGCCTAATTTTTGTAAGGCCGTTTTCACTAATGCGGCTTCATTTCTATCACGCACCAAAACGGCAATATTGGCAGCCTGTAAAATTTGGCTATCCTCATCCCCCTTAAAAACTGCCTGATTTTCAGCCGCACTTTTTAGCCAATGTTGAATTGAAACCGCACAAGTTTGGGCAAGTGCTGTTTTATCTAATTTTCCATCATTTTTTTCCGTCAAATAAAAGCGATAAGCCGGTTCCTGTTCACCATTTAAATAAAATTGGCGATGATCCGCTTTTGCCCCTACCGATGTAAATTCAATATTGTCATAGATAAAGGGGGATTTAGGAAAATCAAATAATTTGTTTATCCCCTCCACAATTCGTTGCTCGGAACGATAGTTTTTCATTAAACTAAAACGCTCATCCGCCTGTTTGGCAGCCTTTAAATAGGTAAAAATATCCGCACCACGGAAACGATAAATCGCCTGTTTAGGGTCACCTATCATAATAAAGCCGGTATTATTCTGCCGATTTTCTCGATAAATTTTGGAAAAAATCTCATACTGCTGTGCATCCGTGTCCTGAAATTCATCGATCATGGCAAAGGGATATTGAAAACGGATCATTTCAGCGAGTTGATCGCCCTGTTCATTTTGTAAGGCTTCACAAAGTAATCGTAATAAATCATCAAAAGACTTTTCTTGATGATTACGTTTATATTTAAGGAGTTTTTGTTGAATGCCTTGGCGGTAATGATAGAGAATAAGTTTCTTTAGCAATTCTGGGGAAAGCGTATGTTCAAATTCTTCAACCAAGTGATCCAATTTTTCTAAAATAGTGGAACAATTTGGCTTTTTGTTCTTGGCTGCATTAGCATTCACAGCTGATTGCGTAAAATATTTTACAATATCTTCACTCAATGAATGTGCTGCTGTATTTTTCACCCAAGTCGCCACTCGTGCATAATAACCGGGCAGATTATTGGCACGATATTTATTGCCGTTTAATCGCTTATCTTGCAGTTCCTGTGCGATGAAATCTTTAATTTCCCCCTCATTTTCTTGCCATGTTTGTTTCAATTTATCAATGATATTGCGTTGTACCACCACTTTTTCTAAAAGCGTTTCAAGAGGTAAGACGAGAAGATCTTGATGTTCCAATTCAACATCGAAATTTTTGCCAATATCATTTTTAAGTAGTGCGAATACACTATCCGGCGATTTCAACTCTTGTGCAATAAAATTTGCGACCGCAAAAGACTGTGGGTAAAAATGTTCACGCCAAAATTCATTGGCAAATTGTTTCAATAAATCAGACTGATCTTTTACTAATTCCAAATTGAAATGGACACCGGAATAAAAAGCATACTGCATTAACATTCGGCGACAAAAACCATGAATGGTAAAAATTGCCGCAAGATCCATATTTTGTTCCGCCAATTTTAATCGCTGAATAGCAAGGGGAAGATCATCAATATGCTGAGAAAGTGCGGTCAGAAAATCATCATCTTTAAAAGCGCTTTCTGACTGCGTTTCCGCATAAACTGACAATTTTTGAATGGCATCTATGATGCGTTCACGGATTTTTTGCTTTAGTTCTTCCGTCGCCATTTCCGTGAAAGTGACCACTAAAATCTCTTCGACATTTAACGGGCGTGAAAAATTCTTTTCTCCTGCTTGTAATAAGAGGCGAAGATAGAGAGAACCAATGGTATAAGTTTTCCCCGTTCCGGCTGAGGCCTCGATCAAATTCACTTGATTTAAAGGTAATGCGACAGGATTAAGCGGCGTTGATGTTGTCATAGTTTCGCAAATGTGGGATTAAATAGCGTTATTTTAGGGGGGAATTGTTGCTTTGGCTATGTATTAAATTGATTTTTTAATGGCAATTATTTCGTTACAATAGGCCGCGACAAAAACAGGATAATTGGGGAAATATGCGAAAAGGTCGCTGTTGTGCCTTATTGGCGTTGATACTTTTAATCGGAACAATTTCTTTACCTTGGTGGATCACGCCAAAACAAATTGAACGGGTGGTAAATTATTTCCTTACGCCAAATTATTCTGTGCAATTATCCGATGATTGGGCAATAAACAGTGAAGCATTAACACTCCCTACTTTGCAAGTCAATTCAGGAAAATGTACGCTGGCAAAGCTACGTGATATTCAGCTTCAGCTCACCGATTGGTTTTCACCCCATTTATCGGTTGAAAATGCCGTGGTCGATTATGCTTGTATTCAAACTATACCCAGTAGCCATGATAAAACACCGATAAAATTGACCGCACTTTTTGCGACAATACCGAGCTTTGAAATTAATATTAAGCAATTTCAAGTTTCAAATAGTAACCATCTTATTCCCCCCGTTTTGCAGGACATTCTCAATGCCAATATTTCCGCAATGGTAAATCGTCACCAGGATCAATTTCAGCTGAATTTATCCGCTCAAAATGACAAAGGATTAACATTACATCATCAATCTACTCTTTCCCCTCAGGATAATCACTTTATTTGGCAAGGAAAAATCAATTATCAACCGGAACAGAATCAATCTTATCAATCCGATTTTAACCTTCAATTAAATGATGAAATTCTACAAATACAGCCAAAAGGAGAAATGACCTTAACATGGCAAACCCCTCATTTTTCCGTCAATAACGGCGAAGCAACATTGTCTTGGGAAGGCGAAAATGGCGTAATCAAGGCGCAAGATCTCACAAGAAAATCGCCATTATTGGATGTGCCATTTATTTTTACTCGGAACGGACTGGAAATTTCTTGGGGAACGTTTTATTGGACCTTTGACGGTTATCAACCTATTAAAGGATTTTTAGGCTTGTCCTTACGTACACCACAAAAAGGCTGGTTTCCCCTTGGGATTAATACCAATATCATCGTGCAAACCTTTGGTGAGTATGGTAAAGGCGAGATAGTGATTTCTGGGGAAAATGGCGAAATTGGTGGTGGAGAAAAACAAGATCAGATCCATTTTAATTTAAAAACGCGCGGTGATTTACGCTATAACAATACAGTTGCACACACGAATTTAAGCTATCATCTCGGTGGCTCATTTAATGACCCTTTACTTCGTTTCAATACGGGATCTCTTTTTAAAATGGATAATCAGCAACAAGGTTCAAGTATTCATATGCGTTTACCTTTAGATAATGTACAAATCAGTAAATATGGGTTAGATGGTCGATTATTGGCAACATTACAAGGTTTCACACCACAATTTTCTGATATTGATGTGAAGCTGGACGGGCAAGCCGATGAATTTATTGCGGGGATCAAAACCGTTTTTGAACTACGTGATCCACAACATAAATTACACAATGCGGAAAGCAATGCCAATAACCGCTGGGATTGGACGATTCAAGGCAAGGTCTATTGGAAAACCTTAAAAACGTCGGTGAATCTACAAGGTACTGGTTTTTGGCAAGGCAGCCATATTGAATTAAATCAACTCACGGCTTCTTCAAATAAAATACAAACTAACGGTATAAAAATGGCACCACTTTTTCTAGAGCTGAAAGATCGACTACGTTGGGATTATGAGAAAGAACACATTCGAGGTTTATTACAAGTCAAAAGTGAGCGGATTACCTTTGATTACGGCGGACATTTTACCAAGCCTATTTTTAGTGTCGGTGTTGATGGGGAAAGTATAGAACGTTTTAATATTGCCGGAGATTTAAAAGCGGGGACACTAGGTCCGATAGATCTGCTCGCCCGTTATGAAAATCAAACACTAAAAGGAAAAATTAGCTGGAAAAAACAATCGGTAAACGTATTCCAATCCCTTTTTCCTCAACAGTGGGGCTGGTTAATTCATCATGGTCACATTAAAGGCATAGGCAATTTTAATATCGATCACGAAGGAATTGCGATGAAGGGGAATCTGCAACTTTATAAGGTCGGACTTTCTTTTCCTGATGGGGAAATTGAGGATTTAGACATTCATTTTCCGCTAAATTATCAGAATAATCTTTTACAAAATTCAACAAAAAACCCCATTAAGGTTTCTGTTCACAATATGCGTAAAGGCGCATTATTCCTGAATAATGTTGTATTTCATTTATCCGGTACTTATCCGTATTCTAAACTAAAACCGCTTACCTTGAGTAAGGTGAGAATCGGATTATTTGATGGTGAGGTAACATTAGATAAACTTAATTTTCCTCAAAGTGAAATGGCTACGCTCAAATTACATCACATTGATCTCAGTCGGGTTATGGCGATGGCACAATATAACCAAATCCATTTAGAAGGACGGATGAATGCGACATTGCCTTTTTGGTTAAAGAATCACACCTGTCTTATTTGCAATGGTACATTGCAACAAAGCGGTAAAATGCGTATTAAATTAAACGATGAAGTGGCAAAGGGATTAAAAAAAGGTGGCTGGACCGAAAGTATTATCGTGGATTTATTAAAAGAAATGGAACTTGACCATTCCCATGCCAGTCTTAATCTTACCTCTAACGGACAAATGAATTTGAGCGCAACAATCAAAGGTTTCAATGTCAACAAAGCAACACATCACCCAATTACATTAAATTATCATCACCAAGAAAATATGTTTGAATTATGGAATATGATTGACTACGGCGCTCAGTTTGAACAAAATTTACAATATCGGCTTTATCAAAATTTAGAACATGAAAAAACACCTTAAAAATCGACCGCACTTTGTTGTTGCTTTATTTTCCCTTAACCTATTGGCAGGTTGCACACCAACCATTCAACTTGATACACCAAAAGAAGGGATCACCATTAATATGAATGTGGTGGTGGATCACAATATTAATGTCACGATGGATGAAAAGGCTAAAGCCGTATCAGAGAAAAAATAAATGGCTTACATCATGTAAGCCATTCATATTGATTAAAAATTTAACACTTTATCCGCCTCAACAGTCCAATCCGCTAACTCAACGAGAGTACCGATTTCCACCCCGTCCGCTAAAGGTAATTCGGTGATACCACGTGCATTAGTACAGGTTTTACAAAGTTTTACAGTTGCCCCTTGAGCCGTTAAAATTTCCAGCATTTGCTGTAAATGATACCCTTCCGCCGGATTTTGTTTTGCCAGCCCCCCGTTCACCGCATCCGACATTAAAAACAGCTTTAAATTGACCGCACTTTTATGCTGTTCCTGCAATTGTAACGCCAAACGTAATGCACTAAAAAAATGTTCGTCCCCATAAGGCGAGGAATGAATGATGAAAAGAATATTTTGCATAATATGTCCTTTTTTCTTTGAATATAAAAAGGGCGAACCTTAGGCTCGCCCTGTCATTAACCTACCCAAACAAATTTCGCAATAAATAAAAGCGATACGACCCAAACAGGTGCATTGATTTCTTTAATGCGGCCGGTGCAGGCTTTCATAATACAATAGCTGATAAAACCAAAGGCGATCCCCTCCGTGATGGAATAAGTGAAAGGCATCATCGCTGCGGTAATAAATGCCGGCGTTGCTTCTGTTAAATCATCCCATGACACACGAATTAGGCTGGATGCCATTAAAATACCCACATAGACCAATGCGCCGGCAGTCGCATAAGTTGGCACAACGGCAGTAAGTGGTGAGAAGAAAATCGTCAGTAAAAATAACACGCCGACGGTTACTGCCGTTAAACCTGTGCGTCCGCCCACGGAGACCCCGGCGCCACTTTCGATATAAGTGCTGATTGCGGAAGTACCGATATATGAACCGCCCACCGCACTCACACTATCCACCAGTAAGGCTTGTTTCATTTTTGGGAAACGTCCTTTCTCATCGCTAATTCCGGCCTTGTCCGTCACGCCTAATAAAGTGCCGGAAGAGTCAAATAAATTAACTAATAAAAATGAAAAAATAATACCGAGCAATGCCGTGTCTAAGGCTCCGCCAATATCCACTTTACCCACCACTGTATCTAATGCAGGCGGCATAGAAATAATACCCTGGAACATCACCGTATCATCCAACCAAAGTGCAAGCCCCGTAACGACTGCAATAGAAATCAATACGCCGGAAAAAATATTGCGGGCAGCTAATACCACGATAATAAAAAAGCCCAGTACACCAAGTAGCACCTTAGGATCATGCAAATCACCTAATGCCACTAATGTGGCAGGATTTGCTACCACAAGTCCCATATTTTTAAAACCAATCAATGCAATAAAGAAGCCAATCCCCGCGCCAATTCCCACACGAATACTCAACGGGATAGACGCCATTAGCCAATAACGCACTTGAAACAGGGTGAGCACCAATAATCCCACCGAGCCCCAGAAAATCGTCCCCATTCCAATTTCCCATGAGTAGCCTAATTTGCCCACTACGACATAAGCAAAAAAGGCATTAAGCCCCATTGCCGGCGCAAGCGCGATAGGCAGATTACTGAATAGTCCCATTGCCATTGTACCAATGCCGGCGATCAAACAAGTCGTCACAAACACAACCTGTTTATCCATCCCCGCATCGCCCAAAATTGAAGGATTCACAAAAACAATATAAACCATGGTAAAAAAGGTGGTAATACCGGCGATAATCTCGGTTCTTGTGCTTGAGCCTTTTTCACGCAATTTGAAAAGTCGTTCTAACATAATCATTCCTTAAAAATTAATAACCTTGATGATAAATTGCTTCTAATAATTTCACAGAAAGGTGGGCAAGATTAAAACGTTGCTCATCTGCAACAGTCCAAAATTCAATCCCATTTTCAACCGCACTTAATCGGCTAATATGGAGTTTCACATGGGAAATTTCACTTTCAATCTCAGCACTCATAACCGGAGTAATAAAATGTTCATGATATTGTACGAATTCATTCTCTTGAGGTTGAAAATCTATCTCATAATCTGAAAGCACGCTCACTTTTTGAGCCATCCCGTAGAATACGGGGGCTTGAACAGCATGAAATACCACCGCCTCTAATTGAGGGAAAATTTTTTGAAACTGTTGTGATAATGATAACGTACTTTGTGGATAAACATTGAACGCTAAACGAGTCTCTCCCTCATCCAACGGAATGCCATTTAATAATCGGGCGGTTTGCCCCGCCAGTTTTGTGACAGTCTCAACATTTTGATAAGAGGCTGGAAGTAAAGATGTCGTGAAGATTTTTGTGAGATGAGATGTTTGTAATACAGGGTAAATTGCCAAAGCAAGTTGACTCACCTGAGGATCCGGCAAACTAACAATATTACGCTGTCTTAATGCAATAAGGTTTTCCTCATTAATGCTTGGCACGACAACGGGTACATCAGAAAGTGTGCTACATATCCCTTTCATATCAATCACTACGCATCCCTGTTCCGCTGCCTCTGCGATATGGGATACTTGTTCAATATTGCCTGCGAAAAAGAGATAATCCAATTCGCCCCAATCCATTTCCTTTGATGAACACTGAGTAACGCTTTTATTTTTAAAGCGAATTCCTTGCTCTTCTTCAAAAGGATAAATTTCAACCACGGTAACTTTAGCAATATTGAGTTCACTTTCTTCAAGAGACTCAACAATTCTTTCGCACAATTCAAATTCTGCCGCAATGGCAATATTTAGGCTTGCATCCATTTTTTTCTCCGCTATAAAATAAGCAGACCATTCTACAAAAAAAGGGCTAGAAATAAAATGACACCCGCAATTGATTTACTTAAAAAACAGAAAATTCCTTTTATTCTTCACACTTATGATCACAATCCCAACAATACTCACTTTGGTGATGAAGCAGCAGAAAAACTAGGTATTGATCCTCATCGTTCTTTCAAAACATTACTTGTGGCTGAGAACGGTGATCAAAAGAAACTCGCCTGTTTTTTTTACCGACAGCCAATATGCTAAACCTAAAAAAGCAGCGAAAGCTATAGGGGTAAAAAAGTGGAGATGGCGGATAAAGATTTCGCACAAAAAAGTACAGGATATTTAGTGGGAGGGATTAGTCCTATTGGACAAAAGAAACGCCTAAAAACAGTGATAAATTCGACCGCACTTACCTTTGATAGTATTTATGTATCCGGTGGAAAACGAGGCCTAAGCGTGGAATTGGCGGCAACGGATCTTTCAAAATTGCTAGGCGCTGAGTTTACCGATATTGTGGATGAGCCTTAATATTTTGTTCAACTTTTTGACAACCTTTATCCCATATTCAAGATGATAAAAAGCTTACCCAAGGGTAAGCTTTTTTAGATAATCAAAGGTCATCAATAACTAAATAAATTTTAGAGACCGGGCCGTGTACGCCAACAACTTTAATTAATTCAATATCTGCTGTGGCACTTGGCCCTGAAATAATATTGACACAAGATGGCATTCGTTCCCCTTGCTTCGCTTTATCATCCAAAATTTTTGCTAACTGTGCAACTCTTGGTAATACACAACTTTTACGTACGACAACAATGGATTTTTCCGGCAATAAACTCACTGAACGCCCAAACTGTTTATCAGAAAACAATACAATACCACCAGATTCAGCAAGCCCATACTCAGCGTAAACAATACCAATATTCGCTTGTTCAGCATATTGAATATTACTTTCGCTCTTCATCTCATCCCAAATATGGTGATCATACTTGCCTTGAATAGCTGACATTACCCCTAATGCCACAAGGCGTGCGTCATTATTCAAAATAATTTGCCCACCACCATATTTTTCACAAATTTCAATAACCGCTTGTGGAACAGCATTTTCTTTCTCCACAACCACATCAGCCATCATAACTTTGGCAAAGTTAATAAACTCGTTGCATAGTTGTTCTTGACTAAGCTCTGTTAAACGTGTCATCGGATAATCATTCACTAACGCCGGCATAGGTTCCGGTGAAGTTTGCCAAGTTGATTTCCCCATTCGTTTCACTAATTTAGTTAGAAACTGTTCACGATTTTGTAAATCCATCTTTGCTTATCCTCTATTTTTAAACCATTCACGGAAACTCTGACCTTCCGGTGTAGGTAAATCACGTGCTTTTGTCCATTCAGCTAAAGCCCCCATTTGCACCGGCACCTTACCGTTTTTGATCAATTTCCCTGCCACCTTCGCACCAACATTAACCCCGACCTTCCAAACTGAGGGATGAGCATTAGCAAAGGTAAAACCAAAAATAGACAGACGTTCCGCTGCAGGGGTAATACCCGTTTGTGCCATATGTTCACGATGCTTCAAAATAAGCTGTGCAAGTGGAATTTTAACCGGACATACTGAATTACAAGCCGTACACAAAGAACAAGCATAAGGCAATTCTTTAAATTCCTCATATCCACCTAATAATGGTGAAATTACGGAGCCAATTGGCCCTGGGTAAATCGAACCATATCCATGCCCGCCAATTTGGCGGTATGCAGGACAAGTATTTAAACATGCACCGCAACGAATACAACGCAATACTTCTTTAAATTCACTTTCTAAAATTTTAGAGCGGCCATTATCAACAATAACTAAATGGAACTCTTCCGGTCCATCTGTTTCACCTTCTAGACGGGGACCTGTAAGCCATGTGTTATAAGCTGTTAATTTAGCGCCTACCGCACTGCGAGCTAACATAGTGATGAGAACATCCACTTCTTTAAACGTCGGTGCTAATCGTTCCATCCCCATGACGGCAATATGGGTTTTAGGCACCGTTGTTGCTAAACGTAAATTCCCTTCATTGGTCACTAAACAAACAGAGCCGGTTTCCGCTACGGCAAAATTACACCCACTAATACCAATATCAGCTTCTAAGAAATCTTTACGGATTACCTGACGAATAAAAGCGGTCATTTCTTCCGGTGTTTCGGATCCGTTATATCCCAATTGTTCGTGTAATTCCTGACGGATCTTATAACGATCTTTGTGTATTGCGGGAACAACAATATGAGAGGGTTTATCACCTACGATTTGTAATAAATATTCACCTAAATCTGTTTCAACGACTTTTATTCCTTCCTTCTCTAAAACATCATTCAAACCGATTTCTTCTGTTACCATGGATTTTGACTTGACAATCTTTTTCGCCTGCTTTTCTAGTGCAATTTGACGAATATAAGCGGTCGCTTCTTCTGCAGTTTCAGCAAAATAAACCTTTCCGCCATTTTGCTGTACTTTTTCACTTAGCTGATAAAGATAAGCATCTAAATTGGCTAGAACATGATTACGAATTTGTTTAGACAAATCCCGCCATTCTTCCCAATGTCCCAATTCATCTACCATTTTTTGACGATTAGCACCTATCGTTTCTTGTGCTTTTACGACGGCTTTTCGCATCACCTCATTGTGAATTTGATTATCCACACGTTTTTTGAAAGCAAGATTACTCGTTTTTAACGACATTTTATTTTTCCTCCTGCATCAATACTTCAGCAATATGCATAACTTTAATATTTTTTCCTTCTCTGCTTAAACGCCCACCAATATTAAGTAAGCAGCTTACATCAGCACCGATCAAATAATCCGGTTCAACTTCTACAATATGATCGACTTTTTCTGTTACCATTTCCCCGGAAATTTCAGCCATTTTGACTGAGAAGGTTCCGCCAAAACCACAACAAGTTTGTTGGTTTTTAATCGGTAATAGCTCTAAACCTTTCACATTTTTTAGTAAGGTTAAAGGTTCATTAACAATACCTAACTTACGGAAAAGGCTACAAGAAGGATGGTAAACAGCTTTTCCCGGTAGGCTTGCACCAACATCGGTGATACCTAATACATTAACGATAAAATCTGTTAAATCATAAAAGCGTTTTGCAACTTTTTCGGCTCGCTTTGCCCATTGCAATTCACCGAATTGTTCAAAATATTCCGCATAATGCTTAATCGCCGAAACACAAGATCCTGCCGGAGCGACAATGGGATAATCATTCACTTCAAATGTTTCCACTAAATTTTTCATCCCCGGCAAGGCTTGTTTTGTATAACCACTATTTAATGCCGGTTGCCCGCAACAACTTTGCTTTTCTAGAAAAATAACCTGACATCCTAATTTTTCCAGTAATAAAACGGTGTTTTTAGCCACACCTGCTTTGACGACATCCGCAATACAGGTTACATAAAAATTAACATTCATAATCACTCCGTATAGAAAACATAAATAAAAACAAGCGGAATGTTTTAAATATACCACAAACACAACCGCTTGTTCTTTTAATCCCTATTAATTCGTATTATACCACATAGAACACCGGGATAATAAAGAGTGCTACTAAAGCAGCAATAATACCGTAAACAATCATTGGCACCACGGTTTTCTTAATGATTGTGCCTTCCTGTTTATCAATATTCAATACTGAACTCACTGCAACAATATTATTAATACACACCATATTACCCATTGCACCACCAACAGATTGTAAGGCAAGAATTAAAGAGGCAGAAAGTCCTGTTAATTCAGCAGTTGAAAGCTGAACACTACCGAAAGTTAAATTAGACACGGTGTTTGAACCGGAGAAAAATGCACCAACCGCCCCTAAATAAGAGGCAAACAATGTCCAATATTCACCTGTTGCGTGGGCAAAACTTTGACCAATGATTTTAACCATTGAATTATCACCACCTACTAGCATTAAATTCACCATAACCAATGCACCGACTAATGCAAAAAACGGATTCTTAGTTTGTTTAAAACTCGTCACAAAAATATCTTTTGTTTTTGACATAGATAAAGCAAACACCGGCACAGCAATTAATACAGTGACGACAAACGGGATTAATGCCGGAACATAAAGCAGCTTATAACTCGCATTAATTGATGTACCAAAAATGTTTTTCAAGCTGAAAATCAAGCCATAACTTACATCAAATAAACCGAGAGAACCGAGCTGTGCACTAAACCAAGATGTCGCATCATTCATCATTGATTTAAACGGTAATTGTTGAATACGTGTAACAATTAAAATAGCGATAAGCATACCGGTTGGAAACAACGCTTTTGCCACTTGTCCAAAAGAAACCGAAGAGCTATCCAAAGTATTTTCTACTTTAGACAATCCAATCCCTTTATTCGCAACAATAACGGAGACAAATAAACCAATTGCACCACCGACTAAAGATGGAAACTCGTAGTTTACTTGTGCCAACAACATATATGGGATCACACAAGCAAACACACTGATATAAATAAAAATGAGGTTTTTACGAATTTCACTCCAACTGACAATTAAACTTAATGCCATCAGCGGAATGACTAATGCTGCAAAAGCATGAATTAAGGATGTCATTGAACCGATTTCTAAAATTTGAGCCTCTGCCAATTGCAAAGGACCAAATCCAAACCAAGTCGGTGTTCCTACCGCACCAAATGAAACCGGCACAGAGTTCATCACTAACGCCAACATCGCAACCCGTAACGGAGGAAAACCTAAGCCTACTAATATTGGAGCTGCAATTGCAGCCGGCGTACCAAATCCACTTGCGCCCTCAATCATAAATGCAAATGCCCATCCAATAATCATAATTTGTGCTACCGGATTAGGATTAATACTGCCTAGCCATTTACGTAAAGTATCTGTCGCCCCAGACACTTCAGAGAAACGATTAAATAAAATTGCACCAAAAATGACAGTGATAGGTGTTTGAACTGCCACCAATGCTGATGCAATATTCGCACTCACAATACTAATATCTGTACCAAAAAAGATTAATTGAATAATTAGAACAACAACTGCGATCCAAGGTAGAGCAAGGTAAGAAGGTAAAGCATTACGCTTTACCATTAAATAAATGAGTAGAACAATTGGAAAAATACTTAAAAATAGAGCCATAAGCCCCCCTCTAAAATAACAAATAAAAATCTTTGGCGATTTTAGAGAAAAGTATTAAACAAAAAAAGCAAAATGTTGAAATTTTGTGAAATTCGTCACATTTTTAAATTTGATTTTTAATGTAAAAATATGTGCTTAGCATCAAAACATAAAAATCTACTCATAACGAGTTATTAACATATAAGATACAAGTTTGAATGAGATTAAAAATTCGATGTGTCTTGGAATAACCCAACTTTCAGATCCTTTGCAGTGTAGATCACTCGTCCATCCACTTCAACCTCGCCATCTGCCATTCCCATAACTAATTTGCGGTTAATCACACGCTTCATATTAATACGATAAATAACTTTCTTCGCTGTTGGCAAAATTTGACCGGTAAATTTCACTTCTCCCACACCTAATGCACGCCCTTTCCCTTTTCCACCAATCCAACCAAGAAAGAAACCAACAAGCTGCCACATGGCATCTAAGCCTAAACAGCCCGGCATAACAGGATCACCAATAAAATGACAATTAAAAAAAGGAAGCTTAGGATGAATATCTAACTCTGCTTCAATATAACCTTTGTCAAAAATACCACCAAATTCTGTCATATTGACAATACGATCCATCATCAACATTGTTGGTGCAGGAAGCTGTGGTCCTTCTGAGCCAAATAACTCTCCACGACCTGAGGCAAGTAAATCTTCGTAATTATAACTTTCCTTCTTATTTAGTGTACAAGCGTTTTGCATTTTTATTCCTTAATATTGTTTAAATTCACCAAATCACCGATAAATAGCATTCTAAAGGGAATAAAAATAAGTGTAAATAGAAAACAAGTGTTAGCTGAACTAGTCAGAGCAGTCTAAAATCAATAAATTATAAAATACAAAAAATGAGAGCAAACCATTGTTTGCTCTTAAAAAATCATAAAAATTTAGACTTAGTGTTTATCTTTGTTGTCGATAAAAGCGCCCATCGCCCCTAAAATCGAAAAAAATTAAACAGACTTTTCTTTGTTGGCTCAGCACGAAAATCTATACGTTGTTGAATTAAACGAGAAATCGGGATTTTACTATCTTCATAGCTTTTAGTCTCTTCCCCAATTAAATCACGCTGAAAAACCAATTCACAGGATTGATAAATATCTTCTACCGGAAAAATGAAAAACTCCCCATTTTTGACCGCACTTACTACTTCATCAGAAAGACTAAGTTGCTGAATGGTTGTGGTGGGAATAATCACCCCTTGTTTACCTGTTAAACCCCGTCGCTGGCAAATTGCAAAAAAACCTTCAATTTTGTCATTCACGCCGCCAACTGCATGAATCAACCCGAATTGATCAATCGCACCTGTCATTGCAATATGTTGCGGTAAAGGTAAATCCGCCAAGGCACTCACAAGCACACAGAAAATAGCAAGTGACGCACTATCACCGTCAATTTCACCATAGGATTGTTCAAAAACCAAAGAAGCCGAGAAAGGTAACTGTGACGGAAATTCCAAAATATTAGATAAACAAGCTTGAGCAATCATCATGCCTTTACTGTGTAAATTACCCGCAAGCTCATTTTTACGTTCCACATCAACCACTTCCCCCTCACCAAATTGTACAATACAACTAATACGTGAAGGTTCACCAAATTTCACCGGTGTCCCCGGATACTCAATGACAGACAAACCATTAATTTGCCCCACAATTTCCCCATCTGTTTCCACATAAACTTGCTCATTGAGAATATCAGCATAGGTTTGTTCTCTTAAGAAACCCTGTTGCCGTGTTTGTTGTAGAAAAACCCTTTCAAAATCAACCGCACTTAAGGCGTTTTTTTGTGAAAATGTCACTGCATTTAACAACATATTTTTCAATACCGCTGGGGAAGCATTAATTAAAAAGCGGCTTTCACTTTCCCTTACTAAAAGCTGATATAACTTGTTAAATGAAGAAAAATCTAATGTTAACCCACTTTCTTTTGCAAGATGCTGAACATAACCTACCCAACTTTTTTGTTCATTTACCCCCGCCATAGAGAGATAACTTTCAATTTCGGCATAATCTGCAAAATGGTATAAATCCTCGTCCAATTCTCCGAGCGTAGCAAGTTCTGTACGATTACCAAGCACGATCACTTTCGTATTGAGTGAATAGCTCGGAATATCACATGGGAGGGATTTGTAAGGGTGCGCTGAATACCAGTCAAATCGCTGAGTTTGTAGAATATGTTTTAAACGTTGCCATAAATCAAACTGAGCCAATAAAGTTGAAGCATTCAGAATCAACACGCCACCGTTTGCCTGATGA
The DNA here is from genome assembly GCF_004570945.1 of Pasteurella sp. WM03. NCBI lineage: Bacteria > Pseudomonadati > Pseudomonadota > Gammaproteobacteria > Pasteurellales > Pasteurellaceae > Pasteurella > Pasteurella sp. WM03. The sequence continues at coordinate 178,337 of NZ_SPPO01000002.1, forward strand.
ATAAGCCCCGAAGTAAGCTGAATATCTTGCGATCTTGGGTGTATTTTTACATTGCCAAAAAGTTGAAACTGATCACAATATAATGCACTTAGTACCTCCCCTGCACTGGCAAAGTTATCTTCCAAGGATGTTGCCGGCTCTAGATCAATTCGAGGAAATGAGAAAGAATTCCCCTGTTCCACGCGATAATTCACGCCAAAAATTGACCGCTCTTGGGGAAGCATTTGCCTAATAACAGGCACTAATAACTCAGAATAATCCGCTTTATCATCAGCTTTTAGCATCATTAAGGAACGAGTTGGATGATTCAAAAACAAGGAAAGAGCCTTTTGAGCTATCGGCTGTAATGTCCAAAAATCAAAAGATTGTACTGCTGGTTCGACGATCGCTAATTGCGGTTGTAATACATCCCAAGACAGGGATTGCTCTTGAAGAAAAGATGAACTCACTGTTGGATTCTCATTAATAAAACTGACCGCATTATCTCATATTTATATTCATTATAAAAATTAGCTGGAAAATTTGTGATAAAACACGTATATTATTCGAGTTACCACGTCACTAAGCGACTATAACGATGAAATATCAAAAACTGGAAAATCAAGAAGCTAACTGGAAATGGCTCTATCTGATCCGTAAATATCGAGAAGGGGAAAATATTACCCGTTACGAAGAAAAGAGCTTGCAAGAATCCGTTGTCACAATATTACTTGAAAGTCAAAATTATCCGGAAAAAATTGAGGCTTGGATCAAACAACATCTCTCTTTATCATTGCCAATCAAGTTGGATCAAGCTATTCGTGCAAGGCGAAAACGTTTCTTCAATGCAGAAAAGCAATCAACCAAGAAGAAGTCAATTGACTTGGAATATGCCGTTTGGCTACGCCTTTCAAAGTATTCGCGAAAAATGGATATGACACTCTCAGAAACGATTAGTTATATGATTGATGAACGTGAGAGTAAAGCGCTGTATGAAAGCCAAATGTCGGCAATGAAAAACAGTCTTAAAAATTTATTAAAATAATAAAAAAGACAAGGTGGTAAGGCTTGTCTTTTAAGTTAAGACTAAATAGAGAAAATTTAAGAGTGTGACTTTAATTCACACTCTTCTTTATTCCACGACAGGAATGATTTTTGTGGCGTGAGATCCTTTATCACCGTGGATAACTTCAAATTGCACTTTTTGCCCGGCTTTTAATGAACGATAGCCGTCCATTTCAATCACAGAGTAATGTGCAAAGATATCAGCTTCCACACCTTCTGCGGAAATAAAACCAAATCCTTTTGCATTATTAAACCATTTAACAACACCAATTTCCATAATAATAGACCTCTTAGGCTTCGCCTATACAATCATAAATCAAATAAGACTAATGCCTTATCACCTCAACTGGCGTTATGTTCAAATATTTTGATTTTTTATGCAACAAACAATATTAAAAAATGCTATGTAGATCACAAAAATTTTTATTTTCTGTTGATTTTTTGTGTAATTCACGCAATTCTTTTGCCACAATTTGAATTGCCTCACCACTATTAACACCTTGACTCATCAATTCTTGGATCTTTTCAACCGCTCTTTGTTGTTCTTCGTGTGTCAATTGAATATCAAACATGATTACCAACCAAAGTTTTTCATTAAATTTTGCCACGGATCATCCAATGGCGCGTAAATTGTTATATTCTGTTGTAAGATAGGATGAAGAAAACACAATTGTTCCGCATGTAACAATAAACGTTTACAACCAACATTTTCTACTAGCGCCCTATTTTGATGTAAATCGCCATATTGTGTATCCCCCAAAATAGGATGAAAAATATGTTTACAATGACGGCGTAGCTGATGTTTTCTTCCTGTATGAGGAATTAAGCGTACCAAAGAATAGCGCGAAGTCGCATAACGCCCTGCTGAATAAGGCATTTCTACGGTTTTTAAACCAATACAATCTGTCACTGCATCCTGTGGTGCTTTATTCTCTTGTGTAAATTTATCGGCAATTTTATCACGTTGAATTTTTAGGGGATAATCAATTCTTGCCTCTCCAAACACATAGCCTCTCACTACGGCTAAATAAAATTTTTGTACGTTTTTTTGCTCAAATTGTTGGCACATTAAATTCGCTATTTCACTGTTTAATGCAAACAATAGTACGCCGGATGTAGGGCGATCCAAACGATGGATAGGAAAAACATGCTGCCCGATTTGATCTCGTAACATTTGCATCACAAATTGTGTCTCGTGAATATCTAACCAACTGCGATGTACTAACATGCCGGCCGGCTTATTCACCGCCACCAACCACTCATCCTGATATAAAATGTCTAGCATCATTGATTCTGCAATAACTCTTCTAACGCGACCAAGGGAGCAAGTAATAAATTGAGCCCATCAAATTCTTTCAATGCTTCCTCAATATAGGGAGAAATCGCAATTTTATTTGGTAAAGGTGAATGACTCTCCAACAATGCCTGCATACGCGGAATAAATACCCACTGCAACCATTCTTCCGGCGCCATCGTATCAAGAAAAAAAGGCTCTTGACTGAGAAAAGCCTCTTGTGCTGGCGGCATTGCTTGCCATAGATTTAAGCGTTGCATTGTTTGCCGTATCTGTTCAAGATAAAATTTTGTTTGGTTACGCATTATCGTCCCTATAATAAACTCATACATAATAAATAAGTGGCACATTCTAAGCAAAATCTGCTGACTTCGCAAAGGTGTCCAGTTTAACGGTGAATAATTGAAAAATGATCTGCAATGATGTCACGATGATTATTCACAATTATTTTTTCTACCTTGGCAGTTTTCGGCCCTTCTCTTAACCATTGTTCAAATCCCCTTAATTGGCTTTCATTACCTTGTGCGACCACTTCTACTGAACCATCAGCCCGATTTCGTACCGAACCTTTTATGCCCAATTTTTCAGCTTCTTTCCAAGAAAAATAACGAAATCCTACCCCTTGAACACGACCATAAATAAAAAATTGTTTTGTCATATTTTCTCTCCTTCTGCCTGACAATAGCATTGACTTAATCCGTAAAATTCCTCAAGGTAATGAATTTTACTCTCCCCACATTTACCTACGTCCCCAATTTTAAAACGAAAAACAACCAACACAAAATCCTTAGCATGGACAAAACTTTTTCATTTTTAACCGCACTTTTCTATTTTCATTTTTAGGAAATTAGCATAGCATAGGCGACGTTTTTTATTTAATTCACCCGTTAAAGGAGTAATTATGAAATTACGCGTTGCTGTATTAGGTGCCTCAATATTATTTGCTAGCACAGTAAGTTTTGCCGGTATGGTATCTACTTCATCAAATATGGATTTCTTAGCTATTGATGGTCAAAAAGCAAGCAAATCATTATTAAAAGAAACCCGTTCATTTAATGTGAACGATACAAATACTCACCAAGTTGTGGTTCGCGTTGGTGAGATTGTAGGGAGTGGTTCTAGTCAATCATTATTTGAGTCCAGCCCAATTATTGTCACGTTCCAAGGTTCAACAGAAGATATTGTGATTTCAGCTCCTTCTCTTCGCTCTAAAGCGGATGCTGAAAAATTTAAATCAGCACCGGCTATTAGTGTAAAATCCTCATCGGGACAAGAAATTCCAGCGAAAATTGATATTTTAAAGCAAGAAGGTTTATTTCCATCTGCTAATGTTATCAATGACTTAGCCGATTATAATGCCTCCGGTGCAATAGCTTCCGTTCCGGCATTTGCCTCTGCAGCGATGCCTGTCGCGTCTACGGCTGCCGTCGCCCCAGCAACAAATGGTAAAGCAGCTAAAGGCCGTGTTATTGTTCAAGGTGAAAATGTGGCAGAACAACAATTACAATATTGGTTTCAACAAGCGGATAAAGAAACACAAGCACGTTTCTTAAACTGGGCAAAATCCCATAAATAATGACCGCACTTACACGAAAAGTGAGCAATAAGCTCACTTTTCTCTTTTAGTAGGGATTAAAATGAATAACTGGTTAAATGCAAAAGTGATTGCCGCAATTCCGATATTTATTGCGGTCAACCTCGCTGCTCTTGGTGTTTGGTTCTTTAATATTTCCAGCCAATCTATGCCCTTAATCTTGGGGATTATTGCTGGTGGCTTGGTAGATCTGGACAATCGTTTAACCGGTCGTTTAAAAAATATTTTTTATACCTTAATCGCCTTTGCAATCTCTACGTTTATTGTGCAACTCAATATTGGCAAACCGATTCAATATATTGTATTGATGACGGTACTCACTTTTATTTTTACGATGATAGGTGCAGTAGGCCAACGTTATAGCACGATTGCTTTTGGCACGCTTGTCGTGGCACTCTATACCACGCTTACCTATAACCCTCATGCCTCTGCTAGCTGGTTTATTAATCCAACGATGATTTTACTCGGAACTTTGCTTTATAGCTTAGTCACGCTCATCGTCCATCTCTTTTTCCCCAACCGTCCTGTCCAAGAGAATGTCGCCAAAGCTTTTAGTGCTTTAGGGGAATATCTTGACGCGAAATCAGTATTTTTCGATCCCGACGAAATAGAGGAAATAGAAAAAAAACATCTCAATTTCGCATTGAAAAATGCCAATGTCGTCAATGCCTTTAACTTAGCTCGAACCGCACTTTTTTATCGAATTCGGGGACAGCACCGCCACGCTCGTACACAAAAAATGGTGCGTTACTACTTTACCGCTCAAGAGATTCACGAACGTGCTAACTCTACCCATTTTGACTATCACCAAATCGCCGAAAAACTTAAAAATACCGATTTAATTTTCCGTATTCAACGACTCATTGAATTACAAGCCCAAGCCTGCCAAGAAGTTGCACAAAGCTTGCATCATAACAAACCTTATCGTTATAACCAACGTGTAGAAAAAGCACTTTCCGGTACGCTACAATCCTTTGAGCTCTATCGACATAGGCATCTTAATGATGAAAATCTTATCGTTGATATTCAAGGTTTATTGGATAATTTACAAAATATCAACTTACAACTAAATCAATTAAAACAAGAATCAAACACGAATGAAGTGCTTGCACAAATCCATACTGCACAAGTGACGGGATTGAAAAATATGTTTTCAACCATTGCCGGACACTTCAGCTTTGAATCACAACTCTTTCGCCATGCTATACGCTTGTCCATTGTGGTTTTTCTTTGTTGCACAATCGTAGATTTCTTTCAATTTAATCTCGGTTATTGGATCTTACTCACCGCAATTTTTGTTTGCCAACCCAATTATTCCGCTACAAAAACACGTTTACGCCAGCGTATTATCGGTACAATTCTAGGGGTAATTGTCGGGTCACTATTTCCTTATTTGAACCCCACTCTTGAACTAGAGCTGGGTTTAATTGTGTTAACTTGCACACTTTTTTTCTTTTTCCGTAGTAATAATTACAGTTTTTCAACTTTCTTTATTACTCTGCAAGTTTTATTGAGTTTTGATGTCATGGGGTTCAGCGCAGAAGCAGCCTTACTGCCCCGATTACTGGATACGCTACTCGGCTCAGCGATTGCTTGGTTCGCCGTCTCATACTTATGGCCTGACTGGAAATATTTACAATTAGATAAAGTTAGCCGACTCGCTATTCAAAGTGATGCGCAATATCTATTGCATATTGTCGGACAACTTCAATTTGGTAAAACTGATGATTTAAAATACCGCGTCGCCCGCCGCAACGCTCATGAGTATAACGCCTCACTTAGTACAATTATTTCAAATATGAATAGCGAACCGGTGAAATATCAAGCCCATTTACAAGAAGGCTTTGATTTACTAAAAATCAACTATTCATTATTGAGTTACATTTCTGCCCTTGGCTCATACCGCGACAAAATGCGTCAATTACAACAAACTAAAAGCTTTTTATCAGGTTTCTATCCGGCTGCCAAAAAGATTATCTATACCCTTGAAAATATTGAAAAGCTTTCACCTGAGATCTTTACAAAATTGCATGAAAACATTGAATTAAGCCTGAAAGCGGTTTCTCAAACAGAAATCCAAGTTTCTGAAAACAAGGCATTTGTTATTCCATTCCAACAATTAAATTTAATTGTGCAGTTGCTACCACAAATTTATGCTTATTTTCAGAAACATCAGAAAAATTAACCGCACTTTTAATGATACCGATAGCTAAGAAGCATGGGCTCCTAAGATAAGTAATCATCAAAGGGCCGACAAAAATTCAGAAACCGTATGGAATGATCCAAATATGAGCACAATATCCTGTTTTGCTGTTCGTGCTAACGCTGATTTCGCCCCTGCTATCACGGAATTCGCCGCTCTGGCATTCACCCAAGAAGAAAACATCGTGAGTTTTGACAATAACTCTTCGCCGGATTGTCCACGAGTTCCCTCTAATGTAACACAATGCCATTCATCAATGAGCGGAACAAGATGGGTGAAGACACCTTGGGCATCTTTGTCCTTCAACATACCACATACAGCGATAATCTTGCCTTGCTTTTGTTCTTTAAATGCGGTTAATTTTTCACTCAAATAAGCTGCTGCGTGCGGATTATGTCCCACATCAATAATTACTGTTGGTAAATTTTCAAACATCTTTTCCGCTAATATCGCCAGCTTTTCACATTTATCTTCACTCAGTATTTGAAAACGTCCTGCTAACTCAACCTCTTGTAAAGATTGACGGAGTGTTTCTCCAGAAATATCGAAAGGTAGTTGTTCCACCACAGCAAGGGCTGTTGCCGCATTCATCAAAGGAATTTGGCAAAAAGGGAGATTTTCTAACCGCACTTTTTGGCTCTGCCATTGCCAATTTTTGGAATTAACTTGAAATGACCAATCAGTATCACGACATGATACCTGACAGCCTAAACGGCCGGCTTGTTTCAACATTGTATTGGGTACATTTGGCTCACCGATTACAACCGGGCAGTTTTGACGGAAAATACCCGCTTTTTCAAAGGCAATCGTGTCCCTTGAATTCCCTAAAAAATCCGTATGATCAATATCAATACTGGTGATCACAGCCAAATTACTATCCACAATATTTGTGGCATCCAATCGCCCACCAAGCCCCACTTCTAAAATAACAACATCCAACTTAGCCTGTTTAAATAGATGCAATGCTGAAAGTGTACTAAATTCAAAATAAGTTAAAGATTCGGTTCGATTTTCTTCAACAAATGCAAAAGAACGGGTATGTGCCTCATCAGGTAAATCTTGGTTTTGAATACGTACACGTTCGTTATAGCGTAATAGATGTGGAGAAGAATATACCCCCACACGTAATCCGTGGTTAAGCAAAATCGTTTCTAATAAACGACAAGTTGTCCCTTTACCATTCGTTCCTCCCACAGTGATTACATAAGGAGCCGGGTGCAAAAGGTCCATCTTTTCCGCCACAGATTTAATTCGTTCCAGACCAAGATCAATCGCTTTAAAATGGCTATTTTCTAAATAAGAAAGCCACTCAGCGAGTGGCGAAGTGGCTTTTAAATTCATATTATGATTCATATTCAATTAATTCAGGTTCAGTAAAAGGTGAAGGTTTATGGGTTAATTTACTTAGCAGGCTTGCTAAGGTAGGACGCATATCACCACGTTTTACGATCATATCAATCGCACCTTTTTCCAATAGAAATTCACTGCGTTGGAAACCTTCAGGTAACTTTTCTCGAACCGTTTGCTCAATCACTCGAGGACCGGCAAAACCAATTAATGCTTTTGGTTCGGCAATATTTAAATCACCTAACATAGCAAAACTTGCAGAAACCCCACCAAGGGTCGGATCTGTTAAAACAGAAATAAAAGGTACACCCTTTTCACGCATTTGTGCAAGCACTGCGCTGGTTTTTGCCATTTGCATAAGTGAAAACAGCGCCTCTTGCATACGTGCACCACCACTTGCGGAAAAACAAACAAACGGGCAATTTAACTCTATCGCTTTTTCAGCGGCTTTAACAAATTTGGCACCAACAACTGAGCCCATCGAGCCCCCCATAAAAGCAAAATTTGAGGCTGCAACTACAATAGGCATATTGTAAAGCGTCCCGGTCATGGTGATAAGTGCATCTTTTTCACCGGTTTCTTTTTGAGCTGCCGTAATACGATCTTTATATTTCTTTAGATCTTTGAATTTTAAAATATCTTTTGGCTCTAAATCCGCCGCAATTTCATGACTTGAACCTTCATCTAACAAACGTAAAAGACGCTCACGCGCATCAATACGCATATGATGATCACACTTTGGACACACATAAAGATTACGTTTTAATTCTTCACTATAAAGAACTTGTTCACACGAAGTACACTTTGTCCAAACCCCTTCTGGCACATTAGCTTTACGTGTTGAAGAAGAAGGGTTTTTGTTAAAAATTCGGTTAATCCAGCTCATTATTTTTACCTATTCATCCACTAGAAAATCCTGCGTATTAAACCACAATTTGATTATCCTTGCTAGTCAGACAAGCGCCCCTTCCTAAATCAACCTATCTTCAAGGAAAAGTGGCCCTAATTTATGCTGAGGAATAGCAAATTTTTCAGGATAAATGACATTCACTAAGTAAAGCCCATCTGGTTTTGCCGTTGGTGCCGCAAGTTTACGATCACGCTGTTCTAATAACCATTTCATCCATTCAATAGGTTGATGAGAAGCCCCAACTTCAATGAGGCTCCCCACAATATTTCTTACCATGTGGTGTACAAAAGCATTGGCTTGAATATCAACGATAATATATTCACCTTTTTTCACGACATTCAAATGATGAATATTCCGCCAAGGTGTATTTGATTGACATTGCGATGCTCGAAAAGAAGAAAAATCATGTTCACCTAATAAAAATTGCCCGGCCTGATTCATTTTTTCTGCATCTAATTCCAAATGACAATGGGTAATCCCTGCCGGTAAAATGGCAGATCGTAATTTATGGCAATACAGAATGTAACGATAGCGACGTGCCGTGGCAGAAAAGCGCGCGTGAAATTCATCATCAACGATTTTTGCCCATTTCACCGCAATATCATCAGGCAAATTGGCATTTGTACCAAACGCCCATGCTTTTTCAGGACGAATTGCATTTGTTTCAAAATGCACTATCTGCCCCGTACCATGTACACCGGAATCGGTTCTTCCCGCACAAAATACTTCAATTTTTTCGTTTGCCACAAAAGACAAGGCTGTTTCTAATTCTTCCTGAACAGTTCTCAGCTTTTCTTGCCGTTGCCAACCAAAATAATATTGCCCATTATACTCAACACCTAAGGCAATTTTCATTTTTACCCCTTTCCTATCAATGCCAAAAAATTATATTATTTAAATAATAAATTATAACCTACCTTCGTATTAACAATATTTTCAGCCATGTTTTTTACAACATCATCTCTTTACAGACCAGCTAAATACCAAATAATCAGCATCCCTGATGTGATACAATCTATTCCAAATGGCTATCGTACCTTTCATTCATTTCTATAAATCACCTAGTGTTTGAGTATACCCGCATACAATCATAGAATTTCAGATTTAACTACACTATAGATTAGAGCATTTCCGGCGGATAATGATAACTGACTATCTCCCCTTTCCCTTCTTTCCAGTCAACTTGTACGAGAGTTGCCGGATAAAAGCTAATTGGGTTACGTTTACCATAAAGCTCAGCAATAATCTCTCCCACAAGGGGTAAATGTGAAATAATAAGAACAGATTCGATCCCTTGATTTTTTAACACTGACAAATATCCAGCAACCAATTCTGCTGAGCCATAAGGGGTAATGCCCTCCCAAATTTCCAAATTAGATTGTAGTGTTCCCTCAAATTGATTATTCACTTGTTCAAATGTCTCTAAAGCTCGCTGATAGGGACTGACTAATATATGATCAAACGAAAGTGCGGTTGATTTTATATAATTTTTTAACCATTCACCCTGTGCAAAAGCTTGCTTTTTACCGTATTCCGTTAAACGGCGATCCTTATCACTTTTAGCGATCACTTCAGCTTCACCATGACGCATAACAAAAATTTTCATTCTGCTTTCCTAAATTTAAGATAAAAACTGACCGCTCTTTTTGAAGAGCGGTCAAAATCAATTAATTTGCTTTTACTGCCTCAGCAATTTCTTCTGCACATTGTTGTGCAAGCTCCGCATCTTGGCATTCTACCATCACACGAATTAAAGGCTCAGTACCTGATTTACGCAGTAGAATTCTGCCTTTACCTTCTAAACGCTTTTCAACATCTGCCGCAACGGCTTTCACTGCCTCACTCTCTAATGGATTATCCCCGCCGGCAAAACGTACATTAATTAATACTTGGGGGAACAATTTTACTGCACTTGCCAATTCATTGAGTGAAAGTTTGTGTTGAACCATTGCTGCTAATACGGCTAATGAGGCCACAATCCCATCCCCAGTGCTGTTTTTATCAGAAATAATAATATGGCCTGAATTTTCTCCCCCTAATGTCCAATCGTTTTCAATCATCTTCTCAAGGACATAACGGTCACCCACATTTGCACGTATAAATGGAACACCAAGCATTTTTAAAGCGATCTCAAGGCTCATATTACTCATTAATGTTCCTACTACACCGCCTTTTAATTTTCCTGCACGCAATGCTTCACGAGCAATAATAAAGAGGATTTGATCGCCATCTACTTTATTTCCGAGATGATCCACCATCATAATACGATCTCCATCCCCATCATAAGCCAAACCGACATCAGCTTTCACTTCCAACACTTTTTCTTGTAATGCTTTAACATCTGTTGCGCCGCATTTTTCATTGATATTCAGACCGTTTGGTTCAGTACCAATTTCAATTACTTCCGCACCAAGTTCGCGTAATACATTCGGTGCAATGTGATAGGTTGCCCCGTTTGCACAATCGACCACAATTTTGTAACCTTCTAATCCCAAATGAGCGGGGAACGTACCTTTACAAAATTCAATATAACGCCCTGCTGCATCATTAATACGGCGAGCTTTACCCAATTCAGCCGATTCGACACAATCCATTGGCTGTTCAAGCATTGCTTCAATGGCTTCTTCAATTTCATCCGGTAATTTTGTCCCTTGTGCAGAGAAAAATTTAATCCCATTATCATAGTAAGGATTATGAGAAGCTGAAATAACGATACCGGCTTCTGCGCGGAAAGTTCGGGTTAAATAGGCAATTGCCGGTGTCGGCATTGGCCCGGTAAATGCCGCAGACAAACCCGCCGCTGCTAAGCCCGCCTCTAACGCCGATTCCAACATATAGCCGGAAATACGTGTATCTTTACCAATTAAGACGGTTTTTGATCCTTGTGAGGCTAGTACTTTGCCTGCCGCCCAACCTAATTTTAATGCAAAATCAGGCGTAATAGGATAAGTACCGACTTTACCACGTACCCCATCCGTACCGAAATATTTACGATTTGCCATAATAAATTCCTTTATTTCTCAATTTTTTCTAAAAAATTAGGCGTTTTCTGTCGCCTGCCAAACTTTGAGTGCATCCGATGTCGCAGCCACGTCATGTACACGTAGAATTTTTGCTCCACCCTGTGCAGCAATTAATGCCGCAGCAACACTCCCAACCATTCTTTCATTAACAGATTTATCCAACACTGCACCAATCATTGATTTGCGTGATAATCCCGCAAGCACAGGGTATCCCTCTTCACAAAATCTATTTAACTGTTGCAATAACTTATAATTGTGTTGAACGGTTTTACCAAAGCCAAACCCCATATCCCAAATTAAATTTTCTTTTTTTATTCCTGCTGTAATACATTGTTCCGAACGTTCCCGTAAGAAAGTGAGGACATCTTGCACGACATCTTGATATTGAGGATGAGTTTGCATCGTTTTTGGTTGCCCCTGCATATGCATAATACAAACGGGTAAAGCCAGTTCTGAGGCAACTTGTAAGGCATTTGGTTCCTGTAAGGCTCTGATATCATTGATCAAATCCATTCCGACTTTTGCCGCCTCTTGCATCACTATCGCCTTAGAAGAATCCACCGAAATCCAGCAATCAAAACGTTCCCGCACCGCTTCTACCAAGGGGACTACCCGTAATAATTCTTCTTGTTCCGACACCTCATCCGCCATGGGGCGGGTGGATTCTCCGCCAATATCAATAATACTCGCCCCTTCATTTAGCATTTTTTCCACCTGAAACAATGCCTTATCAAGGGTAAAAAACTTTCCACTATCAGAGAAAGAGTCCGGTGTAAAATTTAAAATTCCCATAATCTGAGGAAATGATAAATCGAGGGATTTGTTATTGGCGTAAAGCTTCATAAAGTGCGGTTAATTTTTAGCATAAATTTTAGGTGGGAAATTATAGCGGAATACCTCCAAGAAAAAAATCATTGGATAAAAAATAAAGCCTTCACAACAGGAAGGCTTTATTTACTACTCAGAATCTTGTGGTTTTTCGATCGCACTTTCCGATTTGCTGTCAGAAGAGGTATTGGAATAAGCAGCTTGTGACATTTGAGGTTCTTCCCAACCTGAAGGAGGGGTAACCGGTTCACGATTCATCAATTGCTTAATTTGTGCTTCTTCAATGGTTTCATACTTGACAAGCGCATCTTTCATCGCATGCAAAATATCCATATTGTCGATAAGTAACTGTCTTGCGCGTTCATAGTTACGATTCACAATTGCACGGACTTCCTCATCAATCACATGAGCTGTTTCATCAGACATATGTTTCGCTTTTGCCATTGAACGACCTAAGAATACTTCACCTTCATCTTCAGAATAAAGAATTGGCCCCAGTTTCTCAGAGAAACCCCATTGCGTTACCATATTACGGGCAATATTGGTTGCCACTTTAATATCATTAGACGCACCGGTAGAGATATTTTCTTCACCATAAATCAAATCTTCAGCCAAGCGCCCCGCATAGAGGGTGGAAAGTTTGCTTTCTAATTGTTTTTGACTAATGCTGACCTGATCCCCTTCCGGTAAGAAGAATGTAACACCCAATGCACGACCGCGAGGAATAATCGTTACCTTGTGAACAGGATCATGTTCAGGTACTAAATAACCGACAATGGCATGACCCGCTTCATGATAAGCGGTGGATTCTTTCTGTTTCTCCGTCATAATCATCGTGCGACGTTCCGGCCCCATATTAATTTTGTCTTTTGCTTTTTCAAACTCAAGCATAGAAACCGTACGTTTGTTGCTACGCGCCGCAAATAATGCTGCCTCATTAACCAGGTTGGCTAAATCCGCACCGGAATAACCTGGTGTACCACGAGCTAAGGTCATTGCATTGACATCATCAGCCAATGGCACTTTACGCATATGTACCTGTAAAATTTGCTCACGACCTTTTACATCCGGCAATCCTACCACGACTTGACGGTCAAAACGACCTGGACGAGTCAACGCTGGATCTAATACATCAGGACGGTTAGTTGCTGCAATCACAATGACCCCATCATTACCGCCAAAGCCATCCATTTCAACAAGCATTTGGTTTAAGGTTTGTTCGCGCTCATCATGGCCTCCCCCTAACCCTGCTCCACGTTGGCGACCCACTGCATCAATTTCATCAATAAAGATTAAACAAGGGGCATTTTTTTTCGCTTGTTCAAACATATCACGAACTCGAGAGGCGCCAACACCGACAAACATCTCAACGAAATCAGAACCGGAAATCGTAAAAAATGGTACTTTAGCTTCACCGGCAATGGCTTTTGCCAATAGGGTCTTACCGGTACCCGGAGGCCCTACCATCAAAATTCCTTTTGGAATTTTACCGCCTAGATTTTGGAATTTGCTCGGATCACGCAAGAAATCAACAATTTCGCCGACTTCTTCTTTCGCTTCATCGCAGCCTGCGACATCAGCAAAGGTCACTTTGATTTGATCTTGACTGAGCATTTTTGCCCGACTTTTACCAAAACTCATGGCTTTACCGCCACCGCCCTGCATTTGACGCATAAAATAAATCCATACACCAATGAGGAACAACATCGGGAAAGAAGAAATTAAAAGTTGCGAAATAACACTTCGCTTTTCAAATGGTGTACCTTCTACCTTTACCTTTTTACTCAATAAATCATCAAGTAATTTTTTATCTTCCAATGGCGGCATAACCGTCATGTATTTTGAGCCATCATTTTTTGTTACCGTAATTTCATTGGTATCAAAACGAGCTTCTTTCACCTGACCATTGCTCACATCGTAAACAAAAGTGGTATAGTCTGTCGCGTTTTCCGCTGAATAAGAATTGAAACTCTGATAAGCTGTCATCATAACAACCGCTACCACGATCCAGAGTACCAAATTTTTGACCATATCGTTCAAAGTCTAACCTACCTTTCCTAAGTTAATAAATTTGTCACAAGATACTATATATCACAGACTATGAAAAGCTATTAAAGCGATTCCCCTTTATAGCCCATAGCCACAATATAAACCTCACGGGAGCGTCCACGTGAGGCCTCCGGTTTACGGACTTTTACCACATTAAAAAGAGAGCGAATCTCCTTTAAATATTCATCAAATCCTTCCCCTTGAAATACCTTCACCACAAAACTGCCTTTTATTGCCAATACTTGTTTACACATATCCAATGCCAGTTCCACCAAATACATCGCGCGAGGAATATCAACCGATGGCATACCGCTAAAATTCGGTGCCATATCCGACATCACTACATCCACTTTCGCTTCCCCTACACGTTCAAGCAAGGCATTGAGGACATTTTCATCACGAAAATCGCCTTGTAAAAAATCCACCCCAACAATGGGATCCATTTCTAAAATATCACAGGCAATCACTTTGCCATTGCTACCGATTTGGCTTACCACATATTGTGACCATCCGCCCGGTGCGGCTCCAAGATCGACAACAGTCATGCCCGATTTAAATAATTTGTCCGTTTGCTGAATTTCATCAATTTTGAAATAAGCACGGGAGCGTAATTTTTGCTTATGTGCTTTTTGCACAAATGGATCTTTAAAATGTTCGTTTAACCAACGAGAAGAACTTGCCGAACGTTTTTTCTTTCCCATAATCTCTGTCTTTTGTACTATTTTTTGTAGTAGTTTCGCCTATATTTGGGTACAATCTGCCAAATTCAAGACTTAATGAGCCTAAAAACGCAGAAAATCCCTGTTTTTCTGACCGCTCTTTTTTATTATTATTTATATTTATAGGATTCCTTATGACAACCTTATCAACCAAACAAAAACAATTTTTAAAAGCCCTTGCCCACCACCTCAATCCAGTTGTGATGCTTGGAGGTAACGGTTTAACCGAAGGTGTACTGGCTGAAATTGAAAATGCGCTAGATCATCATGAACTCATTAAAGTAAAAATTGCCGGTGCGGATCGTGAAACCAAGCAATTAATCATTAATGCAATTATCCGAGAAACCAATGCGATGAATGTGCAAACTATCGGCCATATTCTAGTACTTTATCGCCCGAGTGAAGAGGCCAAAATTCAACTTCCTCGAAAATAAGATTTAAACAACAAAGTGCGGTGATTTTTACCGCACTTTTTTATTAAGTGCGGTGTTATGTAGCAAAGGTTATACGTAATTGACTTCAATAATTTCAAACTCAACATTACCACCTGGAGTAGCAATATTTACCGTATCATCAAGTTCTTTACCAATTAAGCCACGTGCAATCGGTGAATTTACGGAAATCAAACCCGCTTTAATATCTGCTTCATCATCGCCGACAATTTGATAAGTCACTTCCTCATCTGTATCCACATTCACTAACACGACTGTCGCACCGAAAATAATCTTGCCTTTATTGGGCATCTTCGTCACATCAATAATTTGCGAATTTGCTAACTTGCCCTCAATTTCTTGAATTCGACCTTCACAAAAACCTTGTTGTTCACGCGCGGCGTGATATTCTGCATTTTCTTTCAAATCGCCATGTTCACGGGCCTCTGCAATCGCTTTAATAATTTCCGGGCGACGTACATTCTTCAAAAAATCCAATTCTTCTTTGAGCAATTCTGCTCCACGCACTGTCATTGGGATTTGTTTCATAGCTTCATTCCTTAAAATTTAATAAAAAGAAAACCACGGCAAAATTGCAAAATATTGCCGTAGCGACTTAAAATAAATTGTACACAAGAAAATGATTTACTCTCCTGAGTTCGGGGGCTATTATTGTCCGTCTTGAAAGAAATAGCAACCAGAACCGTTAATAATGGAAAAAATATCTTCAATTTCAACCGCACTTAAAGCGGCATTTTTCACTCTCGGCTTTTCCCTTTCCAGTTACGCAGAAATTAATCTTCCCACCATGACAGAATATTTGCCTGAAGGTGCAAGTGTGGGCGTTATCGCTAAAAATCTCAATAAAAATGACATCATTGCCGACTACAATGGTTCGACCTTTATGTTGCCGGCAAGCACTCAAAAAGTCTTTACCGCCGTTGCAGCAAAATTAGTCCTTGGAGATACTTTCAAATTTGATACAGCCTTGTTAACCAATGGAAAAGTTCAAAACGGGCTTTTAGAAGGCAATTTAATCGTACGTTTTACCGGTGATCCGGATCTCACCAGCGGTCAACTTTATAGTTTACTTACCGAATTAAAAAAACAAGGAATCAATAAAATCAGTGGCGATCTCATCCTAGATACTTCCGTATTCTCCAGTCATGATCGTGGTTTAGGTTGGATTTGGAATGATTTAACCATGTGTTTCAACTCCCCACCTTCCGCTGCCAATATTGATAACAACTGTTTCTATGCAGAATTGGATGCAAATCAAACGCCGGGGGAAACCGTTAAAATCAATGTGCCGGCGCAATTTCCTATTCAAGTTTTCGGACAAGTTTATGTGGCAGACAGTCGTGAATCAGCCTATTGCCAATTAGATGTGGTCGTGCATGATAATAATCGTTACCAAGTGAAAGGCTGCCTTGCCCGCCAAACAAAACCATTCGGGTTAAGTTTTGCCGTACAAGATCCCGATGCTTACGCGGCGGCGATTATTCAACGTCAATTAAAACGATTAGACATTGAATTTAACGGAAAAGTATTACAACCGCAAAAACCACAACAAGGGCAATTATTGGCACAACATTTCTCTAAACCTTTACCGGATTTATTGAAAAAAATGATGAAAAAATCCGATAATCAAATTGCAGATTCTCTATTTCGAGCTATAGCCTACCATTACTATAAACGTCCTGCCTCCTTCCAACTCGGAACATTAGCAGTTAAATCTGTTTTACAAAAACAAGGAATCAAATTCGGTAATAGCATCTTAGCGGACGGTTCCGGTCTTTCACGCCATAACTTAGTAGCACCTAAAACCATGCTTTCCATACTGGAATACATTGCGAAAAATGAAGATAAACTGCATTTAATGGAAACGTTCCCTATTGCCGGCGTTGACGGCACCATTAGCGGACGTGGCGGATTAATTAATCCACAGTTAGTCAAAAATGTTATCGCCAAAACCGGCTCATTAAAAGGGGTGTACAACCTTGCCGGCTTTATGACAAATGCCCGTGGCGAGAAGATCGCCTTTGTCCAATTTATCAACGGTTATTCCACCGGCGAACTTGAAAATAAAACCAAACGCGCTCCTTTGGTGCAATTTGAAAGTGCACTTTATAACGAAATTTATAAAAATTAATAAAAAAACAACCGCACTTTAATTCATTCATCATGAATAAACTAAAGTGCGGTTATGTTTTGAGTTGGTCGATAAGCCGAGTTCTGTCGCGGACAATCATTCCTCTAGGCGGCGAATTACTCCGCCGCTCAAGCAACCTACCCGAATCCTGAGCGGGCCACCCATTGGATTCCTATTTGGTCTTGCTACGAGTGGAGTTTACCCTGCTGCCAATCGTTACCGACGGCACGGTGCGCTCTTACCGCACCCTTTCACCCTTACCGTTTGCACGGCGGTCTGCTCTCTGTTGCACTGGTCGTAGGCTCACGCCCCCCGGACGTTATCCGGCACTCTGCCCTATGTAGCTCGGACTTTCCTCTCGTTTACTTGTCCCACTAGGTCGTGTGAACACGGTTAAGGGCTTCAATAAACCAGCGATTGTCTAACCAACTCAGCGCGTAGTATAGAGATTAATAAAAGTGTGGTCAAATTTTCATTCTTATTTTTACTGCATTCCGCTAAAATACCCGTAATTTTAACCGCACTTTAGGAATGTTCATGAACTATCTAAAAATTGCACGGGATACGCTTTCCGTAGAAAGCCTCGCACTCACCCAATTAAGCCAACGTTTAGATGAAAACTTCAACCAAATCGTTGAGCTTATTTTTCATTGTCAAGGCCGCCTTGTCATTGGTGGAATTGGTAAATCAGGCTTAATTGGAAAAAAAATGGTTGCCACCTTTGCGTCCACCGGCACACCAAGCTTCTTTCTCCATCCCACCGAGGCGTTTCACGGTGATCTGGGTATGCTCAAGCCAATTGATATTGTTATGCTCATTTCTTATAGTGGTGAAACCGATGATGTCAATAAACTGATTCCAAGCCTAAAAAACTTTGGCAATAAAATTATTGCTCTCACCAGCAATAAATATTCTACCCTTGCCCGTCATGCGGATTATGTGTTGGACATTACCGTTGAACGTGAAGTTTGCCCGAATAATCTTGCCCCAACCACCTCTGCGCTTGTCACTCTGGCACTCGGTGATGCCCTTGCGGTATCTCTTATCACCGCAAGGAATTTCCAACCTGCTGATTTTGCTAAATACCATCCGGGCGGTAGCCTAGGTCGCCGTTTGCTCTGTCGGGTTAAAGACCAAATGCTGACACGCTTACCGATTATTTCACCCGAAACAAATTTCACTGATTGTTTGACCGTGATGAATGAAGGACGGATGGGCGTTGCACTGGTGATGGAAAACTCACAGCTGAAAGGTATTATCACCGATGGTGATATTCGCCGTGCCTTGACCGCTAATGGTGAAAAAACGCTTAAGAAAACAGCACAGGATTTTATGACAAGTTCACCAAAAACCATTAATCAAAATGAATTCTTAGCGAAAGCAGAAGATTTTATGAAAGAGAAGAAAATTCATTCTCTTGTGGCAGTCGATGATGAAAATAACGTGGTCGGTTTAATCGAATTTTCAAGCTAAGGAAATCAAATGCAACAAAAACTCGAAAAAATTAAATTAGTAATTACCGATGTGGATGGCGTGCTGACAGATGGGCAACTCCACTATGGTGCAAATGGTGAAGCTATTAAAAGTTTCCATGTGCGTGATGGTTTAGGCATTAAAATGTTGATGGAATCCGGTATTCAAGTTGCGGTACTTTCCGGCAGAGATTCTGCCATTTTACGCCGCCGTATTGCCGATCTCGGCATAAACCTATTCTTGCTTGGTAAATTAGAGAAAGAAAGTGCCTGTTTTGAATTAATGAAGCAAGCCGGCGTGAAACCTGAAGAAACCGCTTATATTGGCGATGATAGCGTAGATCTCCCGGCTTTTGCCGTCAGCGGACTTTCCTTTGCTGTGGCTGATGCGCCCCATTATGTAAAAAATGCCGCAGATCATGTACTTTCTCTTGGCGGTGGAAAAGGTGCATTTCGTGAAATGTCCGATATGATTTTAACCGCTCAAGGTAAATCTGCTGTCTTTGACAGTGCACAGGGATTTTTAAAATCAGTCAGAAATATGGCGCAATAATCCATTTCCCAATAAAAATAATCCCTCATGATTAAGGGATTATTTTTACCAACAAAATCGTTCATTTACATGATTTTCTAACCGTTCTTTTTGCCATTTCGCTTTATTTTGTGGATCAGCAAAAAATTCATCCTGTGCTTTTAGACGATCCTTCAATTTTTCTTCTGCTTCTTTTAAGGCTATTTTACGATCTTGAAATTTAGTGGGTAATTCTTTCATAAAAATAATTTCATAAGGATGAGCGATTACCCAATCTACCGCCTCTTTTGCCAATTGACGTTGTTTATTTAAATCGCAAAATGCATAAGGATTCACAAACTGCCCCACGACTTGGCTAAATCCGGTATTTTCCGCCACGGTCGCCTTGGGTAAATCCAATACATACAGTGCGGTAATTAAACGATTCTGCCCCCGATAAAACCATTTCACCGCGTCGTCACGCAAACCCAAATCATAGGCTCTTGCCGATAAGGTAAACAATGTGATAGGAGAAATTCGAGCCGAATTTTCTTCTACAAATTTGACCGCACTTTGATAGCCCTTTAAGGTATTTTCCCGCAACATTGGATCAATCTGCTTATGCACAAAGACATTTTGGGCTTTACCTTTTTCTGCTGAATAATAAGGTTTCACATAAATATCAATGGATTTCACCGGCTCTTTACTCACTACGGCACAAGCGGTGGAGTAAAGTGCGGTGAATATCACCGTAATTTTTACAGAAAATTTCACGGTTCCCCCTAAATGGAAAGCAATCCTTGAGATAGCTCCCAGCAAGCCATTAAAAATACCCCTATTAATATTATCAATAATGCCCATTCTTTTTTACTAAGTCCAAACTTACCCTTTTGCTGATATTGGGAATATAAGTAAACCGTTACCCCAGGAACATATAACACAACGGATAAAAACAAATAATCCATACCGGCAGCATAAACAATCCACAAACCATAAAGGGTTGCCATCAAACCGGTAAGTTGAATATACCATTTTGCCTTACGTTGTAAGGCTAATTTAAATAAATACGCTCCAATAAGGATATAGGGAACTAGAATCATTGAAGTGGCAAGAGAAATTAATTTCGTGTAACTTTGACTGGTAAATAACACCAAAATTAAACAAAGTTGAATGACAATATTAGTAAACCAAAGGGAATTAATGGGTGTGTTATTTTTATTGAGTTTACTCAACATACGTGGAAATGCCCCGCTCTCTACACCCCGATAAGGCACTTCAGTACAATACATTGTCCAGCTGATATATGAACCGAGCACGGAAACAATTAAGCAGAAAGTAATGATAATTTTCCCCGTCTTTCCAATCATTGATTCTAAAATCGGCGCCATAGAGGGGTTTGACATGGTGCTAATGGTTTCACGTGGTAACACGCCAAGTGCCAGCACAGTAATCGCCACATAAAGCACCAAAGTAATACAAATGCCGAGTACTGTTGCCGTCCCAATATCACGTTGTTTTTTCGCATGTCCAGATAAAATTGACGCCCCCTCTACTCCCACAAAGACCCATAGGGTTATCAGCATGGTGTTCTTCACTTGTGTGATCAGATCTGCCGAGTGATTTTGATTAGCCAAGGTTTCCCCATTAAAATCTGTAAAAAACTGTGTTGGCGAGAAATAAAGTGCGGCTAAAATAATGAATAAAATTAATGGAAAAACTTTAACGATGGTTGCCAACATATTCACAAATGCCGCTTCTCTGATACCACGGGCAATCAGCCAATGCACGAGCCAAACCACAAGTGAAGCCCCTAAAATGGAATAAAGCGTACTGCCCGTACCAAAAATAATACGTTCCTGCGTATCTACAAAAGTGCCGATACCCTCAAAAGCCACCACAAGATAGCTCACACTGCCAATACCGGAGCAAAGCCAATATCCCCAAGCAGAAAAAAAGCCAACTAAACCGCCAAATCCTTCTCTCGCATAAGTATAAACTCCACCATTCAGATCGGGGCGCAGACGGGATAAAAAGAAAAAAGACAGCCCTAGAAAAATAATCCCAACACCGGTAATCGCCCACCCAATCAACAATGCCTTTGCACCGGCTACTTCAGCCATATTTTGCGGTAAGCTAAAAATCCCCGAACCAATCATGGAACTGAGTACCAGTGCAGTTAACGCAAATAATCCTATTTTTTTATTGGACATACACACCACATTACAACCAAAAAGAGCGGTAAATTTTAACAGAGTTTTCTATTTTTCCTATATAATTATGCATCAAATCAAATTTTATATGCAAAATATGAAAATCCACCTAATTCGTAGTCAAACCACCCTTGATTTTAATAATGAAACAACTCTACTCGACCACCTTGAACGCAATAATATCCATCACGAATACCAATGCCGCAGCGGCTATTGTGGCTCCTGTCGGGTGAAGATCAAAAAAGGCAAGGTATCCTATCCGGAAACGCCCCTTGCCTTTGTTCAACCTAATGAAATTTTATTATGCTGTTGTCGTGTGGAAACAGATCTTGAATTGGAACTATAGATTATTCAAATCTAATACGTCCGTCATATCAAACAAACCATAGGGTTTATTTTCCAGCCATTTTCCTGCCCGTACCGCACCGTTTGCAAAAGTCATTCGGCTTGAGGCTTTGTGGGAAATTTCCACCCGTTCACCAATATCTGCAAACCAGACGGTATGCTCGCCTACTACATCTGAGGCACGAATAGTGGAAAAACCGATTTCATCCGGTTTACGTTCACCGGTGATGCCTTCACGAGCAAATACCCCATGGGTTTTCAAATCACGCCCTAAGGTTTTCGCAATATGCTCTCCCATTGAAAGTGCTGTGCCTGATGGGGCATCCACTTTATGGCGATGGTGGGCTTCAATGATTTCAATATCACAATAATCCCCCATCACCTTGGCGGCTTTTTCCAAAAGTTTGAAGACTAAATTTACCCCAACGCTAAAATTAGAGGCAAAGACAATGGCAATTTTTTCCGCAGCGGATTGAATAGCAGCTTTACCCACCTCATCAAATCCTGTCGTACCAATCACCATTTTTTTATTATTCGCCACACAAAATGCAATATGTTCAAGCGTACCCTCTGGACGAGTGAAATCGATCAATAAATCA
The DNA here is from genome assembly GCF_004570945.1 of Pasteurella sp. WM03. Lineage (NCBI taxonomy): Bacteria > Pseudomonadati > Pseudomonadota > Gammaproteobacteria > Pasteurellales > Pasteurellaceae > Pasteurella > Pasteurella sp. WM03. Next base: position 201,068 of record NZ_SPPO01000002.1, read on the forward strand.
AAGGTTTCTTTTTGCCCCTCCAAATTATCGGATACTGCAACACCAAGATGTCCGATACCCGCAAGTTCCCCTGCATCCGCGCCTACTAATGATGAACCTTTACGTTCAAAAGCTGCCCCTAATTCAACACCTTCCGTCGAATGAACCGCTTGAATTAATTGACGCCCCATTCTTCCACCGGCACCGACAATCGCAATTTTCAATGTCATCGTTACTTCCTCTTATTTTAATGAATCATTTCCATGATGCCGCTATAAATTAACACGCCACCAAAGAACAAAAATACCACGCCAGCCACGTTATCAATATAACGGCTATATCGACTATAAAACTGTTTCGCAATACTACGCGAAAAAATAAAAGAAATCAGGTAAAAGTAAAAAAATGTCACTAAAACAATTAAACCGAATGCCGCCCCCATTTCCCATATTTCCGTCATTTTAGCTAACACAAAAGACATCACACTGGAAAAATAAACGACAGCTTTGGCATTGGATAAATTAACCAATAAACCTTTCAAAATTTCTTTTTTCGCGTTGGTTTGTTGATTTAACTCCTCGACTGAAAGCGGTTTAAATTCGGCATTTTGTTTGCTACGAACCAATAAAAAACCGAGATACGCCAAATAGCTTCCGCCCAATATCATTATCACACCGTGCAATGCCGGCATGGTGGCAAATAGTACCGTCAGTCCGAGCATTGAAACCGCCGCCCAAAATGCCACGCCCAATGTAATACCAATAATGCCATAAACCGTATTTCGACGAGAATTACTTGCCGCCATTCGGCTCACATAAAAGAAATCCGGCCCCGGTGTCATTAAACCAAACAAATGAACGATTAATAAATTTAGCATGCTTTATCTCCAGATCTGAATCAAGAAAATTACCACGACCGCATAAATCGCCGCTAATACATCATCCACCATAATGCCAAAACCGCTTTCTAGTTTTTTATCAAAAAATCGGATCGGGAAAGGTTTGAGAATATCAAAAAAGCGAAAAAGCCCAAATGCCGTTACGATCCACGGCAAAGATAAAGTCGGAATAGCGCTAAGCACAATAAATACGCCGACAAATTCATCCCACACAATAGCACCGTGATCGTGTACGCCCATATCATCTGCTGTTTTTTGACATAAATAACAGCCTAAAACAAAACAAAGTGCGGTCAAAATTAAGAACGTTTTTGTTCCTAAAAGTACGAGTAAAATCACGCCTAATAGGGTACCAAGGGCACTACCCCAAGTGCCCGGTGCGGGACGAAGTAAACCTGAGCCGAATCCCACGGCAAGCAAATGAACGGGATTTTTTAAAGAAATTCGTTTTAACGGATTCTCTTCTTTCATATTTTTATTCCTTAAAATGATCGAAGCCAATTTTTGATGAATAATCGATCGGCTGCCCATCACGCAAAAAACGGATGGAAAACTGACCGCACTTTTTCGTTTCAAACTCAGGCACAATTCGCCCAATACAGGTGCAAGGCACATCAAGATTTTTTAGGCGAAACTCAAGTAAGGGCTGATTTTTCGGCGGAAGAGTAAAACACAATTCATAATCTTCCCCACCGCTCAAGGCGAATTGCTCCACTTCTGTGCGATCATAAAGATTTAATAAGGAGGATGAAAGTGGCAGATTGGAAAGATCAATTTCTGCTGCACATTGACTACGTTTAAGAATATGTCTGAGATCGGAATTTAACCCATCGGAAAGATCAATAGCCGCATGGGCAATATCGGCTAATGCTCGTCCAAGCGTAATTCGAGGCGTTGGGCGAAAATGACGTTGTTGTAAAAATTCTTCGTCAAAACCCACCGCACTTTTGCCCGATAAAATTTGTTGCAAACCGGCGGCACTATCGCCCAAAGTACCGGAAACATAAATCAAATCCCCGACTTTGGCTTGATGGCGACATAAGGCTTTTCCTTTTTCCACCAAGCCTTGTGCTGTAATGGTAACGGATAATGCGCCTTTTGTTGTATCACCGCCAATTAATGTGACGTTGTAATCTTTTAATGTTTGTAACAAACTTTGGCTGAACCGTTCGAGCCAGCTTTCATCAACGTTTGGTAAGGTTAAGGCAAGGGAAAGCCACTTGGGTTGTGCCCCCATAGAGGCTAAATCGCTGAGATTGGTCGCCACCGCTTTATAAGCTAAATCTTCCGGTGCAATGGAGGGTAGAAAATGCGTATTTTCCACCATTGTGTCGGTGGTAATCGCCAGTTGATAATTTTCCGGCACGCTCACCAAGGCGCAATCATCGCCAATGGATAAGGCAACAAAGTCATCCGCTTGTCCCTGTGGCTGCTCAAAATAATGTTTAATTAAATCAAATTCACCCATTGCCATTGTTACCCTCCAAAATAAAAAGCACGCGTAAACACGCGTGCCATTTATAGATTATCTAAATTTATTTTCGCCCTAATGCCGGTGCAATTTTGTCTAGGACACCGTTAATATATTTATGACTGTCGTCCGAACCAAACACTTTTGCCACTTCAATGGCTTCGTTAATCACCACTTTGTAAGGCACATCAAGCTCAAAACGTAATTCACACACCGCTAAACGTAAAATGGCTTTTTCAATGGGATCAAGTTCCTCAAAGCCACGATCAATATAAGGCGTAATGGAAAAATCAACGGTTTCCATATTTTCCACGGCTTGACGAAATAATTTACGAAAATAAGGCTTATCTACGCCGTCCATATCTTGATCAAGCATAAAGGCAAGCTCTACCTGCTCCGCAGTATTGCCGGAAACCGCCCAAGAATACAAGGCTTGCACAGTGCATTCACGTGCCCGACGACGAGCCGATGTTTTTTTCACTTGTTTTTGTTCTGCCATTGTTTATGCCGCATCAATTTGTTGAAGAAGATTCATCATTTCAAGTGCGGTTAATGCGGCTTCAGCCCCTTTATTCCCCGCTTTTGTGCCGGCACGTTCAATAGCCTGCTCAATGTTTTCGGTAGTGAGTACCCCAAATGCAACAGGGATTTCAGCTTCCATCGCCACTCTGCCTAAACCACTACTCGCTTCACCTGCAACATATTCAAAATGCGCGGTGCCGCCACGGATCACTGTACCTAAGGCTACAATCGCATCAAATTTTTTACTGGCAGCCAAACGGCGTGCTACCAATGGCAATTCATAAGCACCCGGTGCACGTAAAAGCGTAATATTTTCATCTTTTACCTGACCGATTCTTTTTAATGCATCTAATGCACCTTCTAATAAACTTTCATTAATAAAACTATTGAAACGAGCAATAACAACTGCAACTTTGGCATTCGGTGCAGCTACTGAGCCTTCTAAAACTTTCATATTTTTTCCTATGTTACTCATCACGATAAAATTGGGGGCTGATTCTAGCATAAAAATCACTACCTATCAGCATTTATCTTGTCTGCGTCGAACTAAGTGCGGTCATTTTTTCTCTGGTTATTTATTCCTTATCAATGACAAATTCAAACCAATCTATCACCTCATTTTCATGCACGCCATTTTTAATCAAAATACCGGCATTTTTTACACTCTGTTCATCACCGGAAATCAGCGGGTGCCATTCAGGCAGAGGTTTACCTTCGTAAAGAAGCCGATAAGCACAGGTATCCGGTAACCAATGAAAATCAGGTAAATTCTTTTTAGTGAGTTTTGTACAATCTTTTTCAATACTAAAACGTTCCGAATAATTACCGCACTTTCCGCTTTCTATATCCAGTAAATTACAGGCAATACGGGTGTAATAGAGTTTTTGTCGTTTTCCGCGTCCTTGAATATATTTGCGATAACAACATTTTCCGCAACCATCGCACAACGCTTCCCATTCGGAGTTAGCCATTTCAAGTAGAGATTTGGTTTGCCAAAAATTAAAATTAGGAGATAAATTCATTATTTTGGTACTTTTAAGCATAAAAACAAATAACCTCAGATGACCTAAAAACAGGCGTCATCCACCGAGAACCGCACTATTATATTCAACGATCCTAAACAGGATAATGTTACCATTATCTCCCCCTAAAAAACCAAATGCCGTGACATTATTCCTGCACAAATCAATTAAAATCTTGATATCGCTCACAATTTTGAAATTTTTCATAATTTTTATAAGCCTTTTTATTGACTAGGCAAAAAAATAGGAGTAAAAATTTTTAACAAAAAAGCAACGTAAGGACAACATATGCTTACCATTCATCACACTAGCGAATATTCCTTGATTTGCTCACTTCCTCCACCCGCCGAACTGTCAAAACAGCAATCTATTTGGCTGTTGTCAGAATTGGCACAAGATATCCCCGGTGTAGTTGAAACAGTCGTCGGAATGAATAATCTTACACTTTTTTATCATCTTCACATCGATCCTCTGCAACTTATCAATGAATTGCATCAACTTTGGGAGAAAGTTCAATCACAAAAAACACATTTTCAAGGAAAATTGGTGGAAATTCCCGTGCATTATGGCGGAGAGTTTGGTGAAGATTTGCATTATGTGGCGAAATATCATCACACAACGGCAAAAGAAATTATTAATCGCCATACAGCCCCTACCTACACGGTTTTTATGATGGGGTTCCAACCTGGTTTCCCTTATTTAGGCGGATTGCCCGAATCTCTTCACACCCCACGTCGTGATGAACCAAGAACAAGAGTCCCGGCAGGTTCAGTCGGGATCGGAGGGAGCCAAACGGGAATTTATCCTTTCACCTCCCCCGGCGGGTGGCAATTATTAGGTAAAACCGAAATTCAACTTTTTGATGTGAACCAAAGCCAGCCTGTTTTACTGAAAGCCGGCGATCAAGTACGTTTTGTTGTGGAGGATATGATCCTATGATTTATATTCAACATCTTCAAGGTTTTGCTCATCTACAAGATTTAGGCCGCTTTGGCTTACGCGGATTTGGTATCGGACATTCCGGAGCAATGGATTGCCTTGCATTGCAAGCGGGAAATTTATTATTGAAAAATGCCAATGATTTGCCCGCACTTGAAATCGCCTTAGGAAGCCTGACAGTCACATTTGATTGTGACACGCCATTTTGTTTAACGGGCGCATTGTGTGAAGCGGAACTTGATGATAATCCTATTTCTCCTTACTGGCGTTACACGGCAAAAGCGCGTCAAACCCTAAAAATCAAACGCATTACCCAAGGCAACTATGCTTATCTTTGTGTCGCCGGAGGCTTTAAAGTGCCTAAGGTATTAGGATCTTATAGCACCAATTTACAAGCAGGTTTTGGCGGATTTCAAGGACGTTTACTCAAATCAGGCGATCATATTGCGACAGGATTAAGAGACACTGTGCTTAGTCCCTTAGGGATTGAACCTATTCCTTTTACAAAAACCATTCATGCAACCCCTTCATCAGAATACGAGGCATTCAGCGAAGAAACCCAAACATTGTTTTGGCAACAGGGCTGGATATTACAACGAAATAGCAACCGTATAGGCTATCGCTTTTCCGGTTCTCAAAAATTAATGCTTAATTCCCCTCTTGAAATGCTCTCTTATGCCGTACCAATAGGCACAGTTCAAGTACCTCCGGACGGTCAGCCGATTGTATTAATGGCAGATGCTCAAACAACGGGGGGTTATCCAAAAATTGCCTGTGTTATTCAAGCGGATATTAGCAAATTGTCACAAATACCTTTTGGTGAAACCGTTTATTTTAAACAGGTTACCCATCAACAAGCGCGAGAGTTATACCAACAAGATCAAGATTATTTAGCCCACATAAGGAGAAAAGTAAATGAAACGCGTTGATTTAAATGTTGATCTAGCCGAAGGCTATGCGAATGATGAAAAATTGTTGCAATTAGTCAGCTCTGCAAATATTGCCTGTGGATTACACGCCGGAGATTACAACGAAATGCGTAAAGCTATTTTATGGGCAAAAGAAAATAATGTGGCCGTCGGTGCCCATCCTGGATATCCCGATCGAGAAAATTTTGGTCGGCTTAATATGGATTTAACCAATGCAGAACTCAAAGCCAGTTTACTTTATCAGCTTGGTGCGATTAAAGCCTTATGTGAGGCTGAAGGTGTGATATTAAGTTACGTCAAACCGCATGGCGCATTATATAACCAAGCAGCAAAAGATCCGGCTCTCGCCCGTTTAATCGTACAAACCATTAAAAAATTTAATCCCGATTTAGCCCTAATGGGGTTATCGGGAAGTGCAATGCTCTCTGCCGCACAAGAAATCGGACTCAGAACCATTTCGGAAGTATTTGCCGATCGACACTATCAAGCCGATGGTTCGTTAGTGCCGCGCAGCTGTAATAATGCCTTGGTAGAAAATGATCAAGAAGCGGTTGCACAGGTTCTACAAATGGTGATTGAGGGAACCGTTCCTACTGTCGAAGGTTTCAATATACCTATTCAAGCCGACAGTATTTGCTTACACGGCGATGGTAACCATGCGATTGAATTTGCGAAAAAAATTCGAGCAGCATTACATGCAGAACAAATCATCATTTCGGCAAAATATTAATAGCCTCAAGTTGCATAACAACCTATCGGAGATCAATATGGCAAATACTAACCGTAGTGCCCTACTCGGAGCGGCATTTTTAATGGCGACATCAGCTATCGGCCCAGGTTTTCTTACCCAAACCGCAACCTTTACCCAATCTTTACTCGCCAGTTTTGGCTTTGTGATTTTACTCTCTATCTTGCTTGATATTGGAGCTCAATTAAACATTTGGCGAATTATCACCGTTTCAGAAAAAAAAGCCCAAGATATTGCAAATGCTATTTTACCCGGTACGGGATATTTTCTTTCATTGCTTATTGTCATAGGGGGATTGGCTTTCAATATTGGGAACGTGGGCGGTGCTGGGTTAGGCTTGAATATTCTCACTGGCGTGTCACCTGAAATAGGGGCGATAATTAGCGGCTCTATTGCTGTATGTATCTTCCTTGTAAAAGAAGCCGGTAAAGCAATGGATCGTTTTGCTCAAATCATGGGATTCGTGATGATTGCCTTAACCATTTATGTCGCAGCCCAAACCAACCCTCCTGTTGGAGAAGCAATATTCAGAACTTTCGTACCGGAGAAATTAGATGTCATCGCTATTGTTACCCTTGTAGGTGGCACTGTGGGCGGTTATATCACTTTTGCCGGGGCTCACCGTTTATTAGATGCCGGTATTAAAGGCAAAAGTTCTCTAAAAGAGGTCAGCAAAAGCTCGGTATCAGCAATTCTCATTTCCTCTATAATGAGAATTGTATTGTTTTTAGCCGTTTTAGGCGTCGTCTCACAAGGCATTACTCTCGATCCTAAAAACCCTGCCGCGACCCCATTTTCATACGCAGCCGGTAATATCGGATTAATGATTTTCGGTATCGTCATTTGGGCGGCTTCAATTACCTCTGTCATCGGTGCCGCTTATACTTCCGTTTCTTTCATTACCAGTTTTTCACCTAAGATAGAAAAACATAAGAATTGTTGGATAGTGGCCTTTATTGTTATCTCGACTACCGTGCTTGCAACTATCGGTCGCCCAGCCCAAGTATTAGTTTTTGTCGGCACATTAAACGGTTTAATTTTACCGATTTCTCTCGGTCTCATTTTGCTCGCTGCCTACAACAGTAAAATTATTGGTGATTATAAACACCCTATTTGGATGACGATTTCAGGTGCTATCGTTGTTATTTCCATGGCAATATTAAGCATTATAACGCTTGTGAAATATATCGGTAATTTATTGGCTTAGAAGCTCATTAAACACGAGCTCAGGAGGGGATTAAAGAAAAAGTGCGGTCAAAAACCATCTTAACTTTTGGTATTATGTAGCAAATGCACAAAAATAGAAATTTCAACAATATGTAGGGACACACTCAGTCTGTCCCTACAAGTTCACCAAAAAATAGATTTTTGCAACTGCTACATAATACCGTTAATTTTGACCGCACTTTTATTGATGAAAACTAAAAACTTTCTTTTAAGCTAACCGTGAGGTTAAACACCAAATGTTCAGGGCGATTGTCTTTGCTGTCTGCACAGAAATAGCCTTCACGTTCAAATTGATACCCTTTTTCCGCTTGTGCATTACCAAGACTTTGTTCTACCACGCCATGTTTTACCACAAGGGAATTTGGATTGACGACTGAACAAATATCTTCCTCGGCTCCCGGATTTGAAACCGTAAAGAGTTTGTCATAAAGGCGGAATTCTGCCGGATGGTTATGCACTGCCGAGACCCAATGAATCACCCCTTTCACCTTACGACCATCTGCCGGATTTTTGCCTAATGTATCCGGATCATAGCTACAAAAAATTGTGCTAATTTCACCATTTGCGTCTTTTTCCACACGTTCCGCTTTAATCACATAAGCATTACGCAAACGCACTTCTTTGCCAAGTACGAGACGTTTGTATTGCTTATTGGCTTCTTCACGAAAATCCGCACGATCAATATAGATTTCTTTGGTAAAAGGTAATTGACGTTCGCCTAGTTCCGGACGATTTGGGTGATTTGGTGCCGTCAACATTTCTTCACCTTCAAAATTTTCAATGACTATTTTCACCGGATCAATCACTGCCATTGCACGGCAAGCATTTTGGTTGAGATCATCACGAATGCAGGCTTCTAATGCACTATATTCCACCACATTATCTTGTTTGGTTACACCAATACGGCGACAAAATTCACGAATCGATGCTGGTGTATAACCTCTGCGGCGTAAACCTGAAATGGTTGGCATACGCGGATCATTCCAACCATCAACAATGCCATCTGTTACCAATTTCAATAATTTCCGCTTAGAAGTTAATGTACCTTCCAAATTCAAACGTGAAAATTCATATTGGTGCGGCAAAGGACGTTCAATGGAAATATTATCCAATACCCAGTCGTATAAACGACGGTTATCTTGGAACTCTAATGTACATAATGAATGTGTGATTCGCTCAATCGCATCGGAAATACAATGGGTAAAATCATACATTGGGTAAATACACCATTTATCGCCGGTTTGGTGATGTTTGGCAAACTTAATACGGTAAAGCACCGGATCACGCATTACCATAAACGGTGAAGCCATATCGATTTTCGCCCGTAAACTGGCTCTACCTTCGGCAAATTCACCGTTTTTCATTTTTTCAAAAAGGGCTAAATTTTCTTCAACACTACGATCACGATAAGGACTGTTTTTACCCGCCTCTGTTAAAGTGCCACGATATTCACGCATTTCTTCCGGCGAGAGTTCGTCCACATAAGCCAAACCTTTTTTGATTAATTCAATGGCATAATTATAGAGTGCGTCAAAATAATCCGAGGCATAATGCACTTCACCCGCCCATTTGAAACCCAACCATTCCACATCTTCTTTGATGGAGTCCACATATTCCACATCTTCTTTCAAAGGGTTGGTATCATCAAAGCGTAAATTACATAAACCATTGTAGTCTTTCGCAATGCCGAAATTTAGACAAATTGATTTTGCATGCCCAATATGTAAATAACCGTTGGGTTCAGGTGGAAAACGAGTATAAACCTCTTTGTGTTTACCACTTGCTAGATCTTCATCAATAATTTGGGTAATAAAATTGTGCGGACGCATATTTTCCGCTTTTTCTAAACCATGTTCTGTATTGCTCATAACCTTCTCAAATCAATAGAAAAAATAATCGTGCTATTCTATACGTTTTGCCGTCAAAAAGCGAGATATGAGGATAGCGCCCTTTCCATCCTAATTTTCAGCTAATTTTGCCATGTGAAAATTCACCACCGAAGCAAACCAATTAAGAAATGGTTTGTCTCATCTCTAAATTTTTCGTGCAAAACACGGAGTTTATCATTAAAATACGCAAACTGAACAAACGTTCATTAGTTGGAATTGAAGCTCAATGAAGAAAATTTTCGTTATACTCGGACTCTTAATTTTAGGCGGACTCGCCTATTATTTTTTTGTAAACAATCACAACCAGCAATCCACCTATCTGACCGAAAAAGTCACTCGTGGGAACATTGAAAAAAGCGTGGTCGCCTCCGGCAACATCAGTAGTATTAACGAGGTGGATGTGGGGGCACAGGTCTCCGGTAAAATCACTAAACTTGCTGTAACCCTTGGGCAGGAAGTAAAAAAAGGCGATTTGATCGCAGAGATCGATTCGACCACTCAAATTAATACGCTGAATACGAAAAAAGCTGCACTTGCCAGCTATCAGGCACAATTAAAAGCAAAAGAAACCGCACTTACCGTGGCACAATCCGCTTATTCTCGTTATTCAAAACTATACGGGCAAAAAGCGGCTTCCCTTGATGATGTCAATAATGCTAAAAATACGTTTGATGCGGCAAAATCCGAAGTGGAAGCATTAAAAGAGTCCATTAAACAAGCAGAAATTGAAGTGGATACAGCGGAAACTAATGTGGGCTATACACAGATCACTTCACCTATTGATGGGACGATCATTTCTACACCGATTTCCGAAGGACAAACCGTCAATTCTGCACAAACCACCCCAACCATCGTCACGGTCGCTGATCTCAGCAGAATGTTGGTGAAACCTGAAATTTCAGAAGGCGACATTACCAAAGTCAAAGCCGGACAAAAGGTAAGTTTTACGATTTTGTCTGATCCCAATACCTATTACCATGGTGTGATTTCCTCTGTTGATCCGGCAACCACCACAAAAAGTGACAACACCTCCACGTCCTCAAGCAGTTCAAGTTCCTCAAGTACGACAACGGCGGTTTATTATTACGCTAATCTCATCGTCGATAATCCTGACCGCACTTTACGCATTGGTATGACAACAGAAAATAATATCAAAATTGCCGATGCACAAAATGTTTTGTTAGTTTCCAATATGGCAATTCAAAAGAAAGAAGGGAAAACCTTTGTTAAAGTGCTCAATGAGAAAAATCAACCTGAAAGACGTGAAGTGGTAATCGGTGTACAAAATGATTTCCAAACAGAAATTAAATCCGGTTTAACGGAAGGCGAAAATGTCATCGTGTCACAAGTGGCTGCCGGCGAACAAGTTGGCAATAGCAACCGTGGCCCGAGAATGTTCTAAAGTGCGGTAGAAATTTGATGAATATTATTGAAATTAATCAGCTCAACCGCTACTTTGGCGAAGGCGAAAATCGTGTCCATATTCTCAAAAATATTTCCCTTAATATTGAGAAAGGCGATTTTGTGGCGATTATCGGGCAATCCGGTTCGGGAAAATCCACACTAATGAATATCATTGGTTGCTTAGATACAGCAACCAATGGCTCTTATAAAATTGACGGTAAAGAAACCCACCAACTTTCGCCTGATCAACTTTCCGATTTACGAAGCCAAAAATTCGGTTTTATTTTTCAACGTTATAATTTACTTTCCAGCCTTACCGCCGCGGAAAATGTAGCTCTACCCGCCATTTATGCCGGTATCCCTCAAACTCAACGTCTTGATCGAGCAAAACAATTACTCGAAAAATTGAGACTAGGCGATAAATGGCAAAATAAACCCAACCAACTTTCCGGCGGTCAGCAACAACGTGTGAGTATTGCCCGTGCCTTAATGAATGGCGGTGAAATTATTCTTGCCGATGAACCCACCGGTGCATTGGATTCCCACAGCGGACAAAATGTGATGGAAATTCTGCGCCAACTCCACAAGGAAGGGCATACCATTATTATGGTCACCCACGACCGTGACATTGCCGCCAGTGCAAACCGAGTCATTGAAATTAAAGACGGCGAAATCATTGCAGATTCCCAAAAAGAACCGGTTAAAAGTGCAGTTGAAAATCAAGCAAAAATTAGACCGCACTTTGGCTTTAGCAAAGATCAACTCATTGAGGCCTTTCGGATGTCCGTCAGCGCCATTGTCGCCCATAAAATGCGTTCTTTACTCACCATGCTTGGGATCATTATTGGCATTACTTCCGTGGTTTCCGTTGTGGCACTAGGAAATGGTTCACAACAGAAAATTCTTGAAAATATCAAAGGTATCGGCACCAGCACGATGACTATTTTCAATGGCACAGGCTTTGGCGATCGCCGTGCCGACCAAATGCAAAATCTTACCGTTCATGATGCCAATGCATTAAATCAACAAAGCTACATACAAAGTGTGACACCAAATAGTGCTTCCAGTGGCACATTGGTGTATGGCAATCAAACTTTCTCTTCCACAAGCCTGAAAGGTGTCGGTGAACAATATTTTGATGTAGAGGGGCTAACGCTAAAACAAGGTAGTTTATTTTCCACACAAGATATACAGGAAAATAATCAAGTCGCTCTCATTGATGAAAGTGCTAAAAAAGCCATTTTTCCAAATGAATCACCTCTTGGGAAAGTGGTGATGTTTGAAAAACGCCCATTGCGAATTATTGGTGTGGTCTCAGACCGACAAATGGGCGGTGCAAGCAGTTCTTTGAATGTTTATGCACCTTACACCACAGTGATGAACCGCATTTCCGGCAGCAAAAAAATCAGCTCTATCACCGTGAAAATTGCCGATGATGTTAATTCCACCGTGGCGGAAAAAGGCATCACCGAATTACTCACCCTGCGCCATGGCAAGAAAGATTTTTTTGTGATGAATAGCGACACCATTAAACAAACCATTGAAAGCACTACCGGCACAATGAAACTCTTAATTTCTTCCATTGCCTTTATTTCTCTCATTGTAGGGGGGATTGGTGTGATGAATATTATGTTGGTCTCCGTCACGGAACGCACCAAAGAAATTGGTGTGCGAATGGCGATTGGTGCCCGTCAAACCAATATTTTGCAACAATTTTTAATTGAAGCCGTGCTCATTTGTTTAATCGGGGGTATCACCGGCATTTTGCTTTCCGGTTTAATCGGCTTGCTATTTAACCTATTTATGAAGGATTTCACTATGGCATTTTCTACTGTCTCTATTATCACAGCCGTGTTATTTTCAACGCTCATTGGTGTGGTATTTGGCTATATGCCGGCAAAACGGGCTGCACAATTGAACCCCATTACCGCCCTTGCCAGAGAATAGAAATAGATTTTGTAAAACCCTAAAATGCGGTTAAAATCAGCCGCACTTTTAATGATGTAACCGTTGCGCAAAACAATTTGTGGGATTATCCGTAGGGACACACTGCGTGTGTCCGTTATAAATTCAAATTATTTCAATATGTAATAAACGGACACACGCAGTGTGTCCCTACATTTCATTAAATCCTCGGTTTTGTACACTGATACGATGATGTTTGAATGAAGGAAAAAACAATGTTAAAAATGAAAAAATTGACTCTTGCTATTGTTATGGCAACCACCCTTGCCGGCTGTGCCAATATTGGCGATTCTTACCAAGCCAGCCAAGCAGACTATCAAAAATATGAAGAAATCACCAAACAATTCAATGTAAAAGAAAACTGGTGGGCACTTTATAATGATCCGCAACTTAATCGAGTGGTCGAGCAAGCGCTATTAAACAATAAAGATCTTGCCAAAGCTGCCGTTGCGGTTAATCGTGCGCTTTATAATGCGAATTTAGTCGGCGCAAATTTAGTGCCAACCTTTAGCGGTTCAACCTCATCAGGAGCACAACGCCGTATTGATACCTCCGCCAGTTCAACCATTTCACATACCGGTTCATTAAACGTAGCTTATACTCTTGATTTATGGCGTCGTTTAGCGGATTCTGCCGATGCCGCAGAATGGACACACAAAGCCTCAGCACAAGATTTAGAAGCAACGAAGTTATCCTTAATCAATTCTGTTGTAACAACCTATTATCAAATCGCCTATTTAAATGATGCCATCAGCACTACGCAAGAAAGCATCAAATATTACAATGACATCAGCAATATTATGCAACGCCGCTTAAGCCAAGGTGTTGCGGATGCGGCAAGTGTGGATCAAGCACAGCAATCTGTTTTAACCGCACGCAATAATTTAATCAACTACCAAACCCAACGCAAAACCGCAGAACAAACCTTGCGTAATTTACTCAATTTAAAACCGGAAGAAGCGTTGAATATCAATTTCCCACATATTCTTAACGTGAAAAACGTGGGCGTGAATTTGAATGTGCCGGTTTCAGTGATCGCCAATCGTCCTGATGTAAAAGGCAATCAATACCGCTTAAGCAGTGCATTTAAAAATGCCAAAGCCACAGAAAAAGGTTGGTTCCCGGAAATCACCTTGGGCGGTAGCTTAAGCTCAACGGGGAACAAAGTCGGCAACGCTCTTCATAGCCCCGTTGCAGGTGGGACAGTGGGAATCAGTTTGCCGTTCTTAAATTGGAATACGGTAAAATGGAACGTGAAAATCTCTGAAGCCGATTATGAAACTGCACGTTTAAATTACGAGCAAAGTATCACCACAGCGTTAAATGACGTGGATACCAACTATTTTGCTTTCACTCAAGCCCAAAGTGCCTTTGCGAATCAGCAAAAAACCTTTAACTACAACAAACGTATCACACAATATTATCATAATCGCTATAACGCCGGCGTATCCGAATTGCGTGAATGGTTAAATGCGGCCAACACCGAAAAATCCTCACAGCTTGCTATTTTACAAGCGAAATATAGCCTAATTCAGGCAGAAAACGCCGTATATAGCGCAATGGCGGGTTATTATTCCCGTTAATTATTTTCTATAAGGAAGTTTCGGCTTCCTTATTTTTTTACTCGGTTTAATGAAAAATGAAAAAACAACTGACTTTTTATTTTATCCGCCACGGCAGAACGGTTTGGAATGAAAAAGGTTTAATGCAAGGGCATGGTGATTCACCTTTAACGGAACAAGGGATTTTAGGCGCACAAAAAGCAGGTAGTGCATTGCAACATATCCCCTTTGTTGCAGCGTATTCCAGCGTTTTAAAACGTACCATTGACACAGCAGAATATATTATTGGCGAACGCAATATTCCACTTTTTCAACATAAAGGGCTAAACGAACAATTTTTTGGAAAATGGGAGGGACAATGGGTTGAACCTTTGCGTGAGCAGGCTGAATTTAAGCAAATGATCAGCGATCCGGCAAATTACAAAGCAGAAACAAACGGTGGCGAAACCTACCAACAACTGGCTGAACGAGTAATGCACGCAATGCAAGACATTATTCAAATCCACCATAAAGGCAATATTTTAATTGTTTCTCACGGCCATACATTACGCTTACTCATCGCTCTACTTGGCGGTGCGACTTGGCAAAATCACAGAGAAGAAGGACAATCCATTTCCTTACTCAACACCTCTATCAGCGTTGTACATTATGACAGCGAAAAAGGCTTTACCGTTGAAAAAGTCAATGATGTGGGGCATTTGGGGTAAAAGAGCGGTCATTTTTATCTTGTTTTTCAGTATTACACTTGGGATTTGTAGAGGCCCACTGCGTGTGTCCGAATTTTAACATATTGAAATAATTTGATTTTGTAACGGACACACACAATTTGTCCCTACGCTAAAACCTTGCCCAAATCGGTTCTACGCCTTCAGGAAGATCGAGATTTTTTCCTAACTCTACCCAGCCACAAGGAAAATGGAAATCCGATCCCACCGAGCCGAACAAGCCAAGCTCATTTGCCCAGCGGGCGAGCATTTGGCGTTGGTCTTTGGTTTGTCCGTAGCCGGAAATTTCCATGGCATCGCCTTCCCAATTTTTGAAATCTGCTATCAATTTGCGAATCCATTTTCCTGTTAAGTTATAACGTAACGGATGAGCAATGACAGCCATTCCCCCTGCGGCATGAATGGTTTCAATAGCAGTAGGAATATCCACCCATTCTGCTTTAACAAAGGCGGGTTTTCCTTGTCCTAAATAACGTTTGAAAGCCTGTCCATCGTTCGACACTTTGCCAATTTGCACCAAATATCGTCCATAGTGAGCACGTGTCACTTCCCCATTTGCTAAGGCTTTTGCCCCTTCATAGGAATTGGGGATTCCCGCTTTTTCTAATTTAGCCCCAATTTCTACCGCCCTTTTCTCACGCAAGGCTTTTTGCTTTTCCAAAAGTGCGGTCATTTTCGGGTGAGTTTGATCAAAATTCAGCCCTACGATATGAATACCCCGCCCTTCCCAAGTGGTGGAAATTTCCACACCGGTAATCAATTCGATCCCGACTTCTTTCGCCGCCGAACTAGCCTCATCAATGCCACAAACCGTATCATGATCGCATAATGCCAACACATTCACGCCTTGCTCTGCTGCCCGTTGTACCACTTCAGTAGGGATTAACACGCCATCCGATGCGGTGCTATGACAATGTAAATCGTATATTTTTGTCATTATTTAATTGTTTTTACTAATTCTTTCACTAATTTCGGTCCATGATAAATCAATCCGGAATACACTTGCAACAATTCAGCGCCGGCTGCCATTTTCTCTTGAGCATTTTGCACACCGTCAATCCCACCGCTACCAATAATCGGGATTTGCCCTTTTAATTCTTCATTTAATCGTTTAATAATTGCCGTGCTTTTCTGTTGCAACGGCTTACCGCTTAATCCGCCCTGCTCTTCGGCATTTTTCAATCCTGCGACATTTTCACGGGAAATAGTGGTATTGGTGGCAATCACCCCATCCATTCTATGACGAACCAACGTATCGGCTATTTGCACCAATTCCGCCTCCGATAAATCCGGCGCAATTTTCACCGCAATCGGCACATATTTATTGTATTGATCCGCCAAAATTGCCTGACGAGCCTTAATGCTTTGCAACAAATCATCAAAATAATCGCCATATTGTAGCTGACGCAAATCCGGCGTATTTGGCGATGAAATATTCACCGTAATATAACCGGCATAGTTATAGGCTTTGTTCAAACAGAAAATATAATCGTCTTTGCCGTGTTCCAATGGCGTTTGTTTATTTTTACCGATATTGATGCCAATCACACCACGATAGCGTGCGTTTTTCACATTTTCGATCAAATAATCAATGCCATTATTGTTAAAACCATTACGATTAATAATACCTTCCGCTTCAATCAAACGAAACTGGCGGGGTTTCGCATTGCCGTCTTGAGCAAGGGGGGTCACTGTACCTACTTCCACAAAACCGAATCCCAACGCCCCAAAACCATCAATGGCATCACCATTTTTATCTGCCCCCGCTGCCAAGCCAATAGGGTTTGGGAAACGCACCCCCATCACAGTTTTTTCCGAGCCTTTTGGCGTGCCGATAAGGGATTTCAATAGTGGCTGCAACCATGGACTGCCGGCAAGTTTTAAACATTGAAGGGTGAAATTATGGGCGGTTTCCGCATCCATTTGAAAAATACATTGACGGAATAATTTATACATACTCGTTTATCTCTCGGGATAGTTGACTGTAAAAAAAGTGCGGTCAAAATCAACCGCACTTTAAAGATGGGGCTGTATTATGTCGTATTGCATTTATTTCCATTGTAGGGACACACTGAGTGTGTCCGTTATAAAATCATTTCAATAGATCAAAATTCGGACACATGCTGTGTATCCCTACTTATTGAAATTCCTGTTATGCGCATTTACAACATAATATTAAAAGCGTTTGCGTATTCTACGAGGAAAGGGGGAAATGTGCAATGAAATGTCAAATCAAAAAAATCCCATCAGTACGCTTAAAATCAAATTGTTCAGACTTCAACTTTTCTATAAAATAACCGCACTTTTTTTCAAAATATCTACATTTCACTTTACAAAGGACGAATTTTATGCAGAAGTCAGAAGTCAGAAGTCAGAAGTCAGAAGTCACCAAGATTGTGTCAGCGAAACGCAAACACAGCAAGCCTTTCTTAATGATTTAGATGAAAAACTTTGGTCTGCCGCAGACCGTCTCCGCCAACAACTCGATGCCGCCAATTATAAACACATTGTTCTCGGCTTAATTTTCTTAAAATACATCTCCGACAGTTTCACGACCCAGCAGGAAAAAATCCGTACGGAACTTGCCGATCCTGAAAATCCCCTTTATCTTGACCGCACGTTTTACGATTCGGACGAAGACTATCAAGAAGCCCTCACCGCCGAATTAGAAAACCGTGATTACTATATCGCCGATAATATATTCTGGGTGCCACCTTCCGCCCGTTGGCAAGCGTTACAATCTGTCGCCCTTTTTAACACCGGCACGGCATTACCTTGGGGCGGTAAATTCACCGGTGTCGCCCGTTTAATTGATGATGCTTTTGATGCCATTGAAAAAGACAACGCCAAACTCAAAGGCGTATTGCAACGCATTAGTGGCTATGGGGTGAATGAAGATACATTACGGGGCTTAATTAACCTTTTTTCCGATACCAATTTTACTCAGCCCACTTACAACGGCACACCGATTCATTTAGGGGCAAAAGATATTCTCGGACACATTTATGAATATTTCCTCGGGCAGTTCGCCCAAGCAGAAGGTAAACGGGGCGGACAATATTTCACCCCCAAATCCATCGTTTCTCTCATTGTTGAAATGCTCGAACCTTATTCTGGACGGGTTTACGACCCCGCAATGGGAAGTGGCGGCTTTTTCGTGCAAACAGAACGCTTTATCACCGCCCACCAAGGCAATATCAACCAAGTGTCTATTTACGGGCAAGAATTCAACCCCACCACATGGAAACTTGCCGCTATGAATATGGCGATTCGAGGCATTGATTACGATTTTGGCAAACACAATGCCGACAGTTTCGTTCAACCACAACATCTCGACAAAAAAATGGATTTCATTATGGCGAACCCACCCTTCAACAGCAAAGATTGGTGGAGCGAAAGCCTTTCGGACGATCCTCGCTGGGCATACGGCATACCGCCAAAAGGCAACGCCAACTTTGCGTGGCTACAACATATGATTTACCACCTCTCCCCGAAAGGCAAAATGGCACTTTTACTCGCTAACGGCTCAATGAGCAGCCAAACCAACAACGAAGGGGAGATTCGCAAAGCCATCGTGCAAGCAGATCTTGTGGAAGCCATGGTTGCCCTACCCGGACAACTATTCACCAACACCCAAATCCCCGCCTGCATTTGGTTGTTAAACCGCAACAAGCCCCGTAAAAATGAGGTGCTATTTATTGACGCCCGTCAAATCGGCTATATGAAAGACCGCGTATTGCGTGATTTCACCCTTGATGACATCGCCAACATTGCCGACACCTTCCACACTTGGCAAAAATCCGAAGGCTATGAAGATCAACCCGCTTTCTGTAAATCCGCCACCTTAGAGGACATTGAAAAGAACGATTACGTCCTCACCCCCGGACGCTATGTCGGCACCGCTGAACAAGAAGATGACGATATTCCCTTTGCCGAAAAAATGCAAAAACTGACCGCGCTTTTAAATGAACAATTTAAACAAAGTGCGGAATTGGAAGTGAAGATTAAGGCGAATTTATCAACACTAGGATTTTAAATAGGAGTTTTTATGTACTACATTTATGAAACAGATTTTAGATTAGATAAACTATTTAGTGGAATGGCTAATATAAGTGTTGTTAATACTAAATTAGGTCTTCTTTCGTTAGAAGATATTTTAGAAAATCGTAATATAAAACAGTATATTGACAGGCCTAAAGATATATTGATTTCAAATGAAATACTAAATGAAGAGAATTTTAATAGCTTTGATCTTTTCATTGTTGAAAATTCAAAAGACTACTACCTTACGATCAAGAAAAATGATTGTTGCTTTGTTACTATCAGTAATTTTGATCTTATTCATCTTGAAGAGTATTTAAGAGGTTGTTATGAATAATACAAGAAAAATATCTATTTCTAATTTTGCTGAAAATCTAGATAGATTTAGAGTTCCTCTAGCTTCAAATGAAAGAGAAAAAAGAAAAGGTAATATACCTTATTATGGAGCTGCAAAAATTATTGATTATGTTAATGATTTTACTCATCAGGGATTGAGTGTTTTAATTGCTGAAGATGGGTCTGTGGAGACTGAAAAAGGTTTTCCTGTAGTTCAGTTAGCTAATGGAAAATATTGGGTTAATAATCATACTCATGTTTTAAAAGGAAAAGATGATTACGAAACGAAGTATTTGTATTATGCTTTACAGATCATAAAAGTATCTCCTTTTGTTACTGGTGCGGTTCAGAAAAAAATTTCACAGAAAGCATTAAACTCTATAGAAATTAGTTACTTTGAAGATAAAAATATACGACATAAAATTGTTGATATACTATCTTCTCTCGATGAAAAAATTCAATTAAATACTCAAATAAACCAAACCCTAGAACAGATCGCCCAAGCGATTTTTAAAAGCTGGTTTGTGGATTTCGACCCCGTGCGTGCCAAAGCCGATGCCCTCGCACAAGGCAAAACCCAAGCGGAAGCCGAACTCGCCGCTCAGCAAATCATCAGCGGAAAAACACCGGAAGAATTAACCGCACTTTCCCAAACCCACCCCGACCGCTATGCGGAATTAGCGGAAATTGCTAGAGCCTTTCCGAGTGAGTTTGAGGAGGTTGATGGGTTTGGAGAAGTGCCGAGGGGGTGGCAGGTTAAAAGGATTGATGATGTTATTCAGAAAATCCCTGTTGGTAAAAAATATAGTTCAAAAACGGCACTTGAAAAAGGGAATATTCCAATTCTAGATCAAGGGCGATCAGGTATTATTGGTTATCACAATAATGAAGCAGGAGTAAAAGCTAGTATTGAAGAACCAGTAATTGTTTTTGCCAATCACACTTGCTATATGCGTTTGATTTCTTACGATTTTAGTGCAATTCAAAATGTTTTTGCTTTTAAGGGAAAAGAATTAAATATTTATTGGACTTATCTAGCAACATTAGGAAAACAAGAATTTGTTGAATATAAAGGGCATTTTCCTGATTTTTTGATTAAGGAAATTATTGTTCCAAATCCTAAATTAACCGAATTATTTGGAAATATCGTTAAAGAAATTTTTTCAAAAATATTTATTAATGATTTAGAAAATTCCTATTTATCAGAAATTAGGGATTTATTATTACCAAAATTATTGAGTTAGAGGTATTAAATGTGTTTAGAAAACTTAATAAGAAAAGAAATAAATTCTATTTTTGAGAAACTAAAGATAGCTAATCATTATCTTCAAGAATGGGAGGTAATAAATTTATTGAATAATGAAGATAATGGAAAAATATATAAGCAATATTATTTTTCATTAGCTTTTATAAAAAAATCATATATTGAATATTGCTTAGTGATATTAAATACTATTTTTTCAAATGATGGTGTAGGAAACCTACCTACATTAAGAAAAAAATCAGAATATTTTTTAGGTAAAAGATTATCAAGGCTAGATGAAATTTTTCCTGATTTTAAAAGAATAAAAGATGGTTTAAAAATAATTAGAGATAAGGCGATTGCACATACAGAAGATTATGATATCAATATTTTTTATAAAAAAGCGAAGATATCTAAGAAAGACATTGATGAACTTATCAGCAATATACTAGATTTTCTCAATTATATTTTAAATGAATCCAATATTAATTTAGGAAAGGATTTATTATTGACTTATAATAATGAAATAGGAATAAAAATAATTTATAACAAATTAAAAGAATCAGATCCTCAAATAGCCTTAGAAAAAGAATTAGATAAAATACAAGAAGAAATAAATAAGTTGGATAGAGTGTGTGAACCGTAAGGTTCACACTCGAACAAATAATATATTCAATAATAAATAGTTGATAGGTTATATTTGTGTACGTGGATTGTTTCAATTTATACGGACACACGCAGTGTGTCCCTACTGGATATGTGGAATATCAAATAGATTTTGGTTAATTAAATATTGATATGATAAAACATAAAAACATCAAATAATGTGACTGGTAGGGATACACTGCGTGTGTCCGACATTTGTCCGAAATCAAATTTTAACCGAAATAAAATAAACACGAATAAATTAAATATTGGCATTATCAAAAAACAAAACATTAATTGATGTAATTAACACGGACACACGCAGTGTGTCCCTACTGGATATGTGGAATATGAAATAAATTTTGGTTAATTAAATATTGACATTATGAAACATAAAAAACATTAAATAACGTGATTGGTAGGGACACACTGCGTGTGTCCGAAATCAAATTTTAACTGAAATAAAATAAACACAAATGAATTAAATATTGGCATTATCAAAAAACAAAACATTAATTGATATAATTGACACGGACACACGCAGTGTGTCCCTACTGATATGTGAAATATGAAATAAATTTTGGTTAATTAAATATTGATATGATGAAACATAAAAAATATTAAATAACGTGACTGGTAGGGACACACTGCGTGTGTCCGTATTTGATATATAAGGTTTTAATAAAAACAATCCATTTTCCAATTTATGACATTATTTTCAATGTAATGATAAATATACGTAAATGCTTTTTCCGTTTTAATAATATGTTCGTGATAACGAGGTTGCCATTGAAATGGCATTTGGTTTTTAATGGCAAAAGAGGTTAAAGATGCTTTAATACCACGAATAATTGAAGCTAAATTTTTACGTTGTCCATGACCGAAGCAATGCTGATGTTGGTTTGTATGGCTATTTATAATAATGATTAAATGAAAATGATTGGGCATGATCGTGTAAATAGGTATTTCAATAAATTGATCAGATCTTAAATTTATTGTGTTTTTAATAATTTTTTGTAATTCCATTCCCAGTGGTGATAAATACATTTTTTGATTTTTTATTTCGCCAAAATAATGAATTTTATCTTTGGTACAAGCGGTCACAAAATAACAACCATTTTGATAACTATCCCATTTAACACGAACGGTTTTCCTATTTGGTCTATTCATACTTTATTGATAGCCTTAATATATAGATGTAATAACTTAATGAAAAATAAAGATTTTTTAAATAGCCAAATATAAGTTGTACGATCAAGATCGCAAAATTTGAGGAACAATTATGATTAACGAAAACGACATTGAACAATTAACAATAGAACGCTTACAAAATCTCGGCTGGGAGCACTACTATGGGAAAAATTTACCGGTTTCTGAAGGGAAATTTGCCCGTGGAGACTTGGGCGGTGTCGTGTTTGTGGAAATGCTCAGAGAAGCGGTGAAGAAACTGAACCCACAATTGCCAGAAAGTGCGGTTGATTTTGTGGTGAAATCGGTGACTAAAGGCAACATTGGCGAATTAGTGGGGCGAAATCAGGGGTTTTATAAAGGGTTACGTGATGGCGTGAAGGTGGAATATCAGCAAAACGGAGAGCAGAAATTTGATGTGGCACGCCTAGTAGATTTTGAACACTGGACAAACAACCGTTTTGTGATGGTGAATCAACTCGAAATTCGCAGCCGTAAAGGAGGCAAACGAATCCCTGATATTATCGGTTTTGTGAATGGTTTGCCCTTGGTAGTGTTTGAGTTGAAAAATCCTTTGCGTGAGTCGGCCGATTTGTTGCAAGCCTTTAATCAGTTGCAAACCTACAAAGATGAAATTGCTGATCTTTTTGTTTATAACCAAGCCTTGATTATCAGTGATGGCTTGAATACTCGATTAGGATCGCTTTCGGCTGATTTTCAACGTTTTACTCCTTGGAAAGTGGTAGATGAAAAAGCCCAGAGCCAGCGGTTAGATTTTGGCGATGAATTGCAAAATTTGTTGAATGGTTTACTCACGCCACAAAAATTGCTGGATTATGTACGTTACTTTGTGTTGTTTGAACGGAATTCTAATGGGGCGTTAATTAAAAAAATTGCCGCTTATCACCAATATTACGGGGTCAATGAAGCGGTGGAATCCACCCTTTTTGCCACTAGTGAACAAGGGGATAAACGCATTGGTGTGATGTGGCATACGCAAGGATCGGGTAAATCTATTTCTATGCTGTTTTATGCCGGCAAATTGCTTTCCCAACCTGAATTGAAGAACCCTACAATTTTGGTGGTCACGGATCGTAACGATTTAGACGGACAACTTTTCCAAACTTTCAGTAGCGGTAAAGATTTAATTAAACAAACGCCACAACAGGTGGAAGATCGGGAAGCACTTCGCCAATTATTAAGTGAACGTGAGTCCGGCGGGGTGTTTTTTACCACCATTCAAAAATTTGGCTTAGAGGAAACAGAAGATAAATTCCCGATATTAAATAGCCGTTCTAACATTATTGTAATTAGCGATGAAGCACATCGTAGCCAATATGGTTTAACCAAAAAATTACACAACGGCAAATATCAAGCAGGTTACGCCCGCCATTTACGGGATGCCCTACCCAATGCCTCTTTTATCGGTTTTACCGGTACGCCAATTAGCCTTGAGGATAAAGATACACAAGAAGTGTTTGGGCGGTACGTTTCCATTTATGATCTGCAAGATGCCGTGGAAGATGGGGCGACGGTGCCGATTATTTATGAAGCAAGGCAAATTCAACTGGCAGAAAAAACCAATCACGAAGCCTTATTTGCTGAAATTGATGAACTGTTAGAAAACGAAGATAATCCGAAATTACGCTTGCGAGAAAAATTACTGGGTTCAGAAGCCCGATTACGGGATCTTGCAATGGATTTTGTCAGCCATTTTAGCAAACGTAATGAACAGCAGGACGGTAAAGCGATGATTGTGGTTTCCAGCCGTCAAATCTGTGTGGATTTATATCATCAAATTACCGCCCTTCACCCAGAATGGCATTCTGATGATATCAATCAGGGTTCGATAAAAATTGTGATGACAGGTTCTGCATCCGATGACCTCAAAATGCAGAAACACATTTACAGCAAACAAGAAAAGCAAACCCTTGAACGCCGTTTTAAAGATCCGAATGATCCGTTAAAAATCGTGATTGTCCGTGATATGTGGCTCACAGGATTTGACGCACCTTGTTGTAATACCATGTATCTCGACAAGCCGATGAAAGGACATAATCTAATGCAAGCTATTGCTCGTGTAAACCGTGTATTTGCAAATAAAAGCCGAGAAAACGGTGGGTTGATTGTCGATTATGTGGGTTTAGCCGAAGAATTAAAAGAGGCAACGAAACAATACACTAATTCCACAGGCAAGGGGAAATTGGCGGAAAATGTGCAAGAAGTGTTCTTTAAAATGAAAGAGCAACTCGAATTTATCCGCACTTTGTTTACAACTAAAATTAACGGTAAGACTTTTGATGTGCCATCCGCTATTACTGAAGCCGAACCGGCACTATTACTCAAAGCCATTGCACGTGCAGCAGAACATATCTCAAGACTTGATCAACAGACCGATGATGATAAAGCATATCATCAACAATGGAAAAATTCAGATGATCCTGAGCCCCGCAAAAAAGCCTTTTTAAAAACTGTAGCCAGCCTTAAAAAAGGTTATGCTCTATGTGGTGCATTAAAAGAGGCAGAACCCTATAATCAAGAAATTGCTTTTTATGATGCGGTGCGTTCGGTGCTTTCCAAACGTGAACAAAAAGGTACAGGTAGTAAAGAACGGCTTATTCAACTGAAAGCCTTAATTAACCAAAGTATTGTTTCAAGCGGAACTATTGATTTATTTGAGTTACTCGGCAAAGAACAAACACAAATTGATTTGCTATCTGATGAGTTTTTGCAAGCGATAAAAAATAGCGAAACCAAAAGCCTTTGGGTATTAGCAATGGAATGCTATTTGAAGCAAGAAATCAAAGCCAAAGCAGGGAGAAACCTTGCAGCACAGAAAGACTTTGAACAACGTTTACAAGAAGCCTTAAATCAATATCACAACCACAATCTCACGGTAGTTGAAATTCTTGATGCTCTCGTGCAAATGGGAAGAGAATTCTCCGAACGTTTGGGACGAGGCGAAAAACTCGGTTTAAGCGTTGCAGAATTGGCGTTTTATGATGCCCTCTCCCAAAATGAGAGTGCAAAGGAATTAATGCAAGATGAAACCCTTTCAGCATTGGCAAAAGAGATTACCGATATTTTGCGAAAATCTATCAGTATTGATTGGCAACATAAAGAAGCCGTGCGAGCAAGAATTCGCCTACTCGTTCGCCGAGCATTGCAAAAATATAAATATCCACCGGATAAAGCAGAAGAAGCAATAACATTCGTCTTACAACAAGCAGAAGAAATTGCCGATGAATTAACCACACAATAATACGTCAAAGCCAGACTCAAATCTGACAGTCCCCGTTTAAAATTACAGTGTCTGTCAGATTAATTTGAGCTTAAATTATTTTCCGCTAAAAACTTCATATTACCCTTAAATAACCGAATAAAATTCCATCATTATTTTTACTCATGCTACCTCATAGCATTCGTAACATAGGTAAACTTTAAAAGTAAGAGTGGATTTCATCTTTGAGTATATACCATACTAAAAATTAAGCGCTGTGAGATATTACTACATTTGTTAGCTAAATTAAGTAAGCCTGTATTGCGTCAGTAATAAAACATTAGCATTTCATTTTTGTTTATGATTAAACTTGGTATTTATATTCTACACCTCAACAGATCACTTTGATTATTATAATTTATCAGACACCCCAAATATGCCTATTTTCCTCCTTTCTTTCTCCCCCTGTATAAAAATCATTTATTCCATTCCATTATAACTAATTCATTTCAATTCTTTCCCGATGAGAGAAATCTGCTCTACTATACGCTTACGAAAACGATTATCTGATGAAAGAAATAATGAATTGGGATTACATTATCAGCGTGTTACCACGCTTTGTTGATGCAACATTGATAACACTTGCCCTCTCGTTTTGGGGAATTTTATTCTCATTTATTATTGGTACGATTTGTGCAGTCATCAATAGTTATCACTTTAAGGCATTAAATTGGTTGGTGAAAAGTTATATTGAACTTTCACGTAATACCCCATTATTGATTCAAGTTTTCTTCCTTTACTTCGGGCTTTCAAAAGTCGGCATCAAATTAGACGGTTTTACTTGCGGGGTAATCGGCTTAGCTTTTTTGGGCGGAAGCTACATGGCGGAAGCGATTCGTGGAGGCTTAGAAGCGGTTTCCAAAGGTCAAATTGAATCTGCGCTCAGTATTGGTTTAACACCATTTCAGGCCTTTCGTTACGTGATTTTTCCACAAGCATTGGCTATTTCCATACCGGCGATTGGGGCGAACTGTCTGTTTTTAATGAAAGAAACCTCCGTTATTAGTGCCGTTGCGGTGGCAGAACTGATGTTTATAGCAAAAGAAATTATCGGAATGGATTATAAAACCAACGAAGCGTTATTTTTATTAGTGGTGTTTTATTTAATTATTTTACTGCCTATCTCAATTTCTATTCGTTATTTAGAACAACGCACACGGAGAGCAAAATATGGGATTTGAATTATTATTCCAAGGCAATAATTTCACCAGATTGCTAAACGGTCTTTGGGTGACCGCTGAAATAGCCTTCGTTTCCGTCTTTTTTGCCTGTCTTTTTGGGGTAATTTTAGGGGTGGTAATGACAAGCAAAAATGCCGTAATTAAAGTGATTTGCCAAGTTTATTTAGAATTTGTCCGCATCATCCCTTTGCTCGTTCTACTGTTTATCACCTATTTTGGCTTGGCAAAATGGTTTGACATACATTTAGACGCTATCACCGTCTGCATTTGGGTCTTTATTTTTTGGGGAACCGCAGAAATGGGCGATCTTGTGCGCGGCGCGTTAACCTCCATCGAAAAACATCAGGTTGAATCCGCTTATGCTTTAGGACTAACGCCTTTTCAAACCTTTATTTATATTTTGATCCCCCAAAGTCTAAAACGTGTCACCCCAAGTGCCATCAATCTTTTCACCCGAATGGTGAAAACCAGCTCTTTAGCGATGTTAATCGGTGTAATAGAGGTGATTAAAGTGGGTCAACAAATTATTGAACACTCACTTTTTAGCAATCAATCAGCGGCACTTTGGATATACGGGGTCATTTTCTTTCTTTACTTTGTAATCTGTTATCCGCTCTCATTATTTTCCCGTTATTTAGAAACTCGTTGGGAAAGCTAAAGGAATATATATGGCATTACTAGAAATAAAAAATCTTGTTAAAAACTATGGCGAGGTTGAAGCACTAAAAGGGATTAATCTTTCCGTCGAAAAAGGCGAAGTCGTGGTGATTTTAGGCCCGTCCGGCTGCGGCAAAAGCACATTACTTCGTACATTAAACGGCCTAGAGCCCATAAAGAGCGGTCAATTATTGCTCCAAAATGCCGGCGAACTTGGCAAAGAGATAAGTTGGATCAATGCTCGGCAACAAATTGGAATGGTATTTCAAAGCTATGAATTATTTGCCCATTTATCAGTGATCGACAATATTTTACTCGGACCTTTAAAGGTTCAGAAACGTGATCGGGCAGAAGCCGAAAAACAAGCAGATGAATTATTAAAACGTGTGGGATTATTTGATCGAAAAAACGCCTACCCACGTGAGCTTTCCGGAGGGCAGAAACAGCGAATCGCTATTGTGCGTGCACTTTGTATGAATCCTGAAATTATGTTGTTTGACGAAGTCACCGCCGCCCTCGATCCCGAAATGGTACGCGAGGTACTTGATGTGATATTAGGGCTTGCCAAAGAAGGCATGACAATGTTGATTGTCACCCATGAAATGGGGTTTGCCCGGCAAGTGGCAAATCGTATTGTTTTTATGGATAAAGGGCAAATCATTGAGCAAGCCAAGCCGGAAGATTTTTTCACCAACCCTACCACGGATCGGGCGAAAACATTTTTAAACATCTTAAACTATGAACCGAGAGGAACAAACTATGAAGAAAACATTTAAAAATTTAACCGCACTTTTTGCCACTGTAACCTTAGCCCTAGGGATTACCGCCTGCAACGACAATACATCAAGCAAAGAGACTTCACAAACAGCCTCAACCATTGAGCAATTGAAACAAGCCGGCAAAATTCGTATTGGTGTATTCAGCGACAAGCCACCTTTCGGTTATGTAGATGCACAAGGCAAAAGCCAAGGTTTCGATGTGGAAATCGGCAAAGCCATCACTAAAGATCTCTTAGGTGATGAAAATAAAGTGGAATTTGTGTTGGTGGATGCCGCCAATCGTGCTGAATATTTACTTTCCAAAAAAGTGGATATCATCCTCGCCAATTTCACCGTAACGGCTGCACGAAAAGAAGTGGTTAATTTTGCCAATCCTTATATGAAAGTGGCGCTTGGCGTGGTTTCAAAAAATGGTGAAGTCATTACCGATCTTGAGCAATTAAAAGACAAAACGCTCATCGTTGATAAAGGCACCACGGCGGATATTTTCTTCACAAAAAATTATCCGAATATCAAATTATTAAAATTTGAACAAAATACGGAAACTTTTGAAGCCTTACGAGACGGCAGAGGGGATGCGCTATCAAATGACAACACTTTCTTATTTGCTTGGGTAAAACAAAATCCGAGTTATACTGTGGGCGTGAAAAGTTTCGGCGATCAAGATGTCATTGCCCCTGCTGTTCGTAAAGATGCTGTGGATTTATTAAATTGGCTCAACACTGAAATTGAAAAACTGTCAAAAGAAGGCGTACTCAAACAAGCCTACGAAAAAACCTTATTGCCAGTTTATGGTGATAGCGTAACTGAAAGTGATATTTTGGTGGACTATAAATAGCATTAAAATATTGGAGATGTTTTTTAGTTGTAGAGCCATTCTCTAATGAAACAGATTTTATTAAACTAAACCTCTAGAAAAACTCTAGAGGTTTTATGTTAACATAACCCCTAACTCTTATCGGGTTTTAACCTTACTCTTCAAGTTGAGATTTTATTTTTTCAAATCGTCTAGTCGCCTCTAGCACATAGAGGATCCCTATACTTATCTCACTATCAATCAGTTTCTTATCCCTCTGATCCTCTCTAAATAAGACATAATCATCTTCCGTTACACTAACTCTTGGTAAACTACCCTTTTTAGCTGACCTGAGATTTAGTTTATCTAATGAGATTTTTTTGAAGTAGTGGGCATAGAAAGAGAGCTAAATGTTACTAGTGGCTTAGAAATCTTATCAACACCAACAATAATCCCATCGATTCTACCTTCCACCATATCCATTTCATCCGAAGTTTTTTTGTTCTCTTGTAGGGACACACTGAGTGTGTCCGAATTTTAATCTATTGAAATAATTTGGTTTTTGTAACAGATACACACAGTATGTCCCTACGTTTTGTTACAATTTCTGTTTTTCTGCATTGGCTACATAATACCGAAAAATCGCAGAGATTCTAACCGCACTTTCCCCTACTCACTCATCACAAATTGTTCTCTTAATTGGTGAAGTTGATCTCGAATAGCAGCTGCTTTTTCAAATTCCAGATCTTGAGCAAATTTGTACATTTGCTGTTCCAGTTTTTTGACTTGTTGTTGATATTCTTTGGCATTTTTCGGTGCATTATAAAGTGCGGTCGGTTCTGCTACTGTTTTGGTTCGTGATTTGCCTTTTCCTTTATTTGTAACACCCTGACCAATATCCAACAATTCGCCTACTTTTTTATTCAATGCCTGTGGAATAATGCCTTTTTCTTCATTGTATTTCATTTGTTTTTCACGGCGGCGGTTGGTTTCCGTGATGGCTTTTTCCATAGATTTAGTCATGCTATTGGCATATAAAATCGCTTTTCCTTTCAGATTACGTGCAGCACGACCAATGGTTTGAATAAGCGAACGTTCAGAACGCAAGAAACCTTCTTTATCCGCGTCTAAAATTGCCACCAGTGAAACTTCCGGAATATCTAACCCCTCACGCAATAGGTTGATCCCAACCAACACATCAAATTCACCCAAGCGTAAATCACGGATGATTTCTACCCGTTCAACGGTGTCGATATCCGAATGGAGATAACGTACCCGAATACCATGTTCATCCAAATAATCCGTGAGATCTTCCGCCATTTTTTTGGTAAGGGTCGTCACTAAAACACGCTCATTTCTGTCCGCTCTTTGACGTGCTTCGGAAAGTAAGTCGTCCACCTGAATAGCAACAGGGCGAATTTCAATTTCCGGATCAAGCAAGCCTGTCGGACGCACCACTTGATCGATAATTTCATCGCTGGATTTTTCTAATTCATAAGGTCCCGGTGTAGCGGAAACATAAATAGTTTGCGGTGCAAGGCGTTCAAATTCTTCAAAACGCAACGGGCGGTTATCTAAGGCTGAAGGCAAACGGAAACCATACTCTACCAACGTTTCTTTGCGTGAACGGTCGCCACGATACATTCCGCCGATTTGTGGGACGGTCACGTGGGATTCATCAATAATCAAAATAGCATCAGAAGGCATATAATCAAACAATGTCGGTGGCGGTTCACCTTCATTTCGACCGGAAAGATAGCGCGAGTAATTTTCAATGCCGGAGCAATAGCCCAATTCGTTCATCATTTCAATATCAAACATTGTTCGCTGACTAATACGCTGTTCTTCCAACAATTTATTTTCTTTGATGAAATATTCACGGCGTTGTACCAACTCCGCTTTGATTTTTTCAATGGCATCTAAAATGCGTTCACGTGGTGTCACATAGTGGGTTTTCGGATACACCGTATAGCGTGGCACCGCACCTAAATGATGCCCGGTCAGTGGATCAAATAAACTTAAGCGTTCAATTTCATCATCAAATAATTCAATGCGAACGGCAATATCGTCAGATTCTGCAGGGAAAATATCAATAATCTCACCACGAACTCGGAAAGTTCCCCGTTGGAACGCTTGATCGTTACGCGTGTATTGCAATTCTGCCAATTTGGCAAGAATTTGGCGTTGGTCAATGATCGCACCTTGTTGCAGATGCAACATCATTTTCAAATAGCTATCCGGATCACCCAAGCCGTAAATGGCAGAAACCGAAGCCACCACAATCGTATCACGGCGTTCCAAAAAAGATTTGGTGGCAGAAAGACGCATTTGTTCAATTTGATCGTTAATGGAGGCATCTTTTTCAATGAAGGTATCACTACTTGGCACATAGGCTTCAGGTTGATAATAATCATAGTAGGAGACGAAATATTCCACGGCATTTTCAGGAAAAAAAGCCTTCATTTCCGCATAAAGCTGGGCGGCAAGGGTTTTATTTGGTGCAAGTAACATCGCCGGACGATTCAATTTTGCGATCACGTTGGCGATAGTAAAAGTTTTACCCGATCCTGTCACCCCAAGAAGTGTTTGATGGGCAAGCCCGTCATCTAAATTTTCAGCAAGTTTTTCAATAGCTTGAGGCTGATCACCGGAAGGATTGAAATCGGAATGAAGAATAAAAGGTTTACTGTTAATTTTTTCTGCCATAAAAGTGCGGTTAAAATTGCATGAGTTTTTACTGGCGCTATTCTAACATATTTCTTACTCCGTATAGAGTGAAAAAGGTAAGTTTTACACAGTGTTAGCGATGTCAAGAGAAAAACCTCACAAAATTGAAAACTTTTTTTATATTTTTTGCTGGACTTTATTTAACTAATTGATAAATAAAGAAATGTTATTTTGCAGTCAATTTTTACTCCACCTTGTACAATCCCAGTATTTATCAGCATTAGAGGATCTTATTTTATTTTAATCCACAAAGTTATCCACAGCCTTTGTGGATAGAAAAATACGTTAAAATTTTTTTGAATTTTTTTATTTTACCCGTTGACAAACTATTACTCGATCATTAAAATGCGCGCCGATTCATTGTGATACAGAATTATTCCTCCTTAGTTCAGTCGGTAGAACGGTGGACTGTTAATCCATATGTCGCTGGTTCAAGTCCAGCAGGAGGAGCCAATTTCTCTTTTGGTTTAGTTTTCGTTTGTCTCCTTTTACGAATCCTAAATTAACAACCAAAAGATTTTAAGCCCATCATGCTGATGGGCTTTATTTTTATCTGCTATTTTCAAAACAATACCACTCCGCCCCTCACGTCAAGAGTCGTCCCATAAAATAACGTGATCGCAAAAAAGAGCATGATGACACCGGCAATGATTTTTACTCTGCGCCCACTATATTTCTTTAACCCTTTGACATCATACCACTGCCCAATCCGTATTGCCGCATTCTTGGCATAACGCACGAGAATCGCAAAGCAAGCTAACATTAGCCCTGTACCAAAAGACATCGCAAAAGTTGCAACGATCCCCCAAATAAATAAATCAAGCATATAAGCAAGGAAAAGAACAAAAATTGCACCGGTGCAAGGGCGTAAACCAATACTCACCATCACCAGAAATTGGCTTTTCCAAGTATCAGCTTGTTTTAATTGAACCGCATTCGGCAAATGCTGATGCCCACAACCACAATTCGCGTTAAAAGTACGGTTAATTTTGACCGCACTTTGTAATGCTAAATCGCTCGGCTGAATGGAATTAATACGAAAACCCGATGGCTTTCGCACACCTTGATAAATCCAATAGCAGCCCAATCCCATTAATAGAATCAACGCACTCCGTTCCAACCATAATTGGCTCAATTTGAAATAGCGAGAGGAGAGATTTAGAATCACCACAATAATAGAGGTTGCAGTAATTGCCACAATCCCCTGCATAAGTGAAGAAAGTAAACTTAATTTCACACTTTGTTTCAGTTCACTTTCGTGTGTAGATAAATAACTTGCAATAATAAATTTACCATGGCCCGGTCCAAGTGCATGTAGCACGCCATAAAGAAAACTCACGCTAATTAATATTATCCCTGCAGATACCGACTGTTGCTGAATCTCATGAAGGTTTTCAGTAATCAGCTGATTAAATATCTGTTGCCATGCCACAACTTTCACAAAAAGCCAAGGAAAAAACCAGAAAATACCCACTAGCGCCACAATGAGAGTGATGAGCCATTTGAATGGAAAAATCGGTTTCATAATTTACTCACACTGAATTTTTATTTTTTGGGCAAACATCACGCCTAAAGAATCATCCTCATCTTTCTGCGTTTTATCTAAAGATGCTGCATAAGATTGTATCTTTTCATCAACATTGGGAGCGTCAAGACTTCCCTTGCAATTTTTCGGAAGCGCTGAAAAATCGACCGCACTTTGATCTTCTGGATAGTACATCGAAACATAGTAAGTGCGATCATAAGTCATAAGTGTAAAGGCATTATCCTGTAATGACTGTGGCTGGGAGAGAAAGAAATCAAAATAATATTGAATCCGCCTACCTTTTACGCTTACACCATAATTTTTTACCTGCTTTTTATATTTGATCTTATTGTTATGTTTATTGAAGAAATAACTGAAATAGTGTTCATTCACTACATTGTCCATCACGTCATCAACTAACTTTTGCTTTTCGCCCTCTCCCCTAGCCTGTTTCATATCGTACAATACCGCTGAAGAACTCGCTTCATCTAACATCCAATTCATCGAAAATCCCACTAATTGGTTTTCTTCGACCAGCACTTTCGTTTGCATTTCAATAAACGCATGAGGGTGAGCAAATGCTATCCCTGAATAAAATAAAGAAAAGAGTAATAATTTTTTCACGTTTAGCTCCCAATAAAAGACCACTCATTTTAGCATAGACAAAAAAATTCTAAAAAATGTTTACTTTATAATCGAAATTGCATAAATCACTGAAATTTATTGATATAAATCAAGAAACAATGAGATTGGATTTTATTTGAAAAGAAAATTTCTGTATCATCCGCACAGTCAAGTGATTGCTTGATATTCATAAAGTTCCTAAATAAAATAATCATAAATATAGCTAAACTACTTTCCTACCACCCGATTCGGGTGGTTTTTTTTTGCCTTCTCATTAGCTTATTTGCTAAACATCAAGTAAAATGACCGCACTTTTTTAACCAGTGAGAAAGAACGATTATGTCATCACAATTTGTTTATACCATGCACCGTGTCGGGAAGGTTGTCCCACCGAAGCGGCATATTTTGAAAGATATTTCTTTGAGTTTTTTCCCCGGAGCGAAAATCGGGGTGCTTGGCTTAAACGGGGCAGGTAAATCTACTCTACTCCGTATTATGGCGGGGATTGATAAAGAGATTGAGGGGGAAGCCCGTCCACAACCGGGCATTAAAATTGGCTATCTGCCACAAGAGCCGAAACTTGAGCCACAACAAACCGTACGTGAAGCCGTGGAAGAGGCCGTCTCTGAAGTTAAAAATGCGCTTACTCGTCTTGATGAAGTTTATGCCCTTTATGCCGATCCTGATGCAGATTTTGATAAACTCGCAGCAGAACAAGCCGAGTTAGAAGCAATCATTCAGGCACAAGACGGGCATAATTTAGATAATCAGCTAGAGCGTGCCGCCGATGCATTACGCTTGCCTGATTGGGATGCAAAAATTGAGCATTTGTCGGGTGGTGAACGCCGCCGTGTCGCACTTTGTCGTCTCTTGTTAGAAAAACCGGATATGCTCTTATTAGATGAACCAACTAACCACTTAGATGCAGAATCTGTGGCATGGTTAGAACGTTTCCTCCACGATTATGAGGGGACAGTCGTAGCAATTACCCACGACCGTTACTTCTTGGATAATGTTGCCGGTTGGATTTTAGAACTTGACCGTGGTGAAGGAATTCCTTGGGAAGGTAACTATTCTTCTTGGCTAGAACAAAAAGAAAAACGCCTAGCCCAAGAGCAAGCAGCGGAATCAGCTCGTCAAAGATCTATTGAGAAAGAATTAGAGTGGGTTCGCCAAAATCCGAAAGGTCGCCAAGCGAAAAGCAAAGCACGTATGGCTCGTTTTGAAGAACTCAATTCCGGAGAATATCAAAAACGTAATGAAACCAACGAACTCTTTATTCCACCTGGTCCACGCTTAGGTGATAAAGTGATCGAGGTGCAAAACTTGACCAAATCCTATGGTGATCGCACGTTAATTGATAACCTGTCTTTCTCTATTCCTAAAGGGGCGATTGTGGGGATTATCGGGGCAAACGGTGCGGGTAAATCTACTCTATTCCGTATGCTTTCAGGACAGGAGCAACCTGATAGCGGTTCAATCACCATGGGAGAAACTGTTGTACTCGCCTCCGTAGATCAATTCCGTGATGCGATGGATGATAAGAAAACCGTGTGGGAAGAAGTGTCAAATGGGCAGGATATTCTCACTATTGGTAACTTTGAAATTCCAAGCCGAGCCTATGTGGGACGCTTCAATTTCAAAGGTGTGGATCAACAAAAACGGGTAGGTGAACTCTCCGGTGGTGAGCGTGGGCGTTTACATTTAGCAAAATTACTACAGGCAGGCGGCAATGTACTCTTACTGGACGAACCGACCAATGATCTTGATGTAGAAACTTTGCGTGCATTAGAAAATGCCATCTTGGAATTCCCGGGCTGTGCCATGGTGATTTCACACGACCGTTGGTTCTTAGACCGCATTGCAACCCATATTTTAGACTATGGCGATGAAGGTAAAGTGACCTTCTATGAAGGTAACTTCTCCGACTACGAAGAGTGGAAAAAGAAAACCTTTGGAGCCGAAGCGTTGCAACCACATCGTATGAAATATAAACGTATTGCGAAATAAAAAGAAGAAAGTGCGGTTAATTTTGACCGCACTTTATAAATTGAGGAGTCAAAATGAAAAATTTATTGCTGATTTCAATCATGACATTGGGAGCGGCAGCCTGTGTTTCAACAGAGCTATCTAATCAACATGCCCCCTATGATGCAACAAAAGATGCCAGAATTCGTTTATACGGACAAAATGGACGACCATCTTTTTTAACAGTAAATATTGATGGCAAAAAAGAAAAAGTAACCGTTGGTGGCGGTTTAGGGCAAGCCTTTAGTTCAATGGTTGGAGCCAAAGACAACGAAAGTATTGGAATGCCGGAAACTCCATTAAGCAAGAATCCATCTGCACATTCAAAATTATTATCAAGTATCTTTTTTAAAGAATTTGTTATTCCGGCTAACGCAGAAGTACAGGTCACTAATGAAATTATTTCAATGGACAGCACTCATACGCACTACACCGCAACTGAGAAAATTACGACTGTTATCAAAGGAAAAAGCTGCAAAGGAAATACTGTCACCTTTATTCCTGAAGCAGGTAAAGACTATGAGGTTGCACCAATAAGCACTGATCGGGAGTGTGGTGTTACTGTTTATGAAATTAAATAGAAATATAATATCTATTTAGGAGTGATTATGTTAATTTCTTTACATATTTTCTGTGCATTTTTAAGTTTAGGACTTTTGCTTATCCGCGGCATAATGCAATTAAAGGGGGGAGATTGGCGAGCTATAAAATTGTTAAAAATTTTACCGCACGTAGCAGATACGGCCTTAATCGTAAGTGGTTTAGTGATATTTTTCCTATTACCTTTTGAGTTGGAAACTTGGCTTATCGCCAAATTCTGCCTACTTATTTTGTATGTTATCTTTTCAGCAAAATTCTTTGGCAGAAAGGTGGTAAAAGCCAATCCAATATTCCTACTCCTTGCTCTAATAAGCTTTATTAGTGCGATTCTTATTGCTTATATTCACTAAAATCAGATAAAAAATCCATCTTTAATAAGATGGATTTTTGCTTTTCTAGCCGCCCACCAGTTTAACGGTAAAACCTTTTTCTTCAAGTAATCCTTTGAGCAAATCTCGTTTTTCACCTTGAATCTCAATATTACCGTCTTTTACTGAACCACCTGTACCGCAGCGTTTCTTGAGTACCGTAGCAAGTTTTTTCAATTCCTCATCCGGTAAATCTAAGCCAGTAATGACAGAAACCACAGCCCCCTTTCTGCCACTGGTTTGCCTCTGAATACGCACAATACCATCACCTTTAGGTCTTGGTCGCTGAACCTTTTCTTCTTTAATTCGCCCACTTTCTGTGGAATAAACTAAAACAGAATCAGACATAACTACTGCACAATAGAGGCGTTAATAGAACGAAGCACATCTGCCGGATTCTCTGCTTGTGTAATTGGACGTCCAATCACTAAATAATCCGAGCCTGAACGGATTGCGGCTGCCGGCGTCATAACACGGCGTTGATCACCAAAATCAGCACCAATTGGACGAATACCAGGGGTAATTAATTTGAAATCAGCACCACAGCTATTACGTAAAATTTCCACTTCTTGCGGTGAACAAACTACCCCGTCTAATCCGGCTCGTTGGGTTAGATGAGCAAGACGTAATACTTGTTCCATAGGGGAGGCATTAATACCAATTTGAAGTAAATCCAAATCTTCCATACTGGTTAAAACCGTTACAGCAATTAAAAGCGGCGCCTCTTTACCATAAGGTTCAAGAATTTTTTTCGCTTCCTCCATCATTTTCAAACCACCGCTAGCGTGAACATCTACCATCCATACGCCTAAATCTGCCGCAGAGCGCACTGCTCGTGCAACCGTGTTTGGAATATCATGGAATTTAAGATCAAGGAAAACTTCAAAATCACGTTGATGAAGTTGTTTAACAAAATTTGTTCCCAAAGTGGTAAACATTTCTTTACCAACTTTTAAACGGCATAAGCTCGGATCAATTTGATCAACTAACGCAAGAGCTTCTGCTTCCGTTTCATAATCAAGTGCGACAATAACTTTACTACTCATAATTTTACCTCTCTGTGTACCTTTTATTATGTATAAATTATATTGATGATGGCTTTATTGTTTCCCAATGACGGCATGATGGGCAATTCCAAAGTAATTTATGAACCTGATAGCCACAATTTGAACAGCGATAAGTGGCACTTTGTTTAATACGCTCACCGACGATTTTATGAAGTAGAGTAAGACTCTCCTTTCCTCTCCCTTCTTCTGCATCATCAATTTGATATTGGATAAAATGATAGAAAATAAGCGTACTTGGCTTTTTTGTTAATTGGTGATAAAGCTTAGCTTGTGCAGCAGATTTTCCATCTTTTTCTTCAATTAATTTTGTCAGAGCTAAATTAACTTCATCATTTTTAACCATTTGTCCTGCACGAATCAAAAAT
Source organism: Pasteurella sp. WM03 (assembly GCF_004570945.1). Lineage (NCBI taxonomy): Bacteria > Pseudomonadati > Pseudomonadota > Gammaproteobacteria > Pasteurellales > Pasteurellaceae > Pasteurella > Pasteurella sp. WM03. The sequence continues at coordinate 239,798 of NZ_SPPO01000002.1, forward strand.
AACTCAAAATTATCAAGCTGGTTTAGTATTTTATAGCAAGATTTTAAAGTTGATAGCACTTCACCAATATAGTCAGGGTTTTGATAAAGTACATTTTCTAATGTTTTAATTGCCTGTGGATAAGATTTTTCTTCAATATCAATATCTGCCAATAATATTGATGCTCTGACACAGCTGGAAGAAACTTGGAGCGCCTTTTGCAAAAAATTGCGTTTTTCAACCGCACTTTCCCTACTCAAACTTTCAGAATACTCACAATAACATTGTGCAAGTTCAATATCATTCTCTTTTGGACTAATTTTCGCTAACTTTTCTGCAATATTGACAGCCTTTTTCCACTCTTTTGTTTTTTGATAAATTAATAGCAGCTGTTGTAGTGCATTCTCGGCAAATTCAGGTTCATCCACTAATAAAATATAAAGGCTTTCTGCACGATCAAAAAAACCTATCGCCATAAAATCACAGGCAAGCTGCTGTTTAGCTAAAAGTTTTTGTTCAAAAGAATAATTAGGGCTACGATCTAGCGTTTGATGAATGCGAAGTGCGCGATCTACCTCGCCGCGAGAGCGGAATAAATTACCAAGAGTAAGTTCCGCTTCAAATTGGGAATGACTTTCTATTTCATTCTCAGTTTCTTGTTTCTGCAACATGTCCAAAAACAAATCAACTGCTTTATCTGTTTGATTAGAAAGTAAAAAATTAACCCCCGTGACATAATCACGGGAGAGTTTATTACTAATATCTTCCTGATCTTTTTTTGCACTACGCTGCCCCATATACCAACCATAGGCTGCCGCAATAGGCAAAAGCAGAAAGAGTAGTTCAAGCATTATTCAGCCCTAGTTTTATCACGAGCTGTGGTTAAATCGTTTATCTGTAAGGCTTGTCGTTTAATTTGTCGATTAAGAGACATATTTTTGAGTTTCAGTTTTAAATAGAAAAAACCGGTGATACACCATCCTAAGAGCAAGCCTAAACCAAATAAAATGGCAACCAATGTTGAAAGTTGGAATTGACTTTCTGCCACAATATAATTGAATGTGATAATTTGATTATTATTAGCCCCTACCGTAATAGCCACTATCACGATAGCCAGTACAATAACAAATCCTAAAATATATTTAATCATAATGAATCCCTCAAAAAATTTTCTTAATTATGCCAAAGTTTCCTATGAAAAACGACACCTAAGTGTCGCTATTTCATCTATTTCTACGCAAATATATCCACCCTTTCTTTCAGTGCTTTTCCCGCTTTGAAATGTGGTACGCATTTCGCATCTAATTTGACAGAATCACCGGTTTTAGGATTTCGCCCAAGACGGGGCTGACGATAATGTAAGGAAAAACTACCAAATCCTCGAATCTCTACACGATTATCTTCTTCTAATGACTGTGAGATAAGCTCTAAAATATCTTTTACCATTCCTTCAACTTCTTTTACGGATAAGGAAGGATGGTTAATGGATAAATTTTCAATAAGTTCTGATTTGGTCATTCTATTTCTCCCTTATTTCTATTATATGCTGATTTATGACAATAAGATTTATTGATAAGTCAGTCATCATTACTATGAATGCCGGATGAATTAGCAATAAACCCTAAAAAATAAGGCTGGGACTTCCCCAGCCTTGCCCAAATATTAATTATTCACCTTTAGCAGCTTTGAAAGCTTCAGCCATAGCATTTGGAATAGCAACTTCTTCTTGTTTATTATTCACATTTGCAACCGCTGCTGCTTCTTCAGCTTGATCTTTTGCTTTTACAGATAAGTGAACGATACGAGCTTTACGATCTACACCAGTATATTTTGCTTCAACAACATCACCTGCAGATACTTCACCTGTTAAATCAGCAGCACGAATGTAACCTTCTGCACCACCAACTAATTCAACTTTTGCACCTTTAGCATCGGACTCAACAACTGTTGCAGAAACTACTGCACCTTTTTTGTTGATAGCAATAAAGTTATTAAATGGATCTTCTTCAAGCTGTTTGATACCTAAAGAAATACGCTCTTTCACTGCATCAACAGCTAGCACAACGGCAGAAACTTCATCACCTTTTTTGTAGTTACGAACAGCTTCATCACCTGAGACATTCCAAGAGATATCAGATAAATGAACTAAGCCGTCAATACCACCTTCAAGACCAATGAAAATACCGAAATCAGTGATAGATTTGATTTTACCAGTTACTTTATCGCCTTTATTGTGAGTTTCAGCAAATTGAGTCCATGGGTTTGGTTTGCATTGTTTTAAACCTAAAGAAATACGACGACGTTCTTCGTCAATCTCTAATACCATGACCTCAACAGTATCACCTAAGCTGACAACTTTAGAAGGATGGATATTTTTGTTTGTCCAATCCATTTCAGAAACATGAACAAGACCTTCAACACCATCTAAAATTTCAACAAAGCAACCATAGTCTGTTAAGTTAGTGACTTTACCGGTTAATTTACTGTTTACCGGATGATTCTCAGCGATAGCAACCCAAGGATCTTGACCTAATTGTTTTAAGCCTAAAGATACACGAGTACGATCTTTATCAAATTTCAAGACTTTAACCGTTACTTCATCACCAACATTTACGATCTCACTTGGATGTTTAACACGTTTCCAAGCCATATCAGTGATATGTAATAAACCGTCAACGCCACCTAAATCAACAAATGCACCGTAGTCAGTCAAGTTTTTAACAATACCTTTAACTTCGGAACCTTCTGCAAGGTTTTCTAACACTTGTTCGCGTTCTTGGCTATTTTCAGATTCAATTACAGCACGACGAGAAACAACAACGTTGTTACGTTTTTGATCTAGTTTAATAACTTTGAATTCTAACTCTTTACCGAGTAAGTGATCGGCATCACGTGCCGGACGAGTATCAACTAAAGAACCTGGCAAGAATGCACGAACACCGTTTAACTCAACTGTGAAACCACCTTTCACTTTACCGTTGATTAAACCGATAACAGTTGCTTTTTCTTCATAAGCTTTTTCTAACTCAATCCAAGATTCGTGACGAACTGCTTTCTCACGAGAAAGTTTAGTTTCACCAAAACCGTCTTCAACAGCGTCTAATGCAACATTCACAGTGTCGCCAACTTGAATATCAAGCTCGCCTTGCGCATTTAAAAATTCAGCAACAGGAATAGCTGACTCAGATTTTAAACCTGCATCAACAAGGACAAAACCTTTTTGGATAGCTACTACAGTACCGTTAACGATTGAACCTTGACGGGTTTCAAGGCCTTTTAATGATTCTTCAAAAAGTTGAGCAAAAGATTCTGACATATAAATAATCTTCTTTAAAAGTTAATAACATCCACATTTAATCCTTAAGATGCGGGGTTGAAAATAAACGTCTATTCATCCTTGAATAAACAGGGTTTAAAGATTGATGCGCTGTTGAATATAGACCAAAGCCTGATCAATCACTTCATCAATGCTTAATGTTGTACTATCAAGCAACAACGCACCTTCAGCAGGTTTCAGTGGCGCAATCTCACGATTTCGGTCACGAAAATCACGCTCTTTTATCTCGGCTAAAATCTGCGCAAAGTTACCATTAATTCCCTTACTTTGCAACTGTTTATAACGTCTTTTTGCGCGTTCTTCTGAGCTGGCATCTAAAAATAATTTTACTTGAGCCTGAGGAAATACTACTGTTCCCATATCACGTCCATCAGCAATTAATCCGTCATTTTTAGCAAAATCTTGCTGAAGTTGCAGCAACGCAGCCCGAACTTCAGGAAAAACTGCCACTTGGGACGCAGCCTCTGCGACCTCTTGTGTTCGAATCAGATGACTCACCATTTCACCATTCAAAAGAATATGGACTTCTCCGTCCTCTGGAATAAATTGAATATTCAAATTGCGTGCCAGTTGGGCCAAAGCCAATTCATCCGTTAAATCAACCGCACTTTTTAATGCTGCTAAAGCGGTTACACGATAAATTGCACCGCTATCTAGCAAGGCATAACCCAATTTTTCAGCCAAAGCATAACATAATGTCCCTTTGCCCGCACCACTTGGCCCATCAACGGTAATAATTGTTCCCATAAGAAATCCTATAATTTATCTAACATACCTAAAACCAATGTGGAGGACTGCTTCGCCGCTAAAGGTAAAAATTCTTCAAAAGATAGCGTTGCCTCGCCATCGCCCCCATCAGAAATAGCTCGTACCACAACAAAAGGGACATTAAAAGCATGGCATACTTGTGCAATGGCTGCCGCCTCCATTTCTACCGCCGTCACATGAGGAAAATCAGTTTTTATTCTTGAGAGTTTTTCTTCGCTATCAATAAAGCTATCCCCTGAACAAATCAGCCCTCTTTTCACGGCTTGCCCTTGCTGTTCCGCAATATTTTGGGCTAAATCTGCTAATTTTTTATCAGATAAAAATGAGGCGGGATTAGCCGGAAGTTGACCTTTTTCGTAGCCAAATGCGGTGACATCAACATCGTGATAACGGGTTTCATCGGAAATGACAATATCACCAACTTTTAATCCTTTCGCCACGCCACCTGCAGAGCCTGTATTGATCACCAGATCCGGTTTGGTTAGTTGTAATAAAGCCGTTGTCCCGATTGCAGCAGCAACTTTCCCAATGCCCGATTGCAACAAAGCAACCGTTTTTCCATTAATTTTACCTTCAAAAATGACCGCACTTGCTACACGAATTTCATTTTTTTCCGTCATTAAGCCACTCAAAATATCAACTTCTTGTGCCATTGCGCCAACAATACCAATCTTCATTTTTTAATTTCCCTTTTCCAACTTATTCACTAAATAATCTAATACTGCCACACTGTAATCATCGTTATAAAGTGTACTTGCTGTGAGGACATATCGCCCTCCAATCACAACATAAGGATAAGTAAAAACACCATATTCCTCTGTGAGTTCAATCGCCTTTTCCACTTGCTCTTTAATATTGGTAGAATTTTTAGTTTGAATAAATCGCGCCTTATCCACCCCGTTATCTTCTACCCATTTTAAAATTTTTTCCAATGAAGCCAACTCTACATATCGTGATTTTTCCGAGGTTTCAAACAATAAAACATGAGATAATTCATCCGCTTTCAACGCCTTCAATGTATAAAACACCTTCGCACTAAATTGACTTTCTGCTGTTGCAACGGGGTATTGTTCCAGCACAATTTTATCTGCCCGTATCTGGCTATAAAGAGACAAAATATCCTGTGCCGACGAACATACCCGACAATCGTAATCAAAAAAGAATTGAACAGGAATTTTTTTATCCGCACGAAAAACCTCTCCTACCGGCTCTTGATAGGAAAAATAATCCCGCCCATCTTCAAATTTTAATGTATCCGCTGAAGGTAATAACGGTTGGTTTTGTGTGGAAAAATCCTTGGGATGAGGAGCAGAAAAAGCCACTTGAGGCAATCCCAACAACGCAAGATACCCCCACCGCCACATTGTTATTCTTTTAATCATCAATAGGCTCAATATAATCAACCAATAACTGTACGCTACGATTACCACGAAATTCATTTATGTCTAATTTATAGACCAAACGAGCCAGCCTAACAGACAAATCAGGATACAATCGAGTGTCAATATTAAATGCTATCGCATCCAAAAGCGGCCCGCCTTGTTTCGGTTCAACCAACATTTTTAGATGATTTTTATTCTGTCCGATTGCACGCTGATCTAGAATTTTAAATTCACCATCAAAACAAGGCTCTGGGAAGGCTTGTCCCCAAGGCCCAGCCGCTTTTAGCAATTCTGCTATTCCAAGGGTTAATTCATGAGCCTGTAATTCACCATCCGTCCAGACGATATGTTGTAAATTCGCTTCACCTAACCAATCAGAAACCGTTTGATTGAAAACTTGCTGAAACTCGGTAAAACAAGCTTCTCGAATACTCAAACCGGCGGCCATAGCATGGCCACCAAATTTTAAAATCATATCCGGGTGCGAAGAATGTATTCTCTCTAACACATCACGCATATGCAGCCCTTCAATAGAGCGTGCCGAGCCCTTCAACACGCCTTCACCATCTTGCGCAAAAGCAATCACGGGACGATGATATAAATCTTTCAAACGAGAGGAAACAATCCCAAGCACACCTTGATGCCAATCAGCCTGATAGAGCGTGATACCAACTGGTGGCTCATTGAAAAGTGCGGTCAAATTTCGGCAAATTTCTAACGCCTCAATTTTCATTCCTGCTTCAATTTCTTTACGTGTTTGATTAAGCTGATCTAAATCCAACGCTAATTCTCGTGCTTTTTGCATATTTTCCGCAAGAAGTAATTCTACACCAAGAGACATATTATCCAATCGCCCGGCAGCATTTAAACGGGGGGCGATAGAAAATCCAAGATCACCTGCTGACATTTGCTCAAGATTGCGATTCGCTACTTCTGCCAAGGCGACAATCCCCGGACGACAATATTGAGCACGAATACGCATTAATCCTTGATGCACTAAAATTCGGTTATTCTGATCAAGCGCCACCACATCGGCAATTGTACCTAATGCGACAAGATCAAGTAATTCCGTAAAATTAGGTTGGGTTTCTGCATTAAAAATCCCAATATCACGAAATTTTGCCCGTAGGGCAAGCATCAAATAAAATGCGACTCCCACACCGGCAAGGGATTTTGACGGAAAACCACATTGAGCCAAATTTGGATTGACAATCGCATCAGCCGGCGGCAACTGTTCAGGAGGCAAATGATGATCAGTCACCAAAACCTGCACGCCCTTTTGTTTCAAAAATACTACGCCATCAAAAGAAGACACGCCATTATCTACGGTCATCAACAATTGCACACCTTTTTCAATCGCCATTTCAGCGACCGGAATACTCAAACCATAGCCTTGCTCAAAGCGATTCGGCACTAAATAATCCACATTTTTAAAACCAAGCTGTCGCAATGCCAATACGGTTAATGCTGTACTTGTTGCACCATCGGCATCAAAATCGCCCACAATAATAATTTTTTGCTGTGTTTGATAAGCGGATATTAACAATTCCACACCTTGTTCAATGCCATATAACCGATTTGGGTTCAACATTGATTTCAAAGTGCGGTCTAATTCTTGAGGATTTTGGATATGACGTGCACGATAAAGACGATCTAACAGGGGATTTTCACTAACGAAATCCCCTCCTGATACTTCACGACGTTTGATGAGTTTATTCACAACAATAATAAATCAGACGGTATAAAAATAAACTAAAAAATCGGTGGGCATTAAGCCCACCTTTGTCTTATTCTTCCAACGCTGCCAATAGATCAGAGGGTTTCAAATATCCTCCAATCACTTCACCTGTTGAGGCCACAATGCTTGGCGTACCGCTCACACCAAATTGAATACCTAACTCATAGTGTTTTTTCACAATATTCGGCGTTTTTACTTCTTTCGGCAAATGACCTTTCTCCGCTTCATTTAGTGCAAACACAGGATCTTTTGCAGTCCAAATTGCTTCCATCTGTTTTGCTGTTGCAGTGTTCATACCAGCACGAGGGAAAGCCAAATAACGAATGGTGATTCCGAGATCATTATAGGCTTTAATTTGTTGATGCAATAAATGGCAATAATGGCAGGTGATATCCATAAATACCGTCACGACGTGTTTTTCATTCTTCGCAGGATAAACGATCATCTCATGCTTATAGGAATTAAGTTTATCCATCAAAAGTTTACCTGAAACATCCAGCGGGCCTTTATTCGTTAATTCATAAAGTTTACCTTGAAAAGCATATTTTCCATCTTCTGTGACATAAATAATGCCTTCATCGGTTACCGCTGTTTTAACGCCTGAAACAGGTGAATCTTTTATATCAATACTTTTAGCACCCAATGCCTTTAATTGGCTTTTAATCGCCGCATCATCAGCCATCGCATTCACGGCGATTCCACATATTCCACATAAAAGTGCGGTTAAAATTTTCTTCATTTTCGATCCCTAAATTTGCTAAACAAGAAAGGCTGAGATTATAAAGAGATTGCTAATTTGTGCAAGCCTCGCTACCCAAAAATCAGAAAATAGCATATAATCCGCCAAATTCTGAGTAAAGTAAATTGATTATGTTTGAAATAAATCCTGTAAAAAATAAAATCGCAGACCTTTCTGAGCGCACCGCTGTGCTTAGGGGGTATCTTTGACTTTGATAGTAAAGTAGAACGCTTAGAAGAAGTCAATGCTGAATTAGAACAACCCGATGTATGGAACGATCCCGATAAAGCCCAAGCTCTAGGGAAAGAGCGTGTTGCGCTTGAACAGGTTGTCAATACAATCAAAAGTTTAGAACAAGGCTTGGAAGATGTTGACGGACTACTTGAGCTTGCAATAGAAGGCGAGGATGAAGAAACCTTCAATGAAGCCGAATCAGAATTAACCGAGCTTGAACAACAACTCGAAAAATTAGAGTTTCGTCGTATGTTTAGCGGCGAACACGATGCTTGTGATTGTTACATTGATTTACAAGCCGGTTCAGGTGGTACTGAAGCACAAGACTGGACTGAAATGTTATTGAGGATGTATTTACGTTGGGCAGAAAGTAAAGGCTTTAAAACTGAATTAATGGAAGTTTCCGATGGTGATGTAGCAGGATTAAAATCAGCCACCGTCAAAATAACGGGTGAATATGCCTTTGGTTGGCTACGCACTGAAACCGGTATTCATCGCTTAGTGAGAAAAAGCCCGTTCGATTCCAATAATCGCCGCCATACCTCCTTCAGTGCAGCCTTTGTCTATCCTGAAATTGATGATGATATTGATATTGAAATCAATCCTGCTGATTTACGTATTGATGTCTATCGTGCTTCTGGAGCAGGCGGTCAGCACGTGAATAAAACGGAGAGTGCAGTACGTATTACCCATATGCCAAGCGGAATTGTGGTGCAATGTCAAAATGACCGTTCCCAACACAAAAATAAAGATCAGGCAATGAAGCAGTTAAAAGCAAAATTGTATGAACTGGAGCTGCAAAAGAAAAATGCCGACAAACAAGCGATGGAAGATAATAAATCAGACATCGGTTGGGGTAGTCAGATTCGTTCCTATGTGTTAGATGATTCCCGGATAAAAGATTTACGCACAGGAATAGAAAACCGCAATACACAAGCCGTGTTAGACGGTGATTTAGATCGTTTTATTGAAGCCAGTTTAAAAGCCGGATTATAAAAGTGCGGTCATTTTAAATCATGTTTTTTAAAGTTAAAAATTCACTAAGGTAAACAAAAATGTCAGAACAAGAAGTAAAAGAATTAGACCTGAACGGCGAAATGTTAGTACGCCGTGAAAAATTAGCTGCGTTGCGTGCTAAAGGAAATGCGTTCCCTAACAAATTCCGCCGTGATTCGCTTGCACAAGATTTACATAATCAATATGAATCGGAAGAGGGTGAAACCTTAAAAGAAAAAAATATTGAAGTCACTGTTGCAGGTCGTATTATGACCCGTCGTGCAATGGGTAAAGCCACGTTCATCACGATTCAAGATATGAGCGGCAAAATTCAACTTTACGTGGCACGTGATAACCTTCCTGAAGGCGTCTATAAAGAAGATGTGGGCTCCTGGGATTTAGGCGATATTATTGGGGTTAAAGGAACATTATTTAAAACTAAAACGGGCGAACTCACGGTTAAAGCAAGTGAAGTTCAATTGTTAACCAAAGCACTTCGCCCACTACCGGATAAATTCCACGGTTTAACAGACCAAGAAGTACGTTATCGCCAACGTTACTTAGACTTAATTTCTAACGAAGAATCCCGCCGTACATTTATTATCCGTTCTAAAGTAGTAGCCGGTATTCGTGAATATTTCATCTCAAAAGGCTTTATGGAAGTCGAAACCCCGATGCTACAAGTCATCCCCGGTGGTGCGGCAGCCCGCCCTTTCGTGACCCACCATAATGCACTTGATGTAGATATGTACTTGCGCATTGCACCGGAGCTTTATTTAAAACGTTTAGTCGTGGGTGGCTTTGAACGTGTATTTGAACTCAATCGCAATTTCCGCAATGAAGGCGTTTCTGTTCGCCATAATCCTGAATTTACCATGCTTGAATACTATCAAGCTTATGCGGATTATCATGATTTAATGGACAATACTGAAGAATTGTTACGCAAATTAGCTATTGATATTCTCGGTACAACCATCGTGAAATACGGTGAATACGAATTTGATTTTGGCAAACCGTTCGAGCGTATTACTTTACACGATGCCACCCTCAAATACGGTGCAGACAAAGGCATTGTAAAAGAGGACTTATATGATTTCGATCGTGCCAAAGCAACCGCTGAGCGTTTAGGTATTGAAGTGCAAAAATCTTGGGGATTAGGGAGTATTGTGAATGCTATTTTTGAGGAAGTCGCAGAACATCACTTAATTCAACCAACATTTTTAATGGCCCACCCTGCGGAAATCTCACCACTTGCCCGTCGTAATGATGAAAATCCGGATGTCACCGATCGCTTTGAACTCTTCATCGGAGGTCGTGAAATTGGAAATGGTTTCTCCGAATTAAACGATGCAGAAGACCAAAATGAACGTTTTGATGCACAGGTTGCCGCAAAAGAAGCGGGAGATGATGAAGCAATGTTTAAAGATGAAGACTTTGTGGTTGCACTTGAACATGGTTTACCACCAACTGCAGGAGAAGGCTTAGGAATAGACCGACTCGCTATGCTTTATGCCAATGCGCCATCTATTCGTGATGTGATTTTATTCCCAGCGATGCGTCAAAAATAAAACGCAGAAAAAAGCAATAATTAATTGTCTTTTATACTATGCCAAAGTGCGGTTATTTTTAACCGCACTTTTTTGTTTTAATGTTTTACTGAACCCAGATAAATAGCAAACAATGTCAAGACAGCGCCAATCCATTGCCATAGATTAATCGCTTTGTGCAAATAAAAATAATCAATAACCAATGCAGCAACCGGCTCGGAAAGTAACAATAACCCTGTTAATCCTAAAGAAAGCAATGGAATTGCATAAGCTATCATTCCCCAAGCTACACACTGCATAATAGCGCCATAAATCACGATTAGTCCCCAATCTTGAAAATGAGTAGGATAAAGTTTGTCTGCATTAAATATTAATGAGGGAATAATTAACACGATGGCACCACTAAAACTAATGATTAACATGAGAGGAAACAATGCAACCTCTTCCTCTTGGTGAACCTTTTTCACCATAACCATTGACGCCGCCAACATTACGGCTGAAATCACCCCAATAACAATACCATAAATACCTTCAATATTATGCTGCAACTCTTCACCGGCAATCAATGCCACTCCAACCATCGCCAACACCAAGCTGAATAGTTGTAATTTACTTTGTCTTTCCGAGAAGAAAATAAACCCAATTACAGCTAAAAAGAAAATTTGTAAGCTATTTAACAAAGTGGAAATACCCGGCCCTACGGCATAAATACTTTCGTGCCAAAAGGCAAGATCAAAGGCGAGAAAAATACCGGATAGACAGCCATACAATAATGCTTTTCTACTTTTCGGGAAATGTTGATATTTTAATTTCATTAAACCCCAGAAAATACCCGAGGCAATAAGTAAACGCCAGAATGCGATGGCATAACCGCCTATGGGTACAAATTTAACGATAATGCTCCCTAAACCGAATAAAATACATCCGACAACTAACATGCCAGCGGCATAATGATGTTGGTTCTGATTCATACAAATATCATCCACAATGGTAAGCAGGCCGTAATAAAGAGTAAAATAAATAATGTATTCACACTTAAAGTCCATTTTTGAATGCTATGAATCGCTAAAACGCCCGCAATCACTAAATGACAGACAAAATAAATGATATAGGCAAAAATACTTTCGGAATTAACCGCACTTTCCAAGCCATTCAAAATCAAAAAAATAAAAATGATTGATGCATTTAAAATCAGTAAAATAATCATCACTAACGGCAGTAATGCAATCAACCCCTGTAATCGGCTTTTCGCTAGCAAGAGAAATAAATTAGATAAAACCACACCAGCTAAAATAGGGGCTATCGGATTATATTCAGCAAAAGCAGGCAAAGGAAACAGGCTAAGGGACATCGCATATCCCAACACACCCAAACCGGCAACCAAAGCCGCCATAAACAAAAAACTGTTGCGAAGTTTTTCCTCTTTTGGTTGTTTCCAAGTAAAATACAAAACAGATAAACCGCATAGACTTATCACGTTTGTAAAGGTCGGGTGGGAAAATAAAAGCCCCATCACTAACCATACCAGCCAATAAAGTGAAAATGCCAAATTTACTCTAATTAAACGCCCACGCTGTCCCGGACAAATCTCCCCTTTATAAAACACCAGTAAAGAAATTAACTGTACAACAAACACAGCCAACCCTAAATGAGGTATCACTTGGTTTTGAGGTTGCAAAGAAAATATAAAAAGATCGACGGCAAGCACAATACCGATGGCAAGTATTGAAAATTGTGTGGAAAAGGATTTTGAAGATTGCTCTGACATAATAAAAAATATGAAAAAAATAATACGCCATTATGCTAAAAATTCATCTCATTTTAAAGTAGAATGACGATCGATTCTAACCTCACTTTAGGAACCTGAATGTTACTGAGCATTTTATATATCATTGGTATTACCGCTGAAGGGATGACCGGCGCATTAGCTGCCGGTAGAGAAAAAATGGATATTTTTGGTGTGATTATCATTGCTTCAGTAACGGCTATTGGTGGCGGTTCTGTACGAGATGTATTATTAGGTCACTACCCTTTAGGCTGGGTCAAACATCCGGAATATTTTTTAGTAGTTGCCGGTGCAGCAGTGATGACTGTTTATATTGCCCCCTTTATCAATCATTTTATGCGTTATTTCCGTATGATTTTTTTAGTCTTAGATGCCATGGGCTTAGTGGTATTTTCTATCATTGGTGCTCAAATTGCGATGGATATGGGGCATGGCGTCACGATTGTCTGTATCGCAGGCTGCATTACCGGTGCATTTGGCGGTGTATTACGAGATATGCTTTGTAACCGTATTCCCCTCGTTTTCCAAAAAGAACTTTATGCCAGTGTTTCTCTCTGTGCAACCCTCACCTACTTTGGGCTGTCAGCTTTACAGGTGGAACAAACCCTTGCGGTGTTAATCACCCTAATTAGTAGCTTTACACTGAGAATTTTAGCCATTCGCTTTGAATGGGGATTACCCGTGTTTAACTATCAAGAACTCACCGTTGATCATAAAGATAAATCCCCAAAGAAAAAGAAATAATGCTCATAAAGAAGATAAAATTGCTGAAAATACATTAGTGCCATTTCAGTATCATAATGCAAGAAAGAAATCCTTTCCCTCACAGGAATAAATCCATTGGAATCAGTCAGACATTTTATCATTACGGTTTAAGACCTAACCCTCTACAACCCAACGTTGTTGTGCCGTATTAAAGTGCGGTCAATGTTGAGTCTATTTTTAATAGATCATTAACGAGAAAAATCGTTATCTGCAAAAATATCCACGCCAACGGTTTCACCAAAATTCAAAGGTTTACTGATTCGCGCCGTTTCTAAACAGAGCATGTTTTGATAGTCCGTCTCCTGCATGGCACTCGTGGCTTTATGCCACGGATTCCATAACACTAATTCGCTCGCATTATGATGCTCAATGGTAATATCGCGCTTAGACTGATGATCGCTAATCAGATTCTGATGAAAATTGCCCGTATAAATGCAATCCACATTTTCATTGATTGTTCGTCTGCTCGGCACGTCTTCCATTTGTTGAGTCAGGGAATTAAAACAGCTTGTCGGTAAATCTAAAACCTCAACCTGACGAATATCACCAATATGAAAATAACTATGCAACGCCACTTCCGCCGGTCGCTGTCCGTAATGGGTAAAACGCAGCTGGCATTTCTGTTCAAATACCATTTCCATTTTGGCTTCAATAATATGGTTTTGATCAAATAAGGCAAAAACCAACCGCACTTTATCGGGTTGAATCTCATAATCGGAAAGCTGCCACAGGCGTAATCTTGCCGTGCCGTGCGCCGGCGACTGTTTTGTGCCGAACCAAGGGTAGCAAATCGGCACACCGCCTCGAATTGCCGTACCTAATTCAAATGGCTCGATTTCACTTAACCAAAGCAAATCTTGTTGTTCGTCATACGGTTTCCAGCTTAATAGCTGTGCGCCTTGTAAGGCAATTTTCGCTTTCCCGACCTGATGATCCAAACAAATAACCGGAATCTCATTGTAATGATATAAACTTAATTCCGGCGTGAGATGGGTGATTTTATTGATAATCGGCATGTTTAGCTCCTTGAATTTGCCATTTCATTTGTTGCATATAATCGGCGGTTTGTTTAAAAAAATATTGATAAGACGCACACAGATAGTTTTGTTTCCACTCGTCATTATCTTGCGGCAAAATGCGGTGTTTCGGGCAACCGCCGTGGCATAAGGCACGAAATTCACATTGCCGACAAGTCTGAGTCAAACTATTTTGCTTATACTGCCCAAATCGGCGCTGTTTCTCAGATAAAACAAGATTCACTAATGAGGTTTCATTTAAGTTTCCTAATTTGTAATTTGGGTAAACATAGTGATCACAAGAATAAACCTCGCCGTTCGCTTCAACAACTAAGGATTGCCCGCAGGTCGGGCGATGAATGCAGCTACTTGAGGGATAACCCAACCATTGTCCAAGTAGATTTTCAAATTCCAACACAAAAATTTTACCAACATCCTGTTTTTTCCACTCTTGGAAAACATCGACTAAAAAATGTCCGTATCCTTGTTGCGGCACGGAAAACGCTGTTGTTTTCAACTCAGTCGTACAGTTTGTCGGAAAATGCGTTTCAACAATGGGGATAAATTGCATAAATGTCGAACCCAATGATTTGAGCGCCAGATAGGTTTCTTTGCCTTTTTGCCAGTTTTGATCATTGACGACCGTTAAGGTGTTAAATTCTACCTGATTCGATTTTAGTAATTTCAACGCATTCACCACTCGTTCAAAGGTCGGATTGCCATTATTCGTCATACGATAACGGTTATGCACGACACTTAAACCATCAATGGAAAGTCCGATTAAAAATTGATGTTGCTTAAAAAATGCCGCCCATTGTTGATTAAGCGCAATACCATTAGTTTGAAACCCATTGGTTATAGTTTTACCGTTGGCAAATTCTCGCTGAAAATTGACCGCACTTTTGAAGAAATCCAGACCAAGCAGGGTTGGTTCGCCGCCTTGCCACATAAATTCAACCCGATCTCCCGCCTGTGATTCGATGTAATTTTTAATATAATTTTTGAGAGTATGTTCCGACATAAATGCGGCATTGTTGCCAAAATACTGCGATTTTCCCAAGTAAAAACAGTATTCGCACTGAATATTACAATGGAAACTACTGGGTTTTGCCATTAAATGAAAATGCGCTTTCGGCGAAAAAAATGACATACTACTTGCCTTTGTGATGATTTAATGCGTCTTTAAATAAGCCGTTTTGTTTTAATTCTTTGCCGATACGAATTGCCGTTTCCGTTTCACAGCCGGCATATTCGGCAATTTCTCGGTAAGTCCAATTATAGTAGGGGAAATGTTGAGTAAGAAAATAAAGACTGTCGATAACACGATCAAAAGTACGCAAATAGGCACTTTTGGCTAAGCGCTGTTCCGCTTCTCTTAACTCCTCCGCTAAGGTTTGCAATAAATATTTTGTCATTGCACTATTATGTAGAAAAAATTGATCGATATTATCTAATTTGATTTGAATCAGTTCCGATTCAATTAACACTTTCGCCGTGCAGTGATAATGATTGTTGCCTAAACCGAATAATGTGCGGAAACCGAAATAATCGCCTTGAGAATAAAGTCTGACTAAGCTCTCTTTTCCGTTATCAAGGGTATGATAAAGGCCGATAAGACCTTGCTTGATATAATAAAACTCGTGCGCTTTTTCACCCTGTTGGTAAATCACCGTTCCCTTGTTCATTTGAGAAAGCCGGTTTAATTGGCACTGCGCAAGTTCAGTAGGTACAATCAATCCTTTGTTCATTATCGTTCCTTTTAAATAGGTTAAATGAATTTTGTTTTATCAGAAACATCATATTTACCCGAAACGATTTTATTTCAGGTAAATACGATTTAGATTTCATTAATAATTCGATAAACCCAATTCTCGAGAGGATCATTTAATCTTTGCATTTCTAAACGCATTTCCTCCAGCATTTCTTGCTTTATCTCTTTATAGTTTTCATCATAAAACAAATTATTCATTTCTTGCGGATCTCGGCGTACATCATAAAGTTCGCAAATATCCGTCGCATTAAATACTAATTTGTAATCTTTACGCCGCCACATTCGCTGTTCAAAATAAACAAAATGCCCAGCCAGTTGAGCTAAAACCCCTTTGCGCTGATTATTTTGTTTCTGACGAACAATCGGTAACAAGGTTTCGCCCTCAAATTCCGTCGGAATCGGTTGTCGGGCAATATCATAAACCGTCGAGGTTAAATCGTGCAGATAAATCAGGTTATCATCTTGCTGATTTTTTCGTTCGGACAACGGATCGCGTACAATCAGGGGAATATTGTAAGTGGTATCAAACATAAATTCGCCTTTTTCGATCATTCGGTGCGCCCCCATGGCATCGCCATGATCGGCGGTGGCGACAATAAAGGTATGATGATAAAGATCGTTACTCTCTAAATACGCCAATAATTCACCAATTGCATCGTCAATTAATGTGATATAACCCCAAAATTTTGTAATCACTTCTTTCCAACGATCTTCGCTCGCCTCCCACATTCCCCACATTTTTGAAATGGTGCGGAAATGCCCAGGTTTGCCCTCTAACGGTTTAAAAAAACTTTCGTCTAGAACGACATCATCTTTTGAATACATTGAATAATAAGGTTCCGGCACGATACAAGGGGTATGCGGCCCCCAAAAGTTAATCCAAGTAAAAAACGGTTTGCCTTCGGCTAAGGATTCTTGAATATAACGTTTGGCTTCATCAATAATAAAATAAGGAATGGTTTGCTCTTTACTGCCGGACAATAATCCGCAAAGCTCCTGCACACGAAGATGTGGATTTTCACCAAAATAGGCTTGTCTGACGGTCGGGATCTCAAAGCCTTTTTCAGCCAACCATTCTTGATAGCGGTTAGAATGGGTTGGTGGTTGGTTAAAGACTAAATTATGATAAACACCACTCCCCGGATAGCCATAACCGTCAAAATTATGTCCTTTAATATCATAATCTTCCGGCACGGATTGCGTACCGACGTGCCATTTCCCCACCACATAGCAATTATAGCCGTCTAATTTGGCAATATTCGGTGCTTCTCGATGAATTTCACCCGTTCCGCCTTTTTCGCCGTTTTTTATAATGCCGTGCGAAGACGGCATTAATCCGGTAAATAAAGAGGTTCGTGCCGGCCCGCATACCGAAGCAGGTGTAAATGCGTTATTAAAACGAATCCCCTCTTGTGCCAGCCGATCCAAATTCGGTGTTTTAACAATTTGATGCCCGTAAGTCCCCAACATATCTTTGCGAACTTGATCGAGCAAAATATACATAATATTCATCACTTCACCTCTTTTTTACGCATGACAACAAATAGTAGCACTTGGCATATTGCATAGCCTGCTAAAATGAGTTTTGGACTGCCGTCGTAGGAGGCTAAACCAAGCGGAGAAAGTAACGCATGTAGAGTAATCAATCCTAACACCAAAGAAACGACTGTCAGCGGTGCATATTTCCAATTAGTTAAATCCACTCCCTCTTTGTTTTCCTTGCTTTCTTGATAAGGCTCGCGTTTGAGGAATTGCCCTAATATCAACATCACAACTACATCAAACACAAATAATGCCGCCATCACATAAACAAAATTCACTTTGACATTAAATACCCAAACAATACAGAAATAAAGCACAACGTGAAGTAATAAGGCGATTCTGGCGGCTAATCCGGAAACAGTTTTATTGAAAAGCCCTACGGCAAAGAGTGCCACAATGGGGATATTCACAAAGCCGGCAAAACGTTTGGTTAATAAGAAAATTCCGTCAGTACCGAACATTAATAACGGTGCGATAACCATTGTTAATATCGCCATGACCGTTGATACTTTTTTCGCGTGGGCAATCAGTTCTTGATCGGAAAACACTTTTTTACTAATGGACGGTAATAAATCCTTACAATAAATGGTTGCCGCAGAATTTAAAAAAGAATTAAAAGTACTTAAAATCGCCCCGAACAATGCAGCAATAAAAAAGCCTTGTAAAAAGGTTGGCAGCACTTTATTTACTAAGGTCGGATAAGAGGTATCAATTGGATTTAAATCGCCACCAAGAATATGGAAACTTAATAAGCCGGGTAGGTTAAGAATAATCGGTAGGGTTAATAAAAATAACGCCGCAATAAGAATACCTTTTTGCCCCGCTTGCAGATCTCTAGCGCCTAATGCACGCTGTACGATAGCTTGATTGGTCGTCCAATAGAAGAAATTAACAATCAAAATACCAGTAAACATTGCCGGCCAAGGCACTGCATCATCCTTACCGCCTATCGCATTAAATTTCTCAATATGAGAAGTTGTAATGGTTTTTAATCCCTCAATAAAACTGCCCTCGCCCAAATAAATGAGCGCAAAAATAGGGACTAATAATGCCCCGATAACTAAAATCACCGCATTAATCGTATCGGATACCGCAACCGCTTTTAAACCGCCAAAAATGGCATAAATTGCGCCCACAATCCCAATCGCCATGACCATATAAACAATGGATTCGGCATAGGTTAAGCCAAAATAGGTTTCCAAATTAAAAATTTTATTAAAGGCTATCGCACCGGTATAAAGTGCGGTCGGAATGACGATGAAAAGGTAAAACACCAAAAACAGCGCAGACATAATTAAACGAGTTTGGCGATCAAAACGATTCTCAAAAAATTCAGGAATCGTGGTATAGCCGTTTTTAATATATTTCGGCAGTAAATAAAGTGCTAAAAAACATAGTGGGATGACCGATTGAACCGTCCACGCAATAATCGAGAAATTGCCCTTATAGGATACCGCATTCACCCCGATTAACTGTTCGGTTGATAATGATGTCAATACCATTGAACAGCCAATCACGACGCCGCTTAATCCCCTTCCCGCTAAAAAATACCCTTTAGACGTGGTTAAATCATCATTTTTTGTTTTTTTCCACGAAATAAACGCCACAATTCCCGTTACTACCAGAAAACTGGCAATCGTTATAAACATAGCTCCTCCTCATTTTGATCCAATATAACTGCATACTTAGAATAATATAGAGAGAAAAGAAGTTTTATGATAATCATCATAACCCCAACCAAATTGGTGTGAATTAGATCACAAATTTGACATTCTTTTTTTCAATAATATGAGCAGGATCATAAAGCAAGCGGCATCCTATTCAGCATAATAATAAAAAACAGGAGGAATGATGAGTTTACAGCTAATTTCGATTTTAGTGCTATGCGGTTTTTTTACCAATTTAATGTCAGCGGTTTTTGGTATCGGCGGTGGCGTGTTAATGGTGCCGATTCTCTATACATTATTTCCCGATTTTCCACTGCAAATGATTGCCGCCACCTCACTCACCATTGTTATCGGCTCATCAATCATTAATTTGATTTATTTTTATCAGCAAAAAATTCAAATTCGTATAAAAGCGGTGTTGTTTTGGTCATTTTCAACCATTATCGGTGTGCAATCCGGCTTTGAAATTAGTTTTTTCTTATCGGATATTCTAATTATTAGTATTTTTGTCGGAACGTTAAGCCTGCTGGCGCTAAAAATAATGTTTAGTTCAGAAAGCCTGCCACATCACGGACAAATATCGGGTGAAATATGGAAAGGTAGCGGACTATGCTTATTCGGCGGGTTAATCGCAGGGCTAACCGGTATTGGTGGCGGTTCAATTATGGCACCTTTAATCGGTCAATTAAAAAGTATTAAGCCCCAACAAATCGCCCCTTATACCAATTATATGATGGTGATTGGCGGCAGCGGCAGTCTGTACAGCTATTTGACAAAATCCCCACCTTTTTATCTAACAGGAAGCTGGCAAGTCGGTTATGTTAATTTCTCTATTGTTGCCATTGTGGTATTAAGCGCATTTATGATGAGTTTTTTCTCAATGAAAATTCGCGGCAAACTTTCCCCCTCGCTTACACGAAAATTGCTCGCCCTTATTCTGTTTATCATCGCCGGATATATGCTGATGTTACATTTATTGAAAGGATAAAACAGCATAACCATCATCTTATTCTTAAAGAAATAAATCTGTCTAAAATCTTCACTTTTTAGATAATCGGATATAAAACACGCTAATTTTAACCGCACTTTATTTAATAATTAAGGCGATATCAACACGCCGAATGCCACAAGCTAAATCTTTTAGCTTAACTATTTGACCTTCTTTATTTTTCAGATAAGCTACGCATCATTATTTTTTATTGTTAGAGAGACAGACTATGTTAGAACAAATGGGCAAACAAGCCAAAGAGGCAGCTTTTATATTGGCACAGCTGAGTACATCGGAAAAAAACCGTGCTTTAAATATTATTGCCGAACAGTTAGAACAACAATCGGCGAGCATTTTAGAAGAGAATGCAAAGGATATTGAACAGGCAAAACAAAACGGGCTATCAGACGCATTGATTGATCGCCTTTTACTCACCCCCGAGCGTTTACAAGGTATTGCCAATGACGTACGTCATGTGGTTTCACTTGCCGATCCGGTGGGTAAAATTATTGATGGAGGAACACTAGATAGCGGTCTTAAAATCGAACGTGTCCGCACACCTATTGGGGTGATTGGTACCATTTATGAAGCACGCCCGAATGTCACCATTGATGTGGCAAGTCTTTGTTTAAAAACGGGCAATGCTGTCATTTTACGAGGGGGAAAAGAAACCCAATATTCTAATCATATTTTGGTGAACGTAGTGCAAAATGCCCTTGAGCAAGCAGGATTACCAAAATTTGCGGTACAAGCCATTACCGATCCTAATCGTGATCTCGTGATGCAATTATTAAAACTGGATCGCTATGTAGATATGATTATTCCTCGTGGTGGTGCGGGCTTACACGAACTTTGTAAACAACATTCTACGATTCCCGTGATTATAGGCGGTGTCGGTGTTTGCCATACCTTTGTGGAAGAAAGTGCGGATCAAAATCAAGCCGTTTTAGTTATCGACAATGCGAAAACTCAGCGTCCAAGCACCTGTAATACCCTAGAAACCCTACTTGTTCAAGAGTCTATTGCTACTGAATTCTTACCTAAACTCGTGGCGCAACTTGCAGCGAAAAAGGTAAAATATCACGCAAAATCAACCGCACTTGAAATATTAAAACAAGCTGGAGCAACAGTAGATGAAATCACCGAGCAGCAATTACGTGAAGAATGGGGTTCTCTTGATTTAAATGTCGTGATCGTGAAGGACATTCAGGCTGCAATTGCCCATATTCGTGAATATGGCACGCAACATTCCGAAAGCATTTTAACTTCCTCTCAAACTCTGGCACACCAATTTGTGAACCAAGTGGATGCCGCAGCGGTTTATGTGAACGCAAGCACACGTTTCACTGATGGCGGACAATTTGGCTTAGGCGCAGAGGTCGCCGTCAGCACCCAAAAACTTCATGCTCGTGGCCCTATGGGATTAGAAGCTCTTACCACTTACAAATGGGTGTGTGAAGGAAACTACACCACAAGAAAATAACGATTATTTCTACCGCACTTTTCATCAATAAAGTGCGGTTATTTTTAGGAGAATTTTATGAAAAAATTACTTTCATTACTTATTATCATTGCTGCCTTAATCGGCATTGCCGCTGTACAACCTTCTGCAACCGATAACAATGCTGACGATGGCAAACGAAATTTTGTGGTTTCGCTCGTGGCAAAATATTTTCCGTTTGAAGCGGAAGATCTTGTTGCATGGTACGATAAAAATATTGTTTATGCTGATAATCCAACAGACACTGCCGTGACATTTAAATTAGATGAAAAAGAAATCACCCTTGCCGCTCATCAAACCCAAAAACTCATGTTAGAACCAGGACAACATCGCTTGGAATTGAGTGATGGTAAAGTGATTGAATTAACACAGAAAGAAGGAACAAACCGCTCTATCTTAAACCCAACTGCCTCGCCTTATTTCTTTTGGAAAACTGTTTATGGTTCCGTGAGTTTACCCATTGAATATAAAACCGTAGCAATAGCTGGAAAACCCTATGAAGGACCTTTTGAGGTGAGTAATGAATATTTGATTACACGTATAGGCAATCAACCTTGGCGATTTGGTTTAGATGAATCAATTCCTGACACCATCGCCGTCAATAATGATCGTAATACTTATACCTTAATTTTTAGTAAAGCTTATCGCTTACCAGACTTTATCAAAGCTTATCCAATATTATCGGCACAATAAACAAAAAAGGTTGATGTCATTTTGACATCAACCTTTTGCTTTTTAGCGAATTATAGTAAACCGCCTTGGCCTAAAGCAGGGTCAGTATCACGTGCTTTTAACGCATCTTCTACCGTTAAACCTAATGCTTTCGCTACACCTTCACCATATGCAGGATCACACCAGTGACAGTTACGGATATGACGATATTTGATGAAGTCAGGCGCATCACCCATTGCTCCAGCAGTGTTGTTAAACAATGCTTGTTTTTGGTCTGCGTTCATTAAGTTAAACAATGCACGCGGTTGACTGAAGTAGTCATTATCATCTTGACGATAATCCCAAAATGCAGCATCACCGTTAATGCGAAGTGGTGGCTCAGCGAAATCAGGTTGTTGTTGCCATTGATTGAAGCTATTTGGTTCATAATGCGGTAAGCCACCATAGTTACCATCTACACGACCTTGACCATCACGTTGGTTACTGTGAACAGGGCAACGAGGACGGTTTACCGGAATTTGACGGAAGTTCACACCTAAACGGTAACGTTGTGCATCAGCATAGTTGAATAAACGTGCTTGCAACATTCTATCCGGACTTGCACCGATTCCCGGTACTAGGTTGCTTGGTGCAAATGCAGATTGCTCAACATCAGCAAAGAAGTTTTCAGGATTACGGTTAAGTTCGAACTCACCCACTTCAATTAATGGGTAGTCTTTTTTCGGCCATACTTTAGTTAAATCAAACGGATGGTAAGGAACTTTTTCTGCATCCGCTTCCGGCATAACTTGGATAAACATCTTCCATTTCGGGAAATCCCCACGTTCAATCGCTTCATATAAATCACGTTGGTGACTTTCACGATCGTTTGCGATAATCGCTGCAGATTCTGCATCAGTTAAATTCTTAATGCCTTGTTGGGTGTGGAAATGGAATTTCACCCAGAAACGTTCGCCTGCTTCGTTCCAGAAGCTGTAAGTATGTGAACCATAACCGTGCATATGACGATAACTTGCCGGAATACCACGCTCACTCATTACGATAGTCACTTGGTGTAAGGCTTCAGGTAATAATGTCCAGAAATCCCAGTTGTTGGTTGCTGAACGCATATTAGTGCGAGGATCGCGTTTTACTGCTTTGTTAAGATCTGGGAATTTACGAGGATCACGTAAGAAGAATACCGGCGTGTTGTTACCCACCATATCCCAGTTACCTTCTTCAGTATAGAATTTTAATGCAAAACCACGAATATCACGTTCTGCATCTGCCGCACCACGTTCACCCGCTACGGTAGTAAAACGTGCAAACATCTCAGTTTTTTTACCCACTTCGCTAAAAATCTTAGCACGGGTATATTTGGTAATGTCATGAGTAACGGTAAAGGTACCGAATGCACCTGAACCTTTTGCGTGCATACGACGCTCAGGAATCACTTCACGTACAAAATCTGCTAATTTTTCATTTAACCATAAGTCTTGTGCAAGTAATGGGCCACGTGGACCTGCTGTTAAACTATTTTGGTTGTCGGCGACAGGTGCGCCATTTCCCATTGTCAAAGATGTGGAATGAGAAAATGGACATTTTGAAGTCATAGGATGCTCCTCTTTATCTTTAGTGAATGTAAACTTCTTGCGCATTATATAGAAAGGTTTTAACGATTAAAATCTATCAAATTAATCAAAAAAACCAATTTAACAGATTTTCTTTGTAAAAAAGCGATACTTGTTCTAAGTGAGCCATAAAGTTAAAGTGCGGTCATTTTTATAAATGTTTTTTCTTTAATGCATAGGCATCACTTCATTAAAACAAGCCACTTTTTCAACAATCAATATGATTTATTCAACTATTGGAAAACGGTCTCAATTAAAAAAATGATGAATAAAATCAAATTTTATACCGGTCGAATACTCTCAACATCGAGCGTTGCATCAAACTCTTTTTGTAAAAGAAGTAATTTTTTATCTTGTTGAAGTTCATCACGGGCTTGTTCACAGAGATCTTGATACACTTGTTTACGATGTTCCATTGGCGTAGCGATACGACGATCATCAAATTGAATATCAACCTTTATCTGAACGCCATAAAGCCGACTGAGTGATTCGGCTAATACATCTATATTACGATCTTGGCGTAAGTGGGCTTTTTCCGAATGAAGACCAAGCTGAATGCGATCTTCAGTTTTATTCAGTAAGAAACAATTTAACGCTAATTCTTTTGAAAACCCTGTTACCCCGGAACGCTCGACAATATCCGTCCATTCATCCTGTTTCTGTGTAATATTAACAATACGCAAGCGCAATTCCGGTGTTATATCTTTCAAGATGGCTTGTCTAATATCAGATGGTCGAATAGCCTCCGTTTCCTTTGCCAACTCTGGATTTCGCCATTCCCAGCGGTAGGTTTCCGCATCAACCAGTTCTTGCTCTTCCTGTTCTCGCTCCGTATTATCCTCTACGGTATTTTCCATAGTTTGAATATTTTTTGGCACTCTAGAAACTGAAAGATTAGCAGCCGTTTTATTTGGCGGAGTCATCTCAAGTACCGGAAGTGCGGTCATTTTTCTTTCTATTTTTTGCCCATCAAGTGATTGTATGCGATGCATGGTTTCACTCACAGCATTATTCATTTCTTTTTGATGAGCTTGGCGTTCCCCCTCTTCAATTTGATTCAGTTGCTTTAACGCATCTAAAGCAGCAAGGCTTGCAAGATTAAGTGGCTGATTTGAGGAAGCAGAAATAGGCTGGTTTTCTGCGCCGTAAGTTGCTTTAATATTTTGCGACAGCACCGGTACATCAATATCTTTAGTGTGATTTTCAACCACACTTTTTTCAAGAGAAGGGGTCTGATATTCAGATGACTGAATCTTGGGTGCTGCCGTAAGGAACTTTGGGTGAAATGCTAATGCCCTTAATAATGTCATTTCAGCACCGACACGATAATTTGGTGCCACATTCAATTCTTTTCTACCTGAGATGATCACTTGATAGAAAAACTGTACATCTTCCGGAGAGATATGTTTTGCAAGGAAAGAAAGATGCCCACTTTCATTAGTTAAATGTTGTGGAAGAAGCTGCATTAATGCAATTTGATGTAGCTTTTCAGCCACTTCTGCTAACAAGCTATCCCAATCGCCGGCCTTTTCAGCAACCGCTTGAATTGTTTTCATTAAAGCTTCGCCATTGCCTTGGTGTAGGGCATAAATAATGTCAATTGCTTGGGTATCGTCCAATAGTCCTAACATCGTGTTAACTAGGTTTACCGTTATATGGCGATCCCCCATCGCAATAGCTTGATCCGTAAGGCTGAGACTGTCACGAATACCCCCTTGTGCTGCCTTTGCTAACTTGTCTAAAGCCAGTGTCTCAAAAGGAATGTTTTCTTGACTTAAAATATGGGCAAGATGTTGTGAAATTTGCGTTTCATCTAACGCCTTGAGATGAAATTGCATACAACGCGATAAAATCGTGACAGGAAGCTTTTGTGGGTCCGTTGTAGCAAGCAAAAATTTTACATATTCAGGCGGCTCTTCTAAGGTTTTCAGTAAGGCATTGAAAGAATGTCGTGACAACATATGCACTTCATCAATCAAATACACTTTAAAGCGTCCAACTACAGGTTTGTATTGCACGTTATCCAACAGTTCACGCGTATCTTCAACTTTAGTTCGAGAAGCTGCGTCAATCTCAATCAAATCAATAAACGAGCCTTGTTCAATGGCTTTACAGTTTTCACATTCGCCACAAGGGTGGTCTGTAATACCATTTTTAATACAATTTAATCCTTTGGCAAAAAGGCGTGCAATGGAGGTTTTTCCCACGCCTCGTGTACCGGAAAATAGATAAGCGTGATGGAGTCTCTGTTCTTTTAACCCGTTAGAAAGTGCGGTGAGAATATGACCTTGTCCTACCACATCTTCAAAGGTTTGAGGACGCCACTTTCGTGCTAAGACTTGATAGCTCATAAATTATGTATTAGTGACCTTCAAAATTAACTAAGGTATAACAATTTACACCTAAATCATTCAAACGTTTCTCACCGCCAAGCTCCGGTAAATTAATCACAAATGCGGCATGATTAACTTTTCCGCCTAGGCGTTCAACCAATTTGACCGTTGCTTCAACCGTTCCCCCGGTGGCGAGTAGATCATCAATAATTAAGACATTATCCTGCTCCGAAATAGCATCAACATGAATTTCTAAGGTATCTTGACCATATTCCAATTGGTAGGATTGAGAAATCGTTTCACGTGGGAGTTTTTTTGGCTTGCGTACCAATTCAAAAGGCAAACCTAATGCAAGAGCAACCGGCGCACCAAAAATAAAACCGCGAGATTCTGTGCCAAGCACTTTAGTAATTTTTTTGTCACGATACCGGTCAACAATTAAATCAATGCTCGCTTTAAAAGCGTCTGGGACTTCTAATAGTGCCGTAATATCGCGGAAAATAATACCCTCTTTCGGATAATTAGGAATGGATTTGATAGAAGATTTGATAAGTTCAAGTTTTGTATTCATAAATAAACTCAATAAAATGAGAGGAAATCAATATTTTTGGGCTGTCATTCTATCATAAAACATAAGAGAAAATGGAAAATTACTGACATAACATTAAAAGGTAAATTCGCATAAAAAAGCTGAAATGGAGACTCTCCAATTCAGCTTAAATTATTTCACCATTATGTGCTCGTTGTACAAATTTAAATTTCACTTATCCGTTAGAAACGAATGAACTTTAATAAAAAATAAATAATTTCAATATGTTAAAATCCTAACGCCAATATGGCCGTCTATAAATTTTTCTATCTGTACATTTACTACATTACTGAATTCTTTTGTAAAAATGACCGCACTTTACATGATACGGCGAGACTGGGTGTAGGTTCTCGCCCAATAACTTTCATCTAAAGAGCTAATAGTAACACCTTTGCTCGTACTCGCATGCATAAACCGGTTATTGCCAATATACACACCAACATGATTATTATGACGGAAGAAAACAAGATCACCTTTCTGTAATTCATGTTTACTGATTTTGCGTCCTAGATAACGTTGCTCTGCCGTAGAACGAGGTAATTCAATACCATAAGCAGACCAAAATGCGGTTTGCATAAATGCAGAACAATCAATACCCCGCTTACTCGTCCCACCCATTCTATAACGAGTCCCAACCCATTCATTATAGACACCGGCAAGTGCTTTATCACTAATTAAACCGGATCGAGGACGATTTGTTTTTAATGTCTGATGAGCACCACGATTTGCCTTTTCTAAATGGCTGATTAATCCCGTCAACTGAGCATCATCACTTTCTGAAATTTTGCTATTAGTATGATGAACACGACTTGAACAGGCTGTAGCAAGGGTGACAATCCCCAAAATGGTTAAAAATCGCTTTAACATAGTAAAAAATTTAAAATAACTAAAAGACATAAAAATAAAATTTGCGGAAGGCTATCAAATATAAAAGTAAATAGCCAGTTAAAATTGCATTTTTATACATTTTTGTGAGATATTTCACAAAAAAGGCAATCCATAAAGATTGCCTTTTTAGCATAATGATTAATTATTTTTTCTTCGCTTTTGCATTTGGTAGATCAGTAATAGATCCCTCAAATACTTCAGCCGCTAAACCGACAGATTCGTGTAAAGTTGGGTGGGCGTGAATGGTTAATGCAATATCTTCTGCATCACATCCCATTTCAATCGCTAAACCAATTTCACCAAGTAACTCCCCACCATTGGAGCCAACAATAGCCCCCCCCAAGAGACGATGAGTATCTTTGTCAAAGATAAGTTTTGTCATCCCTTCTGAACATTCAGAGGCAATAGCACGACCAGACGCTGCCCATGGGAATTTCGCGACTTCGTAATTCAACCCCTCTTGCTTACATTCTTTTTCTGTTTTACCAACCCATGCAACCTCTGGTTCGGTATAAGCAATTGATGGAATCACTTTTGGATCGAAATAATGTTTTTGTCCCGCAATAACTTCTGCCGCAACATGACCTTCGTGAACACCTTTATGAGCAAGCATTGGCTGACCGACAATATCACCGATCGCAAAGATATGCGGTACATTAGTACGCATTTGTTTATCTACATGAATGAAACCACGTTCATCAACTTCAACACCGGCCTTACCTGCATCAATCAATTTACCATTTGGTACACGACCGATAGCAACCAATACGGCATCATAACGTTTCGTATCGTTGCAGGCTTTACCTTCCATTGAAACATAAATACCATCATCTTTCGCTTCAACAGCTGTAACTTTAGTTTCAAGCATGAGCTTAAATTTTTTCTCAATTTGTTTGGTATAAATGGCAACGACATCTTTATCCGCAGCAGGGATAACTTGATCAAACATTTCAACCACTTCAATCTCTGAGCCTAATGCGTGATAAACCGTTCCCATTTCTAAACCGATAATACCGCCGCCCATGATAAGTAATTTTTTAGGTACTTCTTTTAATTTAAGTGCATCGGTTGAATTCCAAATACGTGGATCTTCGTGTGGAATAAAAGGTAATTCGATTGGTCGAGAACCTGCCGCAATGATCGCATTGTCGAATTTGATCGTGGTTGGATTACCATCGCGATCACGGGCGACTAAAGTATTTGGATCAGCAAATGTCGCTAAACCTTCAACGACGGTGACTTTACGCTGTTTCGCCATACCCGCTAAACCACCGGTTAATTTTGCTACTACAGCATCTTTACCCGCACGAACTTGGTCTAAATCAATTTTAGGTTCACTAAAATAAACCCCATTTTTCTCCGCATGTTTTGCTTCTTCAATCACTTTAGCAACGTGCAATAAGGCTTTGGATGGAATACAACCTACATTCAAACATACACCACCAAGCGTAGAATAACGTTCAACAAGCACTGTTTCTAAGCCAAGATCTGCGCAACGAAACGCAGCGGAATAACCAGCCGGACCGGCACCAAGTACAACAACTTGGGTTTTAATTTCTTTACTCATTTTTACCTCGTAAAAACGTTGAAATTATTGACCGCTCTTTTGAGCAATCAGGAACATTTAAAAAACGCCCCTCAATCACGAGAGGCGTTACTTATTACATAATTAAACGACGTAAATCCGCTAATACAGCACCAATATAGCTAATAAAACGAGCGCCGTCAGCGCCATCAATCACACGGTGATCGAAAGACAATGACATTGGAAGAATTAAACGAGGTGCAAATTCTTTACCATTCCATACCGGTTCCATAGAGGATTTGGAAACCCCTAAAATCGCGACTTCAGGTGCATTTACAATTGGTGCAAAGTGCGTTGTACCGATACCACCGAGGCTTGAAATAGTGAAACAACCACCCTGCATATCAGAGGCGGTTAATTTACCTTCACGTGCTTTTTTCGACACTTCCATTAATTCACGGGAAAGCTCAATAATCCCTTTTTTGTTCACATT
The DNA here is from genome assembly GCF_004570945.1 of Pasteurella sp. WM03. Taxonomy (NCBI): domain Bacteria; kingdom Pseudomonadati; phylum Pseudomonadota; class Gammaproteobacteria; order Pasteurellales; family Pasteurellaceae; genus Pasteurella; species Pasteurella sp. WM03. The sequence continues at coordinate 269,664 of NZ_SPPO01000002.1, forward strand.
TTTGAACACCGGTACCACTAAACCGTTTGGTGTATCCACCGCCACACCGATGTTGATATATTTTTTCAAGATCAGGCGTTGTGCATCTTCAGTAATTGAACTGTTAAAACGTGGATAAGCTTCCAACGCTTTTGCCACAGCTTTCATGATGAATACAACAGGGGTAATTTTCACACCTAATTTTTGTTTTTCAGCCAACACATTTTGTTCTTTACGGAACGCTTCTAAATCGGTGATATCCGCTTTATCGAAATGAGTTACATGTGGAATCATCATCCAGTTACGATGTAAGTTTGCCCCGGAAATTTTATTAATACGGCTTAATTCTACTTCTTCAATTTCACCAAATTTGCTGAAATCTACTTTCGGCCATGGTAATAAACCAAGACCCGCGCCATTTGCCACACCGTTTCCAGCGGCTGAAGACGCTGTTGTTCCACTTTCATAAGCTTTAACCGCAGTCTTAACATAAGCTTGAATATCTTCTTTAACAATACGTCCTTTACGTCCCGTACCTTTTACTTTGTCTAAATTTACACCAAATTCACGGGCTAAACGGCGAATAACAGGGGTTGCATGCGCATAACTTGCACTTGCTACTACTTGCTCTTGGCTTAAACCTGATACATTGCCACTTTCTGTTTTGGAGGATTGAGACGGAGCCGCTGTTGTTTGTGCTGTAGGTGCAACTTGCGCAGGTGCTGTAGCTTGAACCGGTGTAGCCCCCGCCACTTCAAAGCGCATAATTAATGAGCCGGTAGAAACTTTATCACCTGATTTCACTAAAATTTCTTTTACGACCCCCGCAAATGGTGCCGGAACTTCCATTGAAGCCTTGTCACCTTCAACCGTAATTAAAGATTGCTCTTCCGAAACTGTATCGCCTACTGCAACCATAATTTCAGTGACATTGACTTCATCGCCACCGATATCCGGTACATTTACATCTTTAACTGAAGATGTTGCCGGTGCAACTGTCGCAGGAGCTGACTCTTGAACCGGTGCAGAAACAGCCGGAGCTGAGCCTGCCACTTCAAATTTCATAATCAATTTACCGGTAGAAACTTTATCACCCACATTGATTAAAATTTCTTTTACCACACCAGCAATTGGTGCAGGCACTTCCATAGATGCTTTGTCACCTTCTACGTTAATGATAGATTGATCCACTTCAACGGAATCACCGACTTTCACCATAATTTCAGTGACATTGACTTCATCAGAACCAATATCAGGCACATTGACTTCTATTACGCTTGCTACCGCAGGTGCATCAACCGGTTTCACTTCTTGTACCGGCGCTGCTGATACCGGAGCCACTGTTTCTGCAGAATCCAATATCAACATTGGTGTACCGGTAGTGACTTTATCGCCGACTTTCACTAAAACTTCTTTTACTACACCCGCTTCCGGTGCCGGTACTTCCATTGAAGCCTTATCACCTTCTACATTAATAATACTTTGATCTACCGCAATAGTATCACCGACTTTTACCATGACTTCCGTTACAGTAACTTCATCGCTACCAATATCAGGAATTTGAATTTGTTTTGACATATTTTGTTCCTTTATAAAGTGCGGTCAAATTTACAAAAATTTTTGACCGCAGTTTTCCATCAATTACGCATAGAGCGGATTGATACGCTCAACATTCAAACCGAATTTTGCAATAGCATCTGCAACAACTTGATTTGTTACAGTCCCCTCTTTCGCCAATTGAGAAAGGGCAGCAACAACGATATAACGCTCATCGACTTCAAAATGTTCACGTAAGTTTGCACGGCTGTCAGAACGACCAAAACCATCCGTACCTAATACGTGATAATGTTTCGTTGGCACAAAGGCACGGATTTGATCTGCATAACCTTTAATGTAATCCGTTGACGCCACAGTTGGTAAATCTGCAAGTACTTGTGCAACATAAGGGATTCGTTGTTCTGAAGTTGGGTGTAATAAGTTCCAACGTGCAACATCATGGCCATCACGTGCCAATTCATTAAATGATGGTGCCGAGAAGACATCCGAAGTGACACCATAGTCATTGGCAAGGATTTGTGCCGCTTCACGAACGTGACGCATAATCGCACCGGAGCCTAACAATTGAACATGGCCTTTACCTTTACCTTCTACCGTTTCAAATTTATATAAACCTTTGCGGATACCCTCTTCCGCACCTTCAGGCATTGCCGGTTGCTCTGTTATTTCATTCAATGTGGTGATGTAGTAGAACACATCTTCTTGTTTTTCACCGTACATACGTTGAATACCATCTTGAATGATTACAGCAACTTCAAAGGCAAATGATGGATCGTAAGTCACACAGTTAGGAATCACACCCGCTTGAATGTGGCTATGGCCGTCTTCGTGTTGTAAACCTTCTCCGTTTAAGGTTGTACGACCTGATGTCCCTCCAATCATAAAACCACGAGCCAATTGGTCGCCCGCTAGCCACATCATGTCACCCACACGTTGGAAACCAAACATTGAGTAATAGATGAAGAATGGAATCATTGGTTGATTATTCACTGAGTATGAGTTCGCTGCTGCTAACCAAGACGCCGTCGCACCCAATTCATTGATCCCTTCTTGCAATACTTGGCCATCTTTCGCTTCACGATAGTACGCCACTAAATCACGATCTGAAGGCACATAATTTTGACCATGTGGATTGTAAATACCAATTTGACGGAACAAGCCTTCCATACCGAAAGTACGCGCTTCATCTGCAATGATCGGCACAATTGTTTTACCAATATTTTTGTCTTTTAATAAGGTATTTAATACACGTGAAAATGCCATAGTGGTCGAAATACCACGAGGTTGAGCATCCAATAAAGCGTTAAATTCATCTAATGCTGGCACTTGATATTCCACATCAAATTTCGGTTTACGTGCCGGCACATAACCATCTAGTGCTTTACGCTGACCATGCAAGTAATTATATTCTTCAGATCCTTCTGGGAATTTAATGTATTCAAGATTTTCAACTTGCTCGTCAGTTAATGGTAGTTGGAAATAATCACGGAACCCCTTAAGGCTCTCATAAGACATTTTTTTCGATTGGTGAGCGGTATTTTTACTTTCCGCTTCAGGAATTTTATAACCTTTCACTTGCTGCGCTAAAATCACAACCGGTTTTGTTGCATTTTGAGCTTTAGCGTAAGCGGCATACAGTTTTTCAGAATCATGTGCACCACGACGTAACGCCCAAATTTCATCATCTGTCATATCGGCGACTAATGCAGCTGTTTCCGGATAACGACCGAAGAAATGTTCACGAACATAAGCGCCATCTTTGGATTTGAAAGTTAAATAATCGCCATCGACCACTTCCATCATTAACTGGGTTAATTTACCGGAAGTATCTTTCTCAAATAATTTATCCCAGTTACCGCCCCATAATACTTTAATCACTTCCCAACCGGCACCGGTAAATAGTCCCTCTAATTCCTGAACGATTTTACCGTTACCATTTACCGGACCATCTAAGCGTTGTAAATTACAGCTTACGGTGAAAATGAGGTTATCCAAGCCTTCACGTGCAGCAAAGGTTAATGCACCTTTAGACTCAATCTCGTCCATTTCACCATCACCTAGGAAGGCATAGACCTTTTGGCTTTTCGTATCTTTTAAACCACGGTTATCTAAGTATTTTAAGAAACGGGCTTGATAAATTGCATTAACCGGGCCCAACCCCATTGACACAGTTGAGAATTGCCAGAATTCAGGCATTAATTTCGGGTGTGGATATGAAGATAATCCATCAACAAAGGCTTCTTGACGGAAATTATCCATTTGTTCTTCCGTTAGACGACCTTCTAAAAAAGCACGAGCATACATACCCGGAGCCGCATGACCTTGGAAGAAAATCAAGTCACCACCGTTTTTCTCGGTTGCAGCTTTAAAGAAGTGGTTGTAGCATACTTCGTACATGGTTGCCGCAGATTGGAATGTAGAAATATGACCACCTAAGTCGAGATCTTTCTTCTGGCTACGTAAAACCATCGCAATCGCATTCCAACGCACCGCTGAACGAATACGACGTTCAATTTCGCGATTACCTGGATAAGCCGGTTGCTCAGATACCGGAATAGTATTCACATAATCCGTAGTCACGCCTGTTGGCAACGAAACTCCGCTAGTACGCGCTTGACCGATTACTTGCTCAATGATGTATTGCGCACGCTCAATGCCTTCTTCACGAATCAAAGAATCTAATGATTGTAACCAATCTTGCGTCTCAATTGGATCAACGTCATTTTTTAAAATCTCAGACATAGGTTTTCCTTATCTGTTAATCAAGTGAAAATTAGTTCGACTACTTATTAAAGTCAAACACGAATATCAAAATGCCTGTTTCGATTTACAAACATTTAACAAATCTTGTAAATTTTAGAAGATTTTTTTAAATAAAGATAGTAAATTTTCACCAAACTGACGCTTTTATCCGCAAAACATTACGCGATATCATAGAAGTGCGGTTCTTTTCTGAAAAGTTTTAACGAAGTAATGAAAGCAATGCTCAAAACCTTGCATAGCCCTTGTCTTTAATTTAAAGTTTTCTCATCTTTTAACATAAGGAAATCACGATGAAATCAACACTTCGCTCGCTCTCACCACATAAACGTATTGCTTTAGTGGCACATGATAGTTGCAAACAAAGCCTCATAAAATGGGCCAAAAAACATCAAATTGCTCTCGGCTCACATCAACTTTATGCAACAGGCACAACAGGACACTTGCTCGGACGGGAAACAGCTTTAACCATTCAACCTTTATTAAGCGGGCCAATGGGCGGCGATCAACAGCTAGGCGGGCTTATTGCAGAAAAGAAAATGGATATGATGATCTTTTTTTGGGATCCCATGAATGCAGCGCCTCATGATCCTGATGTGAAAGCCCTAATGCGTATTGCAACCGTCTGGAATATTCCTGTTGCAATCAATCAAGCCTCAGCTGATTTTTTACTCACTTCACCTCTTTTTAAACAAAGCATGGATATTGAAATTCCGGATTACGAAGGTTATCTAAAAGAACGTTTAGGATAAAATCAGGTAAAATTAACCGCACTTTAAAATACGAAAAGGAGATAAATCACCTTTATCTCCTTTAATCAACACCATCAATGTAAACCCGAAGAAACTTAACGCTGCATCGCTGCGCCCATTAACAACATAAAAATTACACCTTGAACTTGTTCTTCAGGCACAGGTTGACCATTTAATTTCAACTCCCCATTTTCCAGCACCAGTTTCATCACCACGGATTTTTCATTATTTACGGCAATGCCCTTGCTCGCCACTTCAGCTGCCATTTCCTCAATTTTAGCCTTAGTACTTGCTTTATCTTCTTCTGAAACAAACTTCATCATAAGATTCTCAGCCGTTGCTTTATCTACCTGAATATCAATAGAAAAATCCGTAAATTGTTGATATAAATGACTGCGCATAAAATCAAATTTAGGCCCTTTGGCTAAGGCTACATTCAGCTCTAATGCCACTTTTCCTTGGTCATCGGAAACTGAAATAGGATTAAATTTCAGCTGAGGTTGGTGATTGAAAATCGCCATTCCATATTGCTTACCCCATGTTTCAACAATTTGGTTTAGCATTGAGATATTGCCGATACTTCCCTCTTTTAATACTTTAATGAGAGATTCAAACAACGCATTAATCGCATTTGCTTCAAGATGATTGAGTTCAAAATTGTAGGCTACTTTACCTAAGTTTTTACTATCAATGATGAAAGAATCTATATTATTTGTGCCTTTAAGACTTAAAAAATCGCTATCTAAAGTCACCTCTGATGTTCCTCTTACACCTTTTTCCATAAAAGATATTGCCGTTCCATTTTGAGCCAGATTCGTCATTTCGACACTTTCAATAGAGGATGTTCCTTTTCCCGTATAGAGGTATGCCCACTTCGTTGGTGCAAAAGTCGTACTAGACTTAATACCTTTCCATTGAAGTTTCGCTGATTCAAGATTATTTTCATCGCTAGGATTTTTTGTCTCAAATACCACATTATCAATTGAAGTATCATACATACCCGAAAGATCTTTATTGACCTCAAAGCCAATGGCCACATCTGACCAAATCAATTTATTTTTGTCTGATTTAGGCCCTACAAACTCTCCGGCTAATACCTTCAGTGCGCCTTTTGTTGTTAAATCATAACTTGTTGAGGATTGATACTGAATAGGCTTATCTGATTTAATCACATCAAACAATGGTTGTGTCGTCTCATTTTTACCCATCGTGCCTTCTAAAGAAAACATTGTCGGCATCAAATTAAATTTAACCAATTGATTAAGAGGCAGCGGCCCATGATAAAGTGTCGTGGAAAAAGGAATTATCCATTGTTTTTCGTCCTGTGGTAACGTAATCACAGCCTCATCTTCGATTTGAGAACTAAAAAAACCACGTTCAAATTGCTTATTTTTAAATTCAACCTTGAACGTATCCGACAGCCCCAAAGTTTGAAACCTTTGATTTGCCTGATCAATTTGACGTTGATACGCCATCTCTGCTTTTTGACCGGTAAACCATGTTCCCCCCACCCAGGCAAGTGCAAGAACTGCCACAACACTCATCGCAATTTTTGATTTTTTCATCAGTTATCCTTTTGATTATAAAACATAAAAAACTTCGCCAATTCTACCTTACTTTTCTTTTTTATCCACTTGTTTATAAAAAAACATGCTTCCCCCTTGAAGTTTGATAGTTTGCTCTTATCTTGCAAAACAAGAACGGAAACAACCGCACTTTTATTGAGAAAAATAAAAAATTTTTTAATTTTCTCTTGAAATGCGAAGAAGTATCCACATCTTACAACTCGTAACAAATGACACTAAATTTAAAAATTTAATTAGGAGAACAAAATGGGAAAAATTATTGGTATTGACTTAGGAACAACCAACTCTTGTGTCGCTGTAATGGATGGTGACAAACCTCGCGTGATTGAAAACGCAGAAGGCGATCGTACCACGCCATCAATTATTGCTTATACAAATGACAACGAAACATTGGTCGGTCAACCGGCAAAACGTCAAGCGGTGACCAACCCGAAAAATACATTATTTGCGATCAAACGTTTAATCGGTCGTCGTTTTGAAGATGAAGAAGTAAAACGCGATATTGATATTATGCCATTTGAAATCACTCGCGCAGACAACGGCGATGCATGGGTAAATGTGAAAGGTGATAAACTGGCACCACCACAAATCTCTGCTGAAGTATTGAAAAAAATGAAGAAAACGGCAGAAGATTTCTTAGGTGAATCAGTGACAGAAGCCGTGATCACCGTTCCGGCATACTTTAACGATGCACAACGTCAAGCCACCAAAGATGCCGGTCGTATCGCAGGTTTAGAAGTTAAACGTATCATCAACGAACCAACTGCAGCAGCATTAGCTTATGGCTTGGATAAAGGTCAAGGTAACAAAACGATCGCGGTATATGACTTAGGGGGCGGTACCTTCGATTTATCTATTATTGAAATTGATGAAGTTGGCGGTGAAAAAACCTTTGAAGTATTGGCAACCAATGGTGATACCCACTTAGGGGGTGAAGACTTTGATACCCGTGTGATCAACTACTTAGTAGATGAGTTTAAAAAAGAACAAGGCGTAGATTTACGCAACGATCCACTTGCTATGCAACGTTTAAAAGAAGCAGCAGAAAAAGCCAAAATTGAGCTTTCTTCTTCACAACAAACCGATGTAAACCTTCCTTACATCACTGCAGATGCAACGGGGCCAAAACACTTAAACATTAAATTAACCCGTGCGAAATTAGAATCTTTAGTTGAAGATTTAGTAGCGAAATCTCTTGAGCCGGTTCGCACAGCATTAAAAGATGCCGGTTTAAATGCTTCTGAAATTGACGATGTGATCTTAGTGGGCGGTCAAACCCGTATGCCACTTGTACAACAAGAGGTTGAAAAATTCTTTGGCAAAGCACCACGTAAAGATGTCAACCCGGATGAAGCGGTGGCAATCGGTGCAGCCGTACAAGGCGGTGTGTTAGCCGGTGATGTGAAAGACGTATTATTGTTAGACGTTACCCCATTATCACTTGGTATCGAAACCATGGGTGGTGTGATGACTACCCTCATTGAGAAAAACACTACGATTCCGACTAAGAAATCTCAAGTTTTCTCAACAGCAGAAGATAACCAAAGTGCGGTAACTATCCACGTATTACAAGGTGAACGTAAACAAGCGTCAGCAAATAAATCTTTAGGTCAATTCAACCTTGAAGGCATTAACCCAGCTCCACGTGGTATGCCACAAATTGAAGTAACCTTTGATATTGATGCTGACGGTATTATCCACGTTTCTGCGAAAGATAAAGGTACAGGTAAAGAGCAACAAATCACCATTAAAGCTTCTTCCGGTTTAAGTGATGAAGAAATTCAACAAATGGTGCGTGATGCGGAAGCCAATGCGGAATCTGATCGCAAATTTGAAGAATTGGTACAAGCTCGTAACCAAGCGGATCACCTTGTACACAGCACCCGCAAACAATTAGAAGAAGCGGGTGACAAAGTGCCAGCAGCAGATCGTGGTGCAATTGAAAGCGCATTAAGCGACCTAGAAACCGCGGCAAAAGGTGAAGATAAAGCAGCAATTGAAGCGAAAATCCAAGCTCTTGCAGAAGCAGCACAAAAACTTGCTCAAACCGCCCAACCACAAGGCGAACAAGCTCAAAGCAACAGCAAACCAAATGATGATGTTGTTGATGCAGAGTTTGAAGAAGTGAAAGATAACAAATAATTCATTTGTTAATACTAACAAGGGCGTTGCAAAACGCCCTTTTAGTCTAATTAGTAATTATTTAAGGTATTAAATGGAAAAAAAACCATTACGTTGTTTTTTTATATTGATAGTGGCTTATATAATTTCAGGTTTTCTATATGATACTGTGGGAATTTATATAATGAACTTTATGGGAATATCTCAACATATAGATAGTATTCAACTCATAGCATTAGAGAGTTATTTCGAATCTATTGGCATTAGGGGAATAAAGGAAGCCGTGTTTTCTAAATTTATAGGTTTTCCTATTTTATTAGGTCTATCTTACTATTTAATTAAGAGCATAGAAAACTACTACAAAAATTATTAAACAATAATGACTAAAATATAATGGCAAAACAAGACTACTACGAACTGCTTGGCATCTCAAAAGGTGCAGATGAAAAAGAAATTAAGCGTGCATATAAAAAGCTCGCGATGAAATATCACCCCGACCGTACTCAGGGTGATAAAGAAAAAGAGGAAAAATTTAAAACCATTCAAGAAGCCTATGAAATTCTCAGCGATAAAGAGAAACGTGCAGCTTATGATCAATACGGACACGCAGCCTTTGAACAAGGCGGTTTCGGTAACGGAGGATTTGGCGGCGGTTTCGGCGGCGCAGATTTTGGTGACATTTTCGGTGATATGTTTGGTGATATTTTTGGCGGTGGCGGTCGTTCACGCCAACGTGTCGTACGTGGTGAAGACCTACGCTATGATCTTGAAATCAGCTTAGAAGAAGCGGTAAAAGGAACAACCAGAGATATTCAAATCAATACTCTTGCCCATTGCGATAACTGTGATAGCAGTGGCGCAGAAAAAGGCTCAAAAGTTGAAACATGTCCAACCTGTCACGGAGCAGGACGTGTTCGCCGCCAACAAGGTTTCTTTGTATCTGAAAGTATTTGTCCGACTTGTCACGGCTCCGGCAAGAAAATTGAAAAACCTTGCCACGTTTGCCACGGAGATGGTCGCGTTCATAAAAAAGAAAGCCTTTCAGTTAAAATCCCGGCTGGGGTGGATACCGGTAACCAACTTCGCTTAAGCGGCAAGGGCACAGCCGGTGAAAACGGAGCACCTGCAGGTGATCTTTATGTTGTGATTCACGTAAAAGAACATCATATCTTTGAACGTGACGGCAATAATCTTTATTGTGAAGTACCGATTAGCTTTGCTACCGCTGCATTGGGTGGTGAAATTGAAGTCCCAACCTTAGACGGTCGAGTAAAACTCAAGATTCCTGCCGAAACCCAAACAGGAAAATTATTCCGAATGCGCGGCAAGGGTGTAATGTCTAACCGCAGCGGTTATGCGGGTGATTTAATCTGCCGTATTGTAGTCGAAACGCCAATAAATTTAAGTAGTGAGCAGAAGGAATTACTCAAACAACTTGAAGAAAGTCTGCAAGGAAAGGGATTAAGCGAACATAGCCCAAAATCCTCCGGCTTTTTAGATGGTGTGAAAAAATTCTTTGATAATCTGGGTAAATCCGATAAATAAAAACTTGACTAAAAAAGCCCGCACTCTGCGGGCTTTTTTCATTTTGCTTGTGATAAAAATGCGGTAGCTTTTGACCGTACTTGATGATTTAAACAGAATTACACCACGATACAAATATGGCTTTGTCTATGCATATGGAGGCGGTATTACCCCTACATTTCGTTGAGTCTACAACGCAATCTCATCCAAAGATCGTCCAAAACTTGGCATAAAGACTTGTAAGAAGTAATCCATTTCTTGGGTATGCCATTGTTGCATTAGGGTTTCTAATCTTGTTTTTGCGGCTTTAAATTCTTGATTGCCATTGTCTAGTTCAAATTGTGCTTTAATATAAGCACAAATTAAATCCGCCTGTTTGACTAAATGTTTTTCCTCATCAGAAAAAGTTTCACTGTCTAAATAGGGCGCAAAATCATCTTGCAGTTCTTGTGGTAAAAGGCTGATTAAATGTAGCTCTGCCGCACTCTCAATTTGTTTATAAGCTTGGGTAATTTCAGGGTTGAAATATTTTATAGGGGTGGGTAAATCACCGGTAAAAATTTCTGACGTATCATGATACATTGCCATCACAGCAATTCTTTCAGAATTCATCTTACCACCAAAAAATTTATTTTTGATAATTGCCAGTGCTTGTGCGACAAATGCGACTTGCAGACTATGTTCTGCAAGATTTTCTTTTTCAATATTACGCATTAGCGACCAACGTTGAATCAAACGTAGGCGATCCAGACAAGCAAAAAAGTGACTGGTTTTAATTTCCATATAACCTCTAATTAGAAGGTAATTCTTCCACGACCAAAGGTAAATCAAACACTTTCCCTAAACGCATCACCGTCACCGTCACTGTCGTATTCGGCGGAGTATTAGAGATAATTTGCATCATTTCAGTGGTTGAAATTGCCTCTTGATTATTAAGCTTTAAAATCACATCGCCCACTTGAATACCTGCTTTGGCTGCGGGGCTATTGGCACTCACCCCGGTGATTAAAATTCCTTGCTCTGTACTGGCACTAATCTCACTTTGTACGCCAAAATAACCGCGAATCACTCGCCCATCACGAATAATTTTATAAAGTACATCATTGGCGATATCCATTGGAATAGCAAAATTCAGTCCTTCTGCGATTTCATTTGAGGTTTTGCCTATACTCAATGTACTAATTCCCACCAATTCACCGGCAGAATTGATCAAAGCCCCGCCAGAATTTCCTCGGTTAATCGACGCATCTGTTTGAATAAAATTTTGTCTGCCAAGGGAATCCCCCACAGCACTACGCCCTACCGCACTAATGATGCCTTGGGAAACACTTTGTCCAAGATTATAAGGATTACCGATTGCGAGAGCGACATCTCCGACATGAACTTGGCGCGTTGAATTTTGTGGGATCGTAGCAAGGTTATCAGCACGAATTTTTAACACGGCAAGATCCGTTAAATTATCCGAACCTATAAGACTTGCTTCATAAATATTGCCATTTTGTAATGCTACGACAATTTGATCAGCATTTTGAATCACGTGTTTATTGGTAAGAATATAGCCATCTTTACTCATGATCACACCTGATCCCAAATTGTTGACTTGTAATTGATCACTATCATTAATGCTAGCGGAAGAAAAAGATCGGTTATAGACATTCACCACTGCCGGGGAAGCAATACGCACAGCGTTTTTGAAGGACACAATATCGTCTGAAGTAAAAATACGACTTGAATTTAATCTGGGAACGGCAAAGAGAATAACACCTGCTGCGGCAAGCCCCCACAGAGCGGAATGAAAAAGTTTTTTGAACATTTAAGATCCTTTTGGCGTGTAAATGAGTTTTATATCCTCGCCAATTTGTTGAAATTCGTTAAGCTGCCATACCGGAGCATCAGATAACCGTTCTAAATGAGGTAACTGACATAAACCACGTGCTTGATCGCCTAATAATTTCGGTGCCATATAAATAATCAATTCATCTACTAGCTTCTGCTCGATCAAACTACCGGCTAAATTTGCCCCAGCCTCTACCCAAAGAAGGTTAATTTGGCGTTTGCCTAATTCAAGCATTAGCGCCTGTAATAAGTTTTCTTTAGGCAAAACAATTTGTTCACAAAAAGAGGGAAAAGTAGAAAGATCTCTTTCCTGACTAGAAACCAACCAGACCGGTGATTCAGTCTGAAATAATCGATGTGTCGGTTGAATACGATGTTGAGAATCTAAAATAACCCTAACAGGTTGACGAACTGTTTCTTTGGGATAATCTGCTTTGAGATCATCGGTAAAATCTTCCCAACGCACATTTAAACTCGGATCATCGGCTAAAACTGTTTCAGAGGTCGATAAAAGTGCGGATGATTTAGCCCGCATTTTCTGCACATCAGAACGGGATTCCCCACCTGTAATCCATTTACTCTCACCGCTTGCCATTGCAGTTCTTCCATCAAGGCTCATCGCCAGTTTTAATTGGACAAAGGGAACACCTTGACGCATTCTCTTTAAAAAACCTTTATTGAGCTTTTCTGCGGAATCTTCAAACAAATTGACCGCACTTTCAATACCGGCCTCAGCCAATAAGCACAATCCTTTCCCCGCTACCTGTGGATTTGGATCTTGCATTGCCGCAATAACTTTGGCGACCCCCGCATCAATCAAACCTAATGCACAGGGCGGCGTACGCCCATAGTGAGAACAAGGTTCTAAGGTGACATAAGCAGTCGCCCCTTTTGCCTTTTCACCCGCTTGTGCCAATGCTATCCGCTCCGCATGAGGTTGCCCGGCTTTAAAATGAAAACCTTCCCCCACAATTTCACCGTTCTTAACCAAAACACACCCTACGGCAGGATTAGGTGCTGCGGTATAAATTCCTTTCGAGGCTAAAGCTAATGCGCGTTGCATAAATTGATGATCTTGATCGGTAAACTGATAAGACATAATTAATCCTTCAAGCTTTCAATTTCTTTCGTAAATTGGTTGATATTATCAAAACTTAAATATACCGAAGCAAAGCGAATATAAGCGACTTTATCCAACTCTTTTAGTGCGCTCATCGCTAATTTCCCGACTAATTGGCTCGGCACTTCACGCTCACCGGTAGCACGCAATTGTAAAATAATATGGCTAATGGCTTTTTCCACATCATCCGAACTCACCGGACGTTTTTCCAACGCATGTTGAATGCCGCTACGAAGTTTCTCTTCATTAAAAGGCTCTCGAGATCCATCAGTTTTAATAATTTTAGGTACGATCAATTCTGCCGTTTCAAAGGTAGTAAAACGTTCGTGACAGCTGCCACACTCACGGCGGCGGCGAACTTGATAACCATCGGAGACCAAACGGCTATCAATAACCTTCGTTTCTTCAGTGGAACAAAATGGGCAACGCATAGGGAATCCTCGTGAAAATGGGCGCTTATCTTAGCAAAAAAAGTCTATGTTGACGATTTACTTTGCTTTCCAGTGACTGATTTCTTATCTTCTTTTAGAAACAATAACCCAAACCAATCTGTCGTTTGTTTTAACAATGCCAATAAATGCTCTTGGTGTTCAAATTTTGTCGTTTGGGCGAGTATACGCATCCAATAGGGATCGGCTTTTTTGATATAGTTTCCTCGTTTTTCATCTTCTGCTAATTTTTGTAGTTTCATCAAAATTACATCAAAATCTACCGCACTTTCATCTTTTACAATGAAATCCGATATTTTCTCTATGGTTGGAACAGGCTGAATTTCTAGCTGGCTTTGTAAATAAGCCTGTACATAGATTTGCAACTGTGCCCATGCGGTTTCAGGCGTAACCTGAGGAAATTCGATTTCTTGGTCTTTTGTTATTAATTTTGGCGGTATTACATTTTCTTGCGTCACACATTGAATTAAATAATAAAGCCAAGGGCGAATACAATAGCGCTCTTTGTAGGTGGCAAAACGCCATTCAATCACCCGTTGCATTTCATTGAAAAGATTATCCATATAGCCAAACAAGCGAATAGGCTGCACTTTTCCTTGCCAAGTCACATTTACTATGAAGTCAATAGAACAATGAGATGGCTCTCCTAGATCAACAATTTTTTGTTTAAACGCCAACACGGTATCACGCACGATCTCAGCTGCGACCTGCCCAAATTGGGCACGAGGCAATATACCTTTCACAGCAGCTTGTGCAAAATATGCCTCAAATTGTTGTTCATCCGCATACACCAGATCATTATTGAGCTTATAGTTATCCAATCCGTCTAAGGTAAAATTTTCGCTATCAGCAATGCGATCATCTTCATCACGGAAATACACACCGAGTTGTTTTTCAAAGAAAAATTTTACGGGATTTTCTATAAATCCAACTAAACGTTCTAGCTCAATTTCCGTCACGCTTTCTCTATTTTCCATCACCGAAGCAAACTCTTTTTGCGCAACCTTCCCACCATTTTTTACCATAGGCAACCATTTCTTGGCAAAAGAGCGGTTGAAATCATCGTCATTGCTGAAATTGCTCGGGCTAAATGCTGTCATCGTATGCAGTTGAACCTGTAACTTCTGCTTGTCCGTTTTATCTTGATTAATATAATCAAGCAGTTGGCTCACCAATACGGAAGGTTCCCTTTCTTGGTTATCAACAATTGAACGCCCAACATAACTGATATAGCAGTAATCACGTGCGGCAAGCAAAGCCTCAAGGAATAAATAACGATCATCATCACGACGTACACGGTCGCCTTTTTGATGATGATATTGCATCAAATCAAAGCTGTTTGGTGTTTGCGAACGAGGATAATCCGCCTCATTCATACCAAGCAAACACACCACTTTAAAAGGAACGGCACGCATTGGTAACAAGGTGCAAAAATTCACTTTACCGGCCAAAAATTTCAAACTATTCGGGCTTTCTTCCAATTTGCCGGTCATCACATCGGCTATCACTTCTGCTTGTAGCGCTAAATCAAAATGAAGTGAGGAGAGTTGCTGTACCACCTCATTAATTTTCTCTTGAATATAAAGTATCGTATCGTTGGTTTCTTCATTTTTTGCAAAAAAGTTTGCCAAAAGTGCGGTGAGTATTTCATGCCATTTTTCTATTGAATGGGATTCTTGAAGCATATCATGCCAATAAGACAGCTGGGTGAAAAAACGGGATAAATTCCCAGCTAATAACCCCTTTAAACCATAACTACTATCAAACCCCAAACTATCCTGCCAAATCCCATGCTCTTCTCGCATCGCATAGCCTAATACCATACGCTCTAAACCGGCTTGCCAGGAATTGAAATTGATCCCGTCTTGGGTTTTCTTCAAACCAAAACGAATCCCCACCTCTGCAACCCACTCACGTACCAAAGGTAAATCGGAAAGGGCAATATCAAAACGCTCACGCAGTGCCGGAATATCTAATAAAGCCAGTATGGTTTCCGCAGTAAATGAGCTTTCTTTTAAACGCAATAATGTTAAATAGCAAGAAACCAACACATCGCTTTCCGATAATTTATTATCAGAAATAGAAAAAGGGATCTGTATTGCCTCCCCATTTTTCTGACCGAAAACCGCTTGAATATAGGGGGTATATTGATTAATGTCTGCGACCATCACCACTACATCTTTCGGGGTGAGCAAAGGATCTTGGTTGAATAAATGCAACAGATAGTCATACAGCACCTCAACTTCCCGCATAGCGCTATGGCAAGCATGCACCGTCAAAGAGCGGTCATTTTTTTCAAAATTTAAAGGCTGATTGTCTAAATGCAAAATATGAGATTGTAATTGTCCAAGCAATGTAGAGGCTGAAATTTCTTCATAAGCATTCACTGAATAAGTAGGCACATTTTCTTCATCTCGAACCAATGCATAAAGAAAATCACGCCCCATTTTTCCCCAAGCCGCCAACAGTGGATTGCCAATTTGCAGATGTTCATTATGATAAGTTGTTTCTCCCCTCCCTTGTATCAAAGCGGAACATTGCGCTTCTGAAAAGAGCGGTTGAATTTCAGAGGAATTTTGATAGCTCCGGCGTGTACGGCCGGAAAGATAATCCATACGCAAATTACGGATATCCCCCCAATATTCTTGGCTAGGATTGTTAAAAAAGAGGTGAATATCCACTTCTGATGACATCGCTTGTAAAATAGACAAATAAGCAGCCGGTAATGCCGGAATACCAAAAATAAAAAGGCGACTTGGCAATTTTTTCGGCTGATTTTTATTATTTAATAAGGTAAGAAATTGCTCATGCAAGGCAGCACGGTGGGTAGCATATTCTCCCATATCTGCTTTAATATCCGACACTAAAGCACGCCACAATGCCCCTTGCCACGCCACATTACCGAGAATTTGTTGTAACAAAGTTTCATTTAAATGAGCTTGTTGTGCCTTAATTTGTGTGGCAATAAGCTCATCTTCTCCTTTTTCCCAAGCAAAAATCCATTCGGGACGATAAACCAAATATTGGTCAAAAAGATCGGCGATCTTGCGACTTAATTGATAACGTTTATATTGTTCGGAATGTGGCGAAGAAACTAAATAATGACGTAGTGGTAAAAATTCTTCCCGTTCTAAAAAATCGGGCATAAGCTTCATTAAACGCCACATTATTGAATCTTTATCAAAAGGATTTTGCAAGGAAACAGAAGACAAATTATCTGCATAGAGCTGCCAAATAAAGGTTGCCGGCATGGGAAAAGCCAAATGAGCGGAAACACCATTTTTCTTTGCTAATTCCATCTGTAACCATTGTGCCATACCGGGGCTTTGCACCAAGATAATATCTTGTTGAAAAGGATCCTCTCGTGGAAGCGTTTTGAACAATTCGGCAAGAATATCTTTCTGTTTTTCAAGTTGATTGGAATAGTAAACGATAAACACGATGGCAACCTATCAAAGTAAGCAAAAATAAAGGCTAATTTTACCTGTTTTTTAATCATTTTTCAGCGAAAATTCCCCCATATGAGAGCGAATAACCACTTGATGACTTTGACATTGTATCTGAAATTGTGTGCCATTTTGTTTCACTTGTTGTTCACAAGGTAAACCTAAAAATTGCCGTTGTGCTTGATTTTCTGCAATCTGTAACGCTTGAAAATCATAATAAATTTTCACCGCACTTTGACGTTGATTTGTCGTCCAGCGATTAAATACGAGAAATAATATACTTAACATCATTAGTGTAAACATCACAGAAATCAGTGACATTCCCTTATTCGCTAGGGGTTTTAAAATCACTCCAACTTTTCTCCGCTAATTGCCATTTACTGTATTGATATACCAAGGGTTCAATGATCTTTTTGCTATAGGCAACGCTCACCCCTTCCAAAACAAGGTGTCCACCTGTAATCACTGCACCACTCACCCGACCTTTACCACGCAAGGTTAAATCCCCCTCCGCGACTAAAATTCCCAATACAGTGCCGTTCACGTCCCATTCTGCTTGCTTTCTTTGAAACCAATATAAGCGTGGCATTTTATTCTCAATGAAAGGATTCGGAGGCGTTAAAAAGTGCGGTCTAAATTCATCAAGATTTTCTAAGTGGATAAAGTTTGTCAATAAACCTTGATTGACGCCTTTCGTTGGAGGTTTCTTGAATATTCCAACACGTTGACACCATAAAGAATATTGAATGGCATCTTCGGCACCTTGCCTATTTATAGAAACTTGCCGAACCCGATCCGAATTATCCAAAGGCAATAATGAACAAACTTTCTGCTTCTCTTTCGATGCCATTTTTTGTAGTGCCACGGTTCGCTCCACATAATTTTTACGTTGCATTTGTTGAGCACGAAAAAAACTCAGCGTACTATCATCAAAAAATAACATTATCGTCAGTAACCCAGAAAGAAAGATCAAAATAGTGAGTGTCACAATCCCCTTTCTTCCCCGGAATAAAATCATTGATTCCACAATGCTACCACCATAGCCGTTTCATACTGAATCATTGGATACCTTTTTAAATGACCGGCAAGTTGAATCTCAACACCTTTTCTTTCTGCAATAAAATTAAACTGTAAACGGGTGATTTCATATTCCCGTTCATCAAGTAAATCCGTCCAGCCTCCTCCCGCCTTACAGGCTGTTTGCTGAAGTGCTTTTTGACATTCGGTTGATCGACACTTAGCATTGATCGCACTTTTATAAGTTTGTTTCGTTTCAATCATTTTGTTATTCAATTTATACCCGAAAAGCTCTTTTTCGATGCCTTTTGCCACATTCTGCCCCCTATTTAAACACGTATTTTTTGTGAATTTCTCACCTATGCATCCGTTTGCATTCAAATCGTAAAAGAATAAAACACAGCTATTTTGGGGTGCATTATCCGCTTGAGAAATAAAGAGCGCAGAGCCCTGCTTATCTAACTCAAACAAAAGAATATTGCTTTCTATTAACTTGCTATTTAGTGCCCGAAACCCCGCACGACGAAGATCTTTACCCATAAGCTGAATCGTTCGTTGCAACTCAGACTGAAGTCTCAATTTCAACAAAATCTGCTGATTTTGAACTTGGATATGGGTATAAAACTGTGAAATCACCCATAAAAGTGCCGATGAAATGGCCAGTGAAATCATTAATGCCAACAATGTTTGCCCTTTTTTCATCATGATCTCGTACAAGCACTGGCTGATTGATTTGGTTTCAATTTCAAACTGCCTACATTAAAGAAAGAAAATAATGTACGATCATCGCCCACTTGTAATAAAAAACAGTTGGAATCTATTGTATTGCGTATGCCATTGAAACGAGCTATTTCTAAGGGGTAAATCTTTGGACTCATAATCGTTGTTTGATCCGAAAAGTAGGGATAGTAAAAATGTGCATAAACCTCTTTTGGGCAAGCTGTCGGATTCAAACAATCACAAAGTTTGTCATTCTTTACCTGAGCCGTCATACACCAGCGCTTCGTAGTAGGATGACGATTTGCCAAAATAAACCAAATCTCAGAGGAATTTTCTGCCCTCCCCTGAATTTGTCGCAAAAATAAATAAAGACGATGTTGCTCTTTGGCTAAAATCATTTTCGGATTATCCGTTTGCCAAAAGGGAATCGTAAAACTCAATGTAATACTGATAATTGTCAAAGTGATTAATAATTCTAACAATGTCGCACCTTTTCGCATAAAACGCCCCTCATTTCAGCCTCACTTTAACGTTTTTTCTCACAGGGGCAACAATGCTGAATCATTTTTTCGATTCGGATCGCAAAACCTATGGTAAAGACAAGGAAAAAACCTTGTTTTATGATTTTCAGCTGGTTATTTTCACAAATGCCGCTATAATGGCACGGAAATTTTTCAGTTCTTTAAAATCTGGTGGAATTATGAATCCAATGTTAAATATCGCCATTCGTGCGGCACGAAGAGCGGGCAATGTCATTGCTAAAAATTACGAACGCCGTGATACTATCGAAGCAACGCAAAAAGGCATTAACGATTATGTGACCAGCGTAGATAAACTCGCTGAAGCTGAAATTATTGAGATTATCCACAAATCTTATCCCGATCACACTATCATCACGGAAGAAAGCGGTGCAATTGAGGGAAAAGAAAGTGATATACAATGGATTATCGATCCGCTAGACGGCACTCGTAATTTTATGAATGGTTTGCCACACTTTTCCGTATCAATCGCTATTCGTGTAAAAAACCGCACTGAAGTAGGCGTGGTTTATGATCCAATACGTAACGAATTATTTACCGCTGTACGTGGTGAAGGCGCAAAATTAAACGAAGTACGCTTGCGTGTTGATGCCAAACGTGAACTTCAGGGCGCTATTCTTGCCACCGGATTCCCATTCAAACAACCAAAACTTATGCCAACCCAATTTGCCATAATGAATACCCTCATTGAAGATGCAGCGGATTTCCGCCGTACGGGTTCTGCCGCTTTAGATTTATGCTATGTAGCGGCAAGCCGTGTTGACGGTTATTTTGAAATGGGCATAAAAGCATGGGATTGTGCAGCCGGAGATTTAATCGTGCGTGAAGCCGGCGGCTTAATTTGCGACTTTGAAGCGGGTAACGGCTATTTACGCAGTGGAAATATCATTGCCGCCCCAACTCGAGTGTTAAAAGAAATGATAAATAAAATCCGCCCTTGCTTAGGTGCTAATTTTAAAAATTAAAAAACATTGAAAAAGACAACCGCACTTTTCACATCTCAAAGTGCGGTTATTTTTATCTTATTTTTAATATATTTGGAAACAAGGATATTTTCCCTTAACTGTTTTTTCTATTTCCCCATCGGATTAAACGCTCAACCAAATCCAGCAACTCACTGCGTTGATCATTCTCTAATTCTTGCAGTAAACGTTCCAATCTTCGGGCTTGATCCATTGTGCGATTGCTACTGTCAATCACAAGATCAGCAACTTCACAATGAAAAATCTCTGATAGCTCTACCAAACGAAGAATTGTCGGCACGGTTTTCCCCCGTTCCATTCGCGATACCGCATCATTACTCATATCCAAAATTTCCGCTAATTGCGCCTGCGTTAATCCGGCAGCTTGACGATATTTCGTAATGGCACGACCAACAGTAAGCATTAATTCTTGTTTCTTGTCTGGCATTGCTTTCCCCTACATTGAAAGTAGCAATGATAAACCTTGACTTTCTCACATAAACAGCTTTTAATTCTATAACTAGACTTAAAAAATCTAATTTAAATATAATAGCGAAAAAAACAAAAAATTTTCGCTTGCGACACAACCTGACGCACAAGATCGGAACTTCTTTGCTAAATTATATATACCTATCTACAGCGATTTAAAAAAATGAAAAAGAATAACCAACTTGCACAACGTTTAGCACTAATATTAAGCAAACTTAATCAAGGGGTTCGTCTTGATGTTCACCAATTATCTGAAGAATTTGGTGTTTCATTACGCACCATTCAGCGTGATATCAACCGCTTTGATTTTCTCGAATGGGAAGAAAAAGGCGCAAGATATTACAAAATTAACCGCCAAAGACTGGGATTTCTCACCGAAGAAGATATTCAACGTTTCGCACTCTTTGTCAGCGTGGCGGATTTATTCCCGAAAATCGACCAACAATTCTATCAAGAAAAACTGACACAGAGCGTGCAGATTAAAGGGTTTCAATATGAAAGCATCCACCATCTTGAACAAGAATTCAACCTACTGCAAAAAGCCATTCAACAACACAATTTCATTAGCTTTAAATATAAGAAATTGAATACTGAAGAAGGGAAATATTACCAAATTGCCCCTTATAGTTTGATTAATAAAAACGGCATTTGGTATCTCATTGGAACAGATCAAGACAAACAGAAAACCTTTTGTTTCACCCAACTAAGTGCGGTCGAAATTTTAGATGAATTTTTCACGCCTAATCCACAACTGCTAGAAGAAATCACAAAAAATGACAGCATTTCACACGGCAACCAATTAAGCGAGGTGATAATTAAAGTCTCCGCCTTTGCCGCCCCTTATTTCCTACGCCGAAATTTGCTCCCAAATCAAAAACTCGTCCATAAAGCAGAAAACGGCGAACTGATTTTATCAAGTGAAAATGTCCACGAACTGGATGTTGTCCCTTTAGTGCAATATTGGATACCTCATTTGACGATTATTAGCCCAAGTGAATTACAGGGAAGAATGATCGAGAAATTGCAAAGTTATTTATCAACCACAAACAACTAGGAGAAACATTATGTTTGTACAAAATCTAAATAGAGAACAGCAATCTATTTTACTTCATTTTGCTAAAGAAGTTGCTCAGGCTGACGGAAGTTCTGACGAGTTACAACTAGGTATGGTAGAGATTTTGCTAAAACAATCCGAAGATGGTATTACAGAAAAAGTAATTTCCTTAGACGAACTTCCAAATTTCTTTGATACAGAAAAAGCTAAATGTTCATTATTACTTGAACTTTTAGGTATTGCACATGCTAATGAAGAATACCATCTCTCTGAAAGAGATTTAATTTCTCAATATGCTAATAATCTAGGTATCTCATTGGATAAATTAAATGCCTTAGAAAATTGGGTTGAAAAACAGCTTGTTTTATCT
This sequence comes from Pasteurella sp. WM03, assembly GCF_004570945.1. Lineage (NCBI taxonomy): Bacteria > Pseudomonadati > Pseudomonadota > Gammaproteobacteria > Pasteurellales > Pasteurellaceae > Pasteurella > Pasteurella sp. WM03. The sequence continues at coordinate 291,945 of NZ_SPPO01000002.1, forward strand.
AAAGAAATTGAAACTTTATTAAACTAATTAGGGAGAAATTTATGCCTTTACCATTTATTTTAGCTGGTGCTGCAATTGTCTCAGGTGTTTATGGAGTTAAGAAAGGGTTTGATGCTAAAAGCGATCTAGATGACGCAGAAAGATATCAACGCTATGCAAAAGAAGAATCTAATGATATTAATAAGAAATTAGAATCTCAAAGATCTAACACAAATTCAGCATTAGTTTCTTACGGAAATTCTAAAAAACAAGGAATAGATCAAATTAATAAATTTGATTCGTTGATTTGCTATCCTAATGGAGAGAGAAGAAATAAACAACTTTCTGTAGCATTTAATAAAAAAGTCATTATAACACCAAAAGAAGAGGTGCAAATCTTAAAAGATTTAGAAATTATTGATAAACATAAATCACTAGAAGATTCAATAAAGTTAGTAAAAACACAGACCATCAACATGGAAAAAATGACGAGTGCAGTACAATCTGTTGCTGCTGGCACAATAGCAGGATTAGCCGCTGGTGGTGCGAGTTATTTAGGCGTTGGTACCTTAGCTGCAGCCTCAACAGGAACAGCAATAAGCACTCTATCTGGAGCCGCAGCTACTAATGCAACTTTAGCTTGGTTAGGAGGTGGTTCTATTGCTTCTGGAGGTTTAGGTATCGCAGGGGGAACTGCAGTTCTAGGTGGATTAGTCGCTGGTCCTTTGCTTGCTATTGGAGGTGCTGTAATGGCTTCAAAAGCTGCAGCTAAAAAAGATGAAGCGTATGAGCACCTATCTAAAGTTCGTGGAGAAATAAAAAAGTTAGAAATAGCCATTAGTAAATTAAATGCTATCTGCATATATACAAAGGAATGTAATTCTACATTCAAAGAATTAATGAATTATTGGTTAGATGACCTTTTTGTGAAATTTGATAACTTAGCTTCTAGAGGGGTTCATTATAGTGATTTAAGTAAAAGTGATAAAGATATTGTGATGGCAAATTATAAAATAGCATATCTATTACGAGATTTTATTAGTGAGCCTGTAATGAAAGATGATAATGTGATCTCGAAAGAAGAACAAAAAGCATTGAAAAAAGCTAAAAAGGATTACACCTTTCAATAGCTAAATTAAAAAATGGGGAATTTTTCCCCATTTCTTTATATGAGGAATAAATATGAATGATTTAGAAACTTTTAAAAAGTCGTCAATAACAGATTTGCTATATAAAGATAACAGTAACTTATATGGTTTTGAGAGTCTTATAAAGAAAGAGGAGTATCTTTCTTTTAAAGATATTTTAAAAGCTCATAATATTGTACTAGATAGAATTGATGAAAGAGAGCTGGAGTTAAATAAAAAATTAGTAGAAATAAACGAAGATTTAAAAATTAGAAATGAATGCGATAAATGGGACTATATTTTTGCAAGCTCTGCTGGCGTATTAGCTGGGCTTGTTGATTCTTTTTTTGTCGGTTCACCTAAAGATTCAAAATGGCTCTCTTCTGCAGATAGTGTTATGGATAATTTAGTGCAAAAATTTGCAAAACTTAATGGGTGGAATGGTCCAAAAGAAAATTCTGATCCTACTAAAAGTGCTATTGGTTATTTAGAAAAAGCGTTTAAAGTCAATTATGATCATAGACATAGCAGTGATGTTTCTGGTCTTTTTACTATGGCAGCAGTCAATCACCACTTAAAATCATTATCTCACTCACCTAGTCCAATAGGTCTAATCTTTTCTATTATAGATCAATTTAAAGGAACGGCAACATTCCTAGATAATGGGTATTTAATTACTGTTGATTCAGAAAGCAACTTACAAGGTAGCAATTTTCCAAGTAAATTATTTGCAGCATTTATCAATTGGATAGGGCATATTATGTCTGATATTGCAGGTTCTTCTGGAGCAAGTGGTAGAGGATCGGGAATACCTATACCATTTTATGAACTATTGCAGAGTTTAAATATTGGTAGTTTCGGCAATGATAAAAAATCATTGGCGGAAATTGCAGTTAAAGTTTTTGAGCAAGGTTATGACTTTAGATTTGGAATGGTTCAATCAATTCCAGTTGTAATGGTTGAGCTGTTTGTAAGAGTATTTTGTATTATTAGACATCGTTTTCAATATAACCGATCTTGGGCTGATTGTTTACAATTTTTAAATTTCGACAGAAATGCAAGATTAAAAAAAATGCTACTTGTAGGTCAAGGAACACTTTGCTTAGTTGATGCTGGAGATGCATTTATTCGTAGTGGGTTTGCTCAAAATTGGGTTGAATTTTTCTCTCGTTTGAATTTTGTTGCTTGGATGAGATTTTCTTATTTAGCTCTTCGACAATCAATTGCATTATTGAAGAATGAAATAGAGATTCAACGTTATAAATTAAGAGCTGAAGCCTATAATTCTTATGTTGAAGATGTAAATCATTTAGTAAATAACTTTTTAATAGAACATAATAAAAAAATAGAACGCTTCTTTTTAGAGCGTAAAAAGGAATTAACATTATTACTAAATTCTCTAGAAAATGCACTTGATACCTCAGATCATCACCAAGCAACGAAAATTATTGGTAGTATTGCGAGTATATATGAACATGAAGATAGATTTAACGATCTTGATGAATTTGAAAAATTTATGATGGAAAATGACTAATACAAAATTCCCCTGTACAGCTTGTGGCAAATGCTGTCGCCGTGTTAATCTAAGTGAACAAACTAGCTTTTTAGATCGTGGTGATGGTATTTGCCAATATTTTAATGAGAAAACTAATTTGTGTAATATTTATGAAACTAGACCGCTTGTTTGTCGGGTTGAAGATTACTATAAAACGTATTTATCTCATCTTTATGAATGGGATGAATTTGTTAAAGTTAATTTAGAAATTTGTAGAAATTTTAATAATGATTAATTTCAAACATAGAATAATTTTTAATATATCCTCTCAGATTATTTATATCTTCCTAAACAAGGTATTTTATTATGTCAAAACAAAAAATTATAAGAAACAATATGATAAAATTATTTAATAAAATCATTTTATTATTAATTGTTATCAATGCTATTATAGTTGGTGCGGATACTTACCCTGCACTATCTTATAAAATGGGTAATTATCTTACATTAATTAACAATATTTGTTTAACTATTTTTGTTATAGAAATAACATTAAAAATTTTTTATACTAAAAAATCCTTTTTTAAAAGTTGCTGGAACATTTTTGATTTTGGAATTATTCTTATCTCTGTACTTGCTGAGTTTAGCCCTCTTTCTATTTTTAGGGTTATTCGTGTCATTCGCATTCTACGTTTTTTATCTGCAATTCCTAAAATGAGGATTATTACTCAAGTATTATTTAAATCAATTCATTCAATGCAAGGGGTTGCAATTTTATTATGTATCGTATTATATGTGTATGCTGTATTAACTACACATTTATATAGTGATATATCCCCACAATATTTTGGTAGTTTAACAGAAAGTTTTTATACTCTATTTCAAATTATGACTTTTGATAGTTGGTCATCAGGTATCGTTCGACCAATACTAAGCAGCTCCCCTTACGCTTGGATAACATTCATTAGTTTCTTACTTATTGCAAGCTACATTGTCCTAAATATTGCGATTGGAATTATTGTTGATTGTATTACAGAAATCAAAGAATATGAGATGAATTTAAAAATTCAAGAAAAAGAAGATAAGCTCTTAGGAAAAATGAATATATTAGAAAATGAAATTAAAGAGTTAAAAGAACTTATTAAAAAAGGCTGTTAGCTCCAAAGTAGAATATAGCAATTAAAATTCCTTTAACTTAGTCAACCACTTAATTTTTTATTTTCCTCTGTGTTGAGATTCTATAAAAAACCGCACTTAGCCTTGAAATAAGAAATTCTCAGGCAAAGTGCGGTCATTTTTTTATCTGTTTTTATTCTGGGAAAATTTCTTCCAAAATTAGGGCTAGTCCATCTTCATTGTTGGTTGCAGTGACACGATTGGCTGCTTGTTTGATTTCTTCGGGGGCGTTGCCCATTGCGACACCCAAACCTACATTTTCCAACATATCCAAATCATTAAAATTATCGCCAAAGGCGATGGCTTCTTCAATTTTGACCTGAAAATAATCCTCTAAGAAACGCACGGCACGGCCTTTTGTGGCAGATTGATGCATGACTTCTAAGAAATTCTGGTGTGAACGGCAGATACTTAAATGTGGAAAAGCCGCTTTTAAACGGTTTTCAACTTCAATGATTTCATCTGTTTCACCAATAATTTGAATTTTATGCGGAGAGTAAAGCGCACTTTCATCATAAGGATCAATTTGAATTTTCGTCACACTCTGCTCGAAAATAACCCATTTATTATTTATATCACGAGCCACACAATCATCATGAGTGTAGTAATTCACAGCTAATTCGGGATACTGTGCCAATAGTTGGTTAATTTGTTGAATATCTTCCACTGAAATATTCACGGAATAAAGTACATTAAGCTGACGATCTAAAATCAGCGCACCACTAAATGCGACAATGATATTGTAATGCTCAATTTGCTTGGCATAAGGCAAAATGCCTAGAGGAGAACGGGCAGAAATAGGAACAAAAGGAATGCCCTTGCGTGTAATACGCTGAATGGCGGCTAAGGTTCTTGGGGTGATTTTATGATCTGAGGTTAACAAGGTTCCATCAAAATCACTGAATACAGCTTTATACATACTTACTCCAAATTATTTTTCCGATAAATAAGGGTCGGCAAAACCTAAATTTTGCATAATCTGTGTTTCCAGGCTTTCCATTTCTTCGGCTTCATCGTCTTCAATATGATCATAGCCCAATAAATGTAAACTACCATGCACCACCATATGCGCCCAATGTGCCATAAGCGGTTTTCCTTGTTCTTTGGCTTCACGCTCCACCACTTGGCGACAAATCACTAAATCGCCTAATAAAGGTAATTCAACTGCATCAGGACATTCAAAAGGAAAGGAAAGCACATTTGTAGGACGATCTTTTCCACGGTAAGTGAGATTAAGTTCATGACTTTCTGCTTCATCCACAATACGCACAGTCATTTCCATATTCTCGCTTTCCGGTTGAACCGCTGCCGTTGCCCATTGAATAATTTGTTGTTCTGTTGGTAAATCTTGTATATTTTCTGTGGCGATCTGTAAATCAATTAACATACTACTCATGATTATTCTCCTAAATTCTCGGCTAAAATTGACCGCTCTTTTTCTCTCTCAATTTGACGTTGCTCGGCTAATTCCTTACGGCGGATTTCATCTTTTATTTCCCATGCTTCATAGGCTTGCACCACTTTCGCCACCACAGGATGACGCACAATATCTTGACTATCAAAATAATTGAAACTTAACTCAGGTACGCTTTCAAGCACTTCAATCGCATGGAGTAAGCCTGATTTAGTGTTACGGGGTAAATCAATTTGCGTAATATCTCCGGTAATCACCGCTTTGGAATTAAACCCAATACGGGTTAGGAACATTTTCATCTGCTCGACAGTCGTATTTTGACTTTCATCTAAAATGATAAAGCTATCATTTAAGGTTCTTCCTCTCATATAGGCTAAAGGCGCAATTTCTATTACATTGCGTTCCATCAGTTTCTGTACACGTTCAAAACCCAACATTTCAAACAATGCATCATACAGTGGTCGTAAATAAGGCTCAATTTTTTGCCCTAAATCCCCCGGTAAAAAACCTAGTTTTTCCCCCGCTTCAACTGCCGGGCGGGTTAATAATATACGGCGAATTTCTTGTCGCTCTAACGCCTCTACCGCTGCTGCTACGGCTAAAAAGGTTTTTCCCGTACCCGCAGGCCCAATACCAAAACTAATATCATGGGTTAAAATGTTATGTAAATATTGAATTTGATTTTCACCACGTGGCTTAATCACGCCACGTTTCGTTTTTATCGTTGTGCTGTAAACTTTACTTTCTGTTCGTGTTAATTCCAATTGGGAAAGCATTCTGCTTTCTTGTAGAGCAATGTGCACATCCTCTAAATCCAATTCATTCACTTTCCCTTTAATCGGGGCTGTTTCCACATATAAATCTTGAATTAATTTGACCGCACTTTGCATAAGTTTTTCGTGCTGAGGCTTTGGATTATCTTCATTTGATTTGAGGGTAAAAGTGAAATTATTGCGGGCGATGTTCAAATTAAAAAACGCTTTTTCGATCAATCTAAGATGCTCATCAAATGCACCACAAAGAGATTGAAGACGTGTATTATCTTGAGGTTCTAGGGTGAATGTTGTCATTAATATTTAACGTTGAGTGATTTAAATTTGGGCTATTTTAGCTTAATCTGATTCTATTTACATCAGCTACCTAAAAGTGATCAGGTTTCTCTTTACTTTACTTTAATCAATTCCTTTTAAACCATTGCTTGAAAAGTGGGGAGTATTGTCTTATAAAAAACCTGCACCTTAATCGGTTATCCTTCAGGCAACCTTTAGGTGCAGGGAAATTTTTCTATTTAACAGCACGTCTCATTCGGATGTTCAACATTTCTACAATTGCAGAGAATCCCATTGCAAAGTAAATGTAACCTTTTGGAATATGAATATCGAGACTTTCTGCAATTAAGCTCATACCAACCAAAATCAGGAAAGCTAAAGCGAGAATTTTTAAAGTTGGGTGGGTATCCACAAAATCACCGATTGGTTTTGCGGCAAACATCATCACACCAACAGCAATAACAATTGCCAAAACCATTACAGGTAAATGCTCTGCCATACCAACAGCGGTAATAACAGAATCAAGAGAAAACACAATATCCAGTATGGCTATTTGAATCAATACGCCAAAATAACTGACTTTTCTTTGATTGTCATTCTCATGATGTTCTTCCGGATGGAGAGCTTCCTTAATTTCCCCGATACTTTTCACAATCAAGAATAAGCCCCCCAAGAATAAAATTAAATCCCGTCCGGAAATCTCTTGATTAAACAAAGTAAACAGCGGTTCGGTTAATTTCATCATCCAAGTCAGCGACATCAAAAGCAAAATCCGCGTAATCATCGCTAAAGATAAACCGATAACCCGACCGGATTGACGTTGATTTGCTGGTAAACGCCCCACTAAGATACTGATAAAAATAATATTATCGATCCCCAAAACAATTTCAAGTGCGGTTAATGTTGCAAGAGAAAGCCAAGCTTCAGGGTCTGAAAGCCATTCAAACATAATGTGTCCCTATAAATAAAGTCCGAAAGCCGAGATCATAATCTCTCTACGAAGAAAAGCAACGTATTTCATCAACTTCTCAATGTTTCGTAAATTGTCTCTGCCAATTTTTTTGAAATACCCGGTACTGAAGCAATTTCATCTAATGTGGCATTTTTCACGCCTTGCAAGCCCCCAAGATATTTCAATAGCGCTTGACGTCGTTTTGCACCTACTCCTTCAATGGTTTCTAAACCACTGTGAGTGAAAGCATTTTGGCGTTTTTTACGGTGTCCGCTAATGGCGTGATTGTGGCTTTCATCACGAATATGTTGGATTAAATGCAAGGCTAAACTATCATCGGGCAAGTGGATTTCACGATTTTGTTTGCTGATAATCAACACTTCCTGCCCTGCACGACGATCTACCCCTTTCGCTACGCCAATTAAGTGCGGTCGGTTTTTATCCCATTTGACCTTCAATTGTTGAAACACGTCCAAAGCACGATTAAGTTGCCCTTTTCCTCCATCAATAAAAACAATGTCAGGGATTTTGTCTTCTTCTAAATCACGGTCATAGCGTTTTTTGAGTGCCTGTTCCATTGCCGCATAGTCATCACCACCGGTAATGTCTTCAATGTTAAATCGCCGATAATCGGATTTTAACGGGCCTTCTTGGTTGAATACTACACAAGACGCTACCGTTTGATTGCCCATTGTGTGGCTAATATCAAAACATTCCATTCGTTTAATTTCCGACATACCAAGCAATTCGCACAAAGCCAGATAACGCTCAGACATTCGTGAGGATTGCTTGAGCTGGGTGGCAAGCGCCACTTTCGCATTCACTTGTGCTAGCTGTAAATATTTACTTTTATCGCCTTTCACACTTTCTTGAATCGTCACTTTTCTGCCCGCTTGCTCGGTAAGCAGCGTTTCCAGTTCGGCTTTTTCCGTCAGTTTCCGATCCACAATAATACTATTCGGGATACTTCTGCCTTGATGCCCTTGTAAATAAAATTGCCCAACAAAGGTTTCCGTTAGCTCAGAAAGATCCGTATTTGCCGGCACTTTCGGGAAATAACTGCGATTACCCAATACTTTTCCCTGACGGATAAACATGACTTGCACACAGGCTAAACCGTGTTGATAAGCGATAGACATAATATCCATATCGTCTAACCGTTCATTGGACACAAACTGTTTTTCGATAACCGATCGCACCGCTTGGATTTGATCCCGATAACGCGCGGCTTGTTCAAAATCCAACTCACGGCTTGCCTGATCCATTTTGCCAATCAAATAGTCCAGCACTTGTTGATCTTTACCTTGTAAAAATAAACGTGCCAGCTCCACCTGTTGTGAATAGTCTTCATCGGTCACATAGCCTGCCACACAAGGCGCAGAGCAACGCCCGATTTGATATTGCAAACAAGGACGCGAGCGATTGCCATAGACGGAGTTTTCACACTGCCGTACCGGAAATAATTTTTGGATTAAGGATAAGGTTTCCCTCACCGCCCCTGCGTGAGGATAAGGTCCAAAATATTCACCGGCAATTTTTTTAGCCCCTCGGTAAGCCGTAATGCGAGGATGGCGTTCTTTGGTTAATAAAATGAAAGGATAAGATTTATCATCACGCAATAGGACGTTATAACGGGGCTGATAAAGCTTGATGAAATTGTGTTCCAGCAATAAGGCTTCTGTTTCAGAAGAGGTAATCGTGGTGTCAATATGATAAATAGACGCCACCAACGCCTCTGTTTTTTTACTGCTAAGATTGGAACGAAAATAACTCGACAGGCGTTTCTTTAAATCTTTGGCTTTGCCCACGTAAATCACCTGATCTTTATCGTCATACATACGATAAACACCCGGTTCGTGAGAAACATTCGTCAGGAATTTCTTGGCATCAAACATCTTAATTCGCTGCTAAAATCGACCGCACTTTTTCTAAATCTTCCGCCGTATCCACTCCCACGGCCGGCACTTCTTTTGCTAATTCCACATGGATTCGTTCCCCATACCATAGCACGCGTAATTGTTCCAATTTTTCTAAATTTTCCAACTGTGTCGGCGCCCATTGCACGTATTTTTTGATAAAGCCTGCACGGTAAGCATAAATACCGATATGACGCAAATATACATCCGTCAGTGTTACGTTTGCGACATCTTGTAAGTCCATAAATTGATCCCGATCGTAAGGGATAACCGAACGGGAAAAATACAGCACATAGCCCTCTTTATCCGTCAGTACCTTGACGACATTCGGGTTAAACAGTTCTTCTGGTTCGTGAATTTTCACCGCAAGGGTTGCCATATTCACCTTAAATTTTGCTAAATTTTCCGCCACTTGACGAACAATCGCAGGTGGAATAAGAGGTTCATCGCCTTGAATATTGACGATAATTTCATCATCGGAAATAGTCAGTTTTTCCACCACCTCGGCTAAACGCTCAGTACCGGAATTACGCTGTTCCGATGTCATACACACTTCCGCTCCAAAACTTTGTGCAACTTTTGCGACTTTTTCATTATCCGTTGCAATAATCACACGGTTTGCACCTGATTGTTGTGCCTTTTCAAAAACATGTTGAATCATTGGCTTTCCGGCTATGTCTGCAAGGGGTTTACCCGGCAAACGTGAGGAGGCAAAACGGGCAGGGATAATCACAGTAAATGACATAAAATATTCCTTCTTTTCTTTAATAATCCTAAAAATCAATAATCAAAAACTTAATCAACAATCTTTTCCGCTTTTTCAGCAATCAAGATTGGTACACTGTTTTTAATGGGGTAAGCCAACTGTTCATAGCGACAAATTAATCGTTGATTTTTAGCATCATATTGCAAACGAGCAAGACAACGGGGGCAGGCGATCACTTCAAGCAATTTTGGGTTTAATCGCTCAGGCATTTTTATATCGCTCCACGAGTGCCTCTATTTTTTTCCAAAAGTGCGGTAAATTTTCACCTTGTTTTTCAACCTCCGTTATTTCCGCCTCTACCGGCACATACCACCAATTTTCTTTTGCAAACTCCCGGCATTTCACCGCATCTTTTTCCGTCATAAAGAGTGGTTGATTTTGTGGAAATTTTTCTAACTGCGAGGCACCAAAATCCTGATGATCTTGGAAAGCCTGAGTTTGAACTAAATTTATCCCTAATTTTTCCAACATTGTAAAAAAACGTGGAGGGTGACCAATACCGGCAATGGCAGAACCGAATTGAAATTCACTTAACGGACGTTTTTCTTTGGTTTTTAAATTGATGGCATAATTAGGTAGCAATGTCATCACCGCATCGGAATATTGATTTTTACCACCGTTGGTGATCACAAAATCTACGGTTTTTAATCGACTTGGTAATTCACGCAAAGGGCCGGCCGGTAACACAAAACCATTGCCAAGCCCCCGTTCCGCATCCATCACCACGATTTCGATATCTCGTTGTAATTGATAATGTTGCAATCCGTCATCCGAAATAATAATGTCGCAATTGCTATGCTTTAAGAGTAACTCAATGGCTTGTCGACGGTTTGCTGAAATCACCACCGGCACACCCGTGCGTTGAGCGATGAGAACCGGCTCGTCTCCGCCTTCATGGGGATTTGTCTCTGCGGTGACGAGTAACGGATAAGTTTTCGCATGGCTACCATAGCCACGTGAAATCACCCCTACACGTAATCCACGTTTCTTTATTTCTTCCACTAACCACACCACAACAGGGGTTTTTCCATTTCCGCCAACAGATAAATTTCCTACAATCACCACCGGTTTCGGCGCTCGATAAGAGGATTTTAGCCCAAGTCGAAATAAAACTCGGCGAAATTGACTTATCAGCCAAAATAAAAATGAGAATGGCAAAAGAAACCAAGCGAGTTTGGAATGCGAATACCAAAATGGCATAAATGTTCCCTCTAAAAAGTGCGGATAAAATGACGCGAGTTTTGCAACCCGCGTTTAGATATGATCAAATCTAGCCACTAAACTGCATACTGTGTAACTGTTTATATGCTCCTTCTAGAGCAAGCAGTTCATGATGACTACCGCGTTCACGAATTTCACCATGTTCAATCACTAAAATTTCATCGGCATTTTCAATGGTGGAAAGACGATGAGCAATGACAAGCACGGTACGATCCTTTTTCAACTCATCCAGTGCCGATTGAATCGCCCTTTCGGATTCCGTATCAAGGGCGGAAGTCGCTTCGTCTAAAATTAATACCGGAGAATGACGCAGTAAAGCTCGAGCTATTGCCAAACGCTGACGCTGTCCACCTGATAAGCTCGCCCCATTTTCACCAATCACAGTATCAAAACCTTGCGGCAATTTTTCAATAAACTCTAATGCATAAGCTGCTTTGGCGGCCGCAATAATTTCTTCACGTGTGTATTTATCCTTTGCCGCATAAGCGATGTTGTTTGCAATCGTATCGTTAAACAAATGCACCTGTTGAGAAACCACCGCACAATTTTGTCGCAAATTGGATAAACGGTAATCCTGAATATTCACTCCATCAAGCAAAATTTCACCTTGTGAAATATCGTAGAAACGGGTGACGAGATTGGCAATAGTGGATTTACCTGAACCTGAACGCCCCACCAATGCCACCGTTTTTCCAGCCGGAATACTAAATGAAATATTATTTAATGCTAATTCATCTTTACCTTGATAAGCAAAACTCACATTCTTAAATTCTAATTCGCCTTTTGCCGGCTCCGCTTTATAACTGCCATTATCTTTTTCCGGTTCTAAATCTAAAATTGCAAACAATGTTTGACAAGCAGCCATACCACGCTGAAATTGGGAATTAACATTCGTTAAAGATTTAAGTGGACGCATCATCGCCAGCATAGACGAAAAAACGACGGTAAAAGATCCTGCACTTAAATTCTCCTCTGCAATTAATGGTGTTGTCGCTAAATAAAGCACAGCAGCCAAAGCAAGAGAAGCGATAATTTGTACTACGGGATCAGAAATGGCATCAGCGGTTACCATTTTCATCCCTTTACGGCGCATATCATTACTCACCTGATTAAAACGCGCTTCTTCCACATATTGACCGCCAAAAGATAAGACGACTTTATGCCCTTTCAGCATTTGTTCCGTGGTAGAGGTTAATTCTCCCATGGAATCTTGTAAATTTTTGCTAAGTTTACGGAAGATTTTTGACACCATACGAATCAATACAGCAATAATCGGTCCAATCACAAATAACACTAGCGTTAATTCCCAACTGGTATAAAACATCACAACGAGTAAGGAAATAATGTAAGCCCCTTCACGTACAATCGTCACAAGAGAATTGGAAGATGAATTAGCGATCATCTCGGAATCGTAAGTAATACGAGAAAGTAATTTTCCTGAAGGATTGCTATCAAAAAAGCTCACCGGCATAAACATGAGATGTTTAAATAATCGACGACGCATGGTCATCACCACTTTTCCGGAAACCCAAGCCAAACAATAGTTAGAAATAAAGCTACTAAGCCCGCGTAAAAAAATCATTCCGACGACAACAAACGCCATTATTTTCAAAAAAGAATGATCGGCTTTACCGAATCCCTCATCAAGTAAGGGTTTTAATAAATAAATTAAGCCGGAATCTGCCAAAGCATTAAGAACCAACGCAACGGCAGCCACGACCAATCCTGACTTGAAGGGTTTAATCATTGGCCACAAACGTTTAAAAGTCTGTATAGTGGAAAGGTCTTTATCTTGCATTTTTTGATTTTGCATATTACTTATCTTCCGAAAAAAATTCGCCGCATTGTACCTTTTATTCCGTTGATAATCCAATCACATACGCATACCAAGGAGAAAAAGGCATTCTTGCACGATCAATTTTCCATTCATTTTGATAAAAGCTCACCCGAATTTGTCCCGAAATTGCAGTATTTTCTATGGCAATTTGGTGCCGTTTTAAACGTTCCACCACAGAGTGATGAGGAAATTTCCAAGGATTCCAACGCCCGCTTGAAATAATCGCAAGATCAGGCTTAGTGTGTGAAAGTAAAACCTCACCAGTGGAAGTTTTACTGCCATGATGCCCAACCTGCAGTACATCAATTTTTCCTAAAGTGCGGGTAAAAAATCGTTCATTTTGTATGTCAGCATCACCGGTAAGTAATACCCTGTAGTTACCATCGTCCACCAAAATCACACAAGAATCCGAATTATCAGCACGATTCACTTTCTTTTTCGGAGAAAGCACTTGAAAACGGATTTCTTGCCATTTCCATATTTTACCGGCAATGCAAGAAGTGCGGTTGTTTTCACCATAGTTTCTTTCTGATGGGCTGATCAATAGCGCATTTGGAAAAGCATTGAATATCGCTTTCGCTCCGCCTGAATGGTCATTGTCGTCATGGCTCAGTATTACCTTATCTAACACGATGCCCTCACGCGCCAAGTAAGGTAAAATTTCCAATTCCGCCATAGAACCCCCTACCCATGCAGCCCCTGTATCATACAAAATTCCCCGACCATTTTTGACAATCAAAGTGGCCACCCCCTGCCCGATATCTAGTGTATCAAGTTGCCACATTGGTTTTTGGGCTTGTCGGATCGTAACAACTAATAAAGACAAAATCGCTACGCCGGTTGAAATCAAAATAACTTGTGTTTTCAAAATCTTAGGTAATGATTTATTAATGTTAAGGGTAAAAAATCCTGTTCGTTTTATCGTTCTGATTTGGAGCGGCTGCGGTTTTTCACGATAAATAAAATGAACTAGAAGAAGAAAAAGAATGCTGAAAAGTGCGGTTAATATTAAAGACAAATCAAAGGTAATACTAAACCAGTGGCCCTGAAAAAAAGCAATGGTTTGTGTCACCCCTTCAGCAAAGCCATTCGCAAGTTGCCAAGAAGAAAATGCACCGTTCGTTAATGCCGCAAACAAAATTAAAGGGACAAGGAAAAAACTATACAGGGGAACGGCAACTAAATTCGCAACAAAACTATTCAATGAGATGCCATTAAACAAAAATATTTGCAGTGGCGTAAACAATAATAGCAAGCCAACCTGTAAATGAAGTATCCCCAAAATCCAACGTACTTTTTGAGGGAAAGGTCGATATCGCCATTGAAATAAAGAAAGTGGCACATAGCGATACCAAACAATTAGGCAAAATACCGCACCTATCGAAAGCCAAAAACTCATCGAAAGCGACATTAACGGATCGTTCAGTAGAAGGAAAGCCACCACCAAGATAAATAACTGAAAAGCGGAATAATATCGCCGAAACATTTGAATCCCAAAAACAAACATTAACGCAGAAATTGCTCTAAAAGTGGGAATACTCGCGCCTGCGAGATTGGCATAAAATAAGGCGAACATAACACCGAATAGAAAAGGCACAGAGGGAAAAATAAATTTTGTTGGAAGAAAAAATTGCACGATACGCATCAATAGAAATCCTATCCCCATTGCTAATCCAATATGCAAACCGGAAATTGCTATTAAATGTGCGGTATTTGTTTGTCGATAAACCTGCCAAATGGTGTTATCTAACCACGCTCTCTCTCCAAAGGCTAATGCAATCAATAAACCTTGTGAAGATAAATTTTCCGTTTGTTTTAGTGCCCGTTGGAGTTTTTTCTCCCGCCATGAGAAATCATCGCCAATTTTAACCGTACTTTTTAAGGTTCCGGTGGCAATCACCCCCTTGGAAAAATACCATTGTTGACGATCAAATCCCCCAAAATTCAATCGTGCAGACAGTGGGCGGAGAGAAACCTCTCCCTGCCATCGTTCACCTAAAAAAGGACGTTCTTTCGCTTTCCAATTTAAAAAAATACGTTGTGCCTTCTCCCCTTCCTTTAATACCGTGCGTACAATCACCGTTTGATATGTCTGTTGGTGTAATATTTCCTCAATTGTGAAGACTATCGACTGCTTTTTTACCTGAATTTTCTCCACTTGAGACAATAAATCTAAGGCGGAAGAATGGGCATAGCCTAACGCAACTATCAGTATATTTAAACGCACGATAACACGAGAAACAGAAAATTTTTTGCCCCAATAAAAACAAACTGCTATCAGCGAGAGAACTAAATTACCTAACAACATTTGCTTTCCACTGATTAGCATAAAATTGGGTAAAAATAGCAATGACAATGATGCCACGATCATACTTGTGGCGAACATAAACACAGTAAAAGGCATAAGGGGAAAATTGCACAGTAAAATAAGTGAACGCTATGTATTTTTAAGCGAATAGGCAATCTCCCCTTATAAATTTTGCGACATTGATCGCAAAATACAATTTTAGTGGGGAAATTTTATTTGCTAAACGTGAAAAGTTTTGCTATTTATATCGCCCTCAAAAATCGGGTTCTCAGTCACATCATCGAGAACGAATTATAAACTATGACAGGAAGTCGTGAACTTCACGCTTAAATTCTGTTCGTATTAGGAGTGAGATATGTCAAAGGCAACGTTAAGTTTATTAGAGCTAGCCGGCGTAAAACCATATCAACCAAAAAAAGATGAAGAATATATGAATGAAAATCAACTTCTTCACTTTAAAAAAATCTTAACGGCTTGGCACGAACAAATCGTGGAAGAGGCTTCTCGTACAGTTGCGCATATGCAAGATGAAGCGGCAAACTTCCCAGACCCGGCTGATCGAGCAACTCAGGAAGAGGAGTTCAGTTTGGAGTTACGCAACCGTGATCGTGAGCGTAAATTAATGAAAAAAATTGAAGCCACATTGAAAAAACTGGATACCGATGATTTCGGTTACTGCGATTCTTGTGGCGAAGAAATCGGTATTCGTCGTTTGGAAGCCCGCCCAACAGCGGATCTGTGCATCGACTGTAAAACCCTTGCGGAAATCCGTGAAAAACAAGTCGCCGGTTAATTTATTTTGTTAAGGAAATAAAAGTGCGGTTAAAATTGACCGCACTTTTTGCGTTTACAACATTATGTAGCAAATACACAAACTGGAATTTCAACAAAATTTAGGGACGTACACCTGTATCTGCGATAAAAAAACAAATTATTTCAATATGTTAAAAGCTGATGCCTTTGTAGTATTCCTATCACCAATCATCAAAACAAATGGAGTTTATTATTCTTACTTATATTAAAAATTTGTTTGGTAAAAAGAAAAAATCATCACAAAATACAAAAAAACAAACCGTCCAAACAAATGCTCATTCTAGAGGAGTTGAGCAACCAAACGTATTACGCCACAAAAAAAACAGCCAAAAGCATCAATATAATAAAAATGTGATTAAAGCTTCGCATTTTGGCATTCATCCTCGTATGTTTAGTCGCAATGCTCTTACCGTCGTAGAAAAATTGCAACGACAAGGGTTTGAAGCCTATATTGTCGGCGGATGTATTCGGGATCTTTTATTGGGTAAACACCCAAAAGATTTCGATGTCGCTACCAATGCCCGACCTGAGCAAATTCAAAAAATTTTTCAACGCCAATGTCGCTTAGTCGGTCGTCGTTTTCGCCTAGCGCATATTATGTTTGGCCGCGATATTATTGAAGTTGCAACTTTCCGTGCCAATCATAATGATGCCCATAGCGAACAGCAAGCAAAACAAAATGATGAGGGGATGCTTTTACGTGATAACGTCTATGGTTCTGTTGAACAAGACGCAGAACGCCGCGACTTCACCGTAAATGCACTCTATTATAATCCTCAAGATAATACGCTACGTGACGATTTCAACGGTATTGCTGATCTCAAAGCCGGTAAATTACGTTTAATTGGCGATCCTATCACCCGTTATCAAGAAGATCCGGTGCGGATGCTCCGCTCAATTCGATTTATGGCGAAATTAGATATGTTCCTTGAAAAACCAAGCGAACAGCCCATTCGTGAATTAGCACATTTACTAAAAAATATTCCGCCGGCACGTTTATTTGATGAAAGTTTAAAATTATTACAAACCGGGCAGGGTGTAAAAACTTATCGTTTACTACGTCAATACGGGTTGTTTGAACAGCTATTTCCCGGCCTCACACCTTTTTTCACGGAAAAAGAAGACAGTTTTGCCGAAAGGATGATTATTATTGCCCTCACTTCAACAGATGAGCGTATTGCGGATAAATTACGCATTAACCCCGCCTTTTTATTTGCTGCCTTTTTTTGGTATCCATTGCGTGAAAAAGTGGAAATTTTAAAAAATGAGGGAGGATTAAATAATCACGATGCTTATGCCTTAGCAGGTAATGAGATTTTAGACTTATGTTGTCACACGTTAGCGGCACCACGTCGCCATACGGCAGTGATTCGTGACATTTGGTTCTTGCAATTACAATTGCTCAAACGCACCGGTTCAACACCTGTACGCCTTCTGGAACATCCCAAATTTCGTGCAGCCTTTGACTTATTAATGATGCGTGCTGAAATTGAAGGTGGTGAGACCGTTGAACTCGCTAAATGGTGGCATGAATATCAATTCAGCAATAGCGAACAACGTCATCAACTTGTCCAAGAGCAGCAACGTTTACATCCAAAACCGAAGAAAAAATACTTCCGCCCCCGTAAACGTCGTAACCCAAAATCAGTATAAGAAAATTGGAATAACAACGATGATCACTGCTTATATCGCCCTTGGTAGCAATTTAAACACCCCCGTTGAGCAGCTCAATAGTGCATTAAATGGGATTGAAAACCTACCGCAAACCCAACTTCTTGCGGTAAGTTCATTTTATCAAAGCAAACCGCTCGGTCCACAAGATCAGCCGGATTATGTCAATGCAGTAGCAAAAATTACAACCACACTTCCCCCATTATCATTGTTAGATGAATTACAACGTATCGAAAATGAACAAGGGCGGGTACGTTTACGTCGTTGGGGTGAACGAACATTGGATTTAGATATTCTGCTCTACGGCAATGAAATCATTCAAAATGAGCGCTTAACCATCCCCCATTATGATATGCACAATCGAGAGTTTGTGGTTGTGCCTTTAGTAGAAATTGCACCTGATCTTATTTTTCCTGATGGGAAAAAACTTACTGAATTAGCGTTAAATTTTATCCATCATTCAATGAAAATAATCTAAAAAGTAACCGCACTTTAATTGCTAAAGTGCGGTTGTTTTTATTGGTGATGTTTATTCTATGACTTTATTTTGATTTCTTTAGCAAATTTTCGTGAGATTTCTTTTGCTCTTTCATTTTTCCACTGATTTCACGGCGTTGAGTAGAAAGCTCCGCACTACGAATTGTATAATCATCAACACGTGCTTCATAATCATCACGCATATTCTCAATAATGGCACGAACATCTTCAATATCCATATCATCACGAATATATTGATTCAAATTATCAAGTAATAATACGCGTTTTTGGTTATCGCGAATTTTACGGCTAATGTCTTCAATATCACGCTTTAACTTATTTTTTAAACGATACATACGCACATATTCCAACACTTCTTGAAAGGATTGTTTGTTCACTGTTTCCATAATTGCTCTCTCTATTTAGACAAAATAACTGACTGTAATTTAGCTTTTTTTTCCCCTGTCGTCAAAACCTTAAATTTAAATTTTGTGGCCTATATCAAAAAAATCTCAGTTTTTTCTAAAAAGCATTGATTATCCGATTTTCTAGTGATAAAACGTGGCGTATTATTTTTCTAAAAACAAGGAAACACAATGTCTCAAGTCTTCAATTTTAGTGCCGGTCCGGCTATGATTTTTCCTGAAGTATTACACAAAGCACAAACGGAACTCACCAACTGGTTAGGACAAGGCGTGTCCGTGATGGAAGTGAGCCACCGTGGCAAATATTTTATGTCACTCATCGCAGAAGCAGAAAAAGAGCTACGCGAAATCTATAACATTCCGAACAACTATCGTGTGTTATTTTTACAAGGTGGTGCACGCGGTCAATTTGCTGCATTGCCAATGAACCTTATCGGCCAAAAAGGAAAAGCACTTTATTTAAATAGCGGACATTGGTCTGCAACTGCGGCAAAAGAAGCTCGCAATTTTGCAGAAATTGATGAAATTACGATTGTTGAAAATGGCGATAATACCCGTATAACCCGATTAGATTTCAGTGATATTGCCGATCAGTATGATTACGTCCATTATTGCCCTAATGAAACTATTAGCGGTGTAGAAATTTTTGACGTACCAAAGGTTGGAAATGCCGTACTTGTCGCGGATATGTCCTCTAATATTCTTTCTCGTGAAATTGATATTAGCAAATTCGGTGTAATTTATGCCGGTGCGCAAAAAAATCTCGGCCCAGCAGGGATCACATTGGTGATTGTTCGTGAAGATTTGATTGGCAATGCGCGTAAAGAAACGCCTTCCATTTGGAACTATGCAATACAACGAGATGCGGATTCAATGATCAATACCCCACCAACTTTTGCTTGGTATTTATGCTCTTTAGTATTTAAACATATTAAAGCACTCGGTGGCTTGAAAGTGATTGCCAAGCGAAATGAATTAAAGGCGAAAACCCTTTATGATTATATTGATTCCAGCAAACTCTATCGAAATGTTGTGGCAAAAGAAAATCGCTCCACAATGAATGTCACCTTCGTTACCGGCAACCCGGAATTAGATGCAAAATTCGTCTCAGAATCAACGGCAGCCGGCTTACAAGCGTTAAAAGGTCATAAAGTTCTGGGTGGTATGCGTGCCTCCATTTATAATGCAATGCCTTTAGAAGGTGTGGAAGCGTTAATTGAATTTATGAAAAAATTTGAAGCGGAGAATCTCTCCTAAGCGTAACAAAGGCATAATAGTAAATTCAACGCTCAATGTTGTGGGCGTGATAAAACGCCCTTCTATCTTAATAAATGTAAAACTATGCAATATATTAATATCGCCAATCAAGGCGTAAAATCTCTTTCTCCTTATCAGGCGGGTAAACCGATTGAAGAACTTGAACGTGAACTCGGTATTTCTAATATCGTTAAACTTGCCTCTAATGAAAACCCATTCGGTTTTCCCGAGAGTGCAAAACAAGCCATTATCAACCAATTGGATCAGCTCACCCGTTACCCTGATGCAAATGGCTTTGAGCTAAAGCAAACCATCGCCAAAAAATTTGGTGTTCAGCCGAATCAAATTACCTTAGGCAACGGTTCAAATGATTTACTTGAACTCTTCGCCCATACTTTTGCCGGTGAAGAGGACGAAATCATTTATTCACAATATGCTTTTATCGTTTACCCCCTTGTGACAAAGGCGATTAATGCCACGGCAAAAGAAATTCCGGCAAAGGATTGGGGACACAATTTAGCGGGATTTTTGACCGCACTTTCCAATAAAACCAAATTAATTTTTATTGCGAATCCGAACAATCCGACGGGGAATTTTCTCACAGAACAGGAAATTGATGCGTTTTTAGAAAAAGTACCGGAAAACGTACTGGTCATATTAGACGAAGCCTATACGGAATTTACCCTGCCCGAAGAACGGATCGATTCTTTCGGTTTATTGAAAAAATACCCTAATCTCATAATTTCCCGTTCACTCTCGAAAGCCTATGGATTAGCCGGCTTACGGATTGGCTATGCGGTGTCTAATCCTGAAATTGCCGATTTATTAAACCGTGTCCGTCAGCCGTTTAACTGCAATAGTTTAGCGCTTGCCTCAGCGATTGCCGTGATGAATGACGACGCTTTCATTGAAAAAGTGGCAGCAAATAACCGTGCTGAAATGGCTCGTTATGAACATTTCTGCCAACAATACGGCTTGGATTATATTCCTTCAAAAGGCAATTTCATTACAATCGACTTTAAAAAGCCTGCTATGCCAATTTATGAGGCGTTATTGCGAGAAGGCTTGATTGTCCGCCCCATTACCGGCTACGGAATGCCAAATCATTTACGCATTAGTATTGGATTACCGCACGAAAACGACAAATTTTTTACCGCACTAATTAACGTGCTCAATTTAACTCAAGCTAACTAGGAGCTTTTTATGACAGTAGTAACAATGATGGGAAATCCCATTGAAATCGAAGGTAATTTTCCACAAAAAGGTGAAAAAGTTGATAACCTTATCTTAACCAATAAAGATCTGGCAGATGTCACCTTAGAAAGTTTTGCAGGAAAACGTAAAGTATTAAATATTTTCCCAAGTATTGATACCGGCATTTGTGCGACATCGGTACGTGTATTCAACCAACGTGCGGCAAATTTGGAAAATACCGTTGTATTATGTATTTCAGCGGATCTCCCTTTTGCTCAAGCCCGTTTTTGTGGTGCTGAAGGCATTGAAAATGTGCAAACGCTTTCCACTTTCCGCCATAAAGATGTTCATGAGAACTTAGGTGTAGCTATTTCAACCGGCCCGATTGCCGGTTTAACTGCCCGCTCTGTGATCGTGTTAGATGAAAACAACAATGTGTTACACAGCGAATTGGTGTCTGAAATTAAAAGTGAACCGAATTATGATGCAGCAGTAGCTGTATTATAAAAAATCGGTTGTAGTATGTAGAAAACAAAAAGTGCGGTTAAAATTGACCGCACTTTTTACTCGCCGAATATTGGTATTATTTGCCGATAACCTCTAACCCGCCCATATACGGACGCAAAACTTCCGGTACGGTAACTGAGCCGTCGGCATTTTGATAGTTTTCAAGTACGGCAACTAACGTACGCCCTACCGCTAACCCCGAGCCATTTAACGTATGCACTAAACGGGTTTTCTTATCCCCTTTCGCTTTACAACGGGCTTGCATGCGGCGGGCTTGGAAATCCCACATATTAGAACAAGATGAAATTTCACGATAAGTATCCTGTGCTGGCACCCACACTTCCAAATCATAGGTTTTACAAGAACCAAAGCCCATATCACCGGTACAAAGTAATACTTTACGATAAGGAAGATTGAGCAATTGCAATACTTTTTCCGCATGGCCGGTTAATTCTTCAAGGGCTTCCATTGATTTATCCGGATCAACAATTTGCACCATTTCCACTTTATCAAACTGGTGCATACGGATTAATCCTCTCGTATCACGCCCGTAAGATCCTGCCTCTGAACGGAAACACGGCGTATGTGCAGTCATTTTGATCGGTAATTCGGCGTCATCAAGAATCACATCACGGACTAAATTCGTTACTGGTACTTCCGCCGTTGGAATTAAGGCGTAAGGCTGCTCCCCTTCTAAAGCATTGGTGTGAAATAAATCCTCACCAAATTTTGGTAATTGCCCTGTACCGTAAAGGGTTGCATGATTCACCAAATAAGGCACATAGGTTTCTAAATAACCATGTTGCTCAGAATGAAGATCCAACATAAATTGGGCTAAAGCACGATGCATTTTAGCAATTTGACCTTTCATCACAGCAAAACGCGCCCCCGCCAATTTTGCTCCGGCGGCAAAATCCAACCCGTCAATTTGCTCACCTAAAGTAACATGATCCTTAATTTCAAAATCAAAAACTCTTGGCGTTCCCCAACGTAAAATTTCGAGGTTTTCCGAATCGTCTTTACCAAGCGGCACATCATCTGCTGGTAAATTTGGAATGGTTAATGCAATTTGATTGATTTCCGCCAAAACTTCATCTAATTGAGTTTTCGCTTCATTTAATTGGTTGCCCATATTATCGACTTCAGCAAGTAATGGGGCAATATCCTCACCACGGGCTTTTGCCGCCCCGATAGCCTTCGAGCGAGTATTACGTTCCGCCTGCAAGGTTTCTGTTTTAACTTGAAGTGTTTTACGCTGTTCTTCCAACGCCACAAGTTTTTCGGTATCAAGAATGAAGTGACGTTTAATTTTTAGTTTTTCTGCGACTTCCGCCAAATTGTTGCGGAGTAAATTTGGATCGATCATTGCATTTCCTTAGTTTTTCATTGAAATAAAACGCCCTTATTCTAGCGTGGATTCACTAAATAAACCAGTTAAAACCCAATGGAGAATAAGGATTTTATTTTGTGATCCGGTTCAAATTTTTGTGATTCGGTTCTATTAATTTTTTATAAATAGGTTAAAGTAGAAACAGTTTTTAACCATTCACAGGAGCTTACCTATGTTTCCCGAATTTAGAGAATTAATCACCAAACTTAAGAATCATGATGCTTATTTTGATCGTTTATTTAAAAAACATAATGAATTAGATCATGATATTAAAAATAAAGAGGAAAATATTACGCTCGCAACTCATACGGAAATTGAGATCTTGAAGAAAGAAAAATTACGGATTAAAGATGAGCTTTATACTTATTTGAAAAAGAAAGCGGAGGAATAAAAAGTAGGTTCAACCAAATCGCTCGAACTTTTCTAAGCATATTACTACACACAAAAAAGCCCTCAAAATTGAGGGCTAAATTGTTTAATATTGGAATAAAAATTAGCGACGTAAACCTAAACGCGCGATGGTGCTTTGGTATAAAGCAAGATCCGTACGTTTTAAGTAGTCTAAAAGTTTACGACGACGAGAAACCATACGTAATAAACCACGACGACCATGGTGGTCTTTTTTATGCTCAGCAAAGTGTGCTTGCAAGTGGTTGATTTGTGCAGTTAATAATGCGATTTGAACTTCAGAAGAACCGGTATCTTTCGCATCGCGACCAAATTCAGCAACGATTGCCGCTTTTTTTTCAGTACTTAGAGACATTTTTTACTCCTAAAAGGTAGTGTTGTTGATACATCATTCGCCGATCTCTAACTCAGCGATGACAAGGAATGAGCATTCTATCTATTGTATAGAACAAAAGCAAGTCATTCCTATCATATCCAAAATCCTAGGCTTGATTTAATCTTATTTCGTACTAAAATAGCAAAAAACACCGAAATAGGACTAATTATGCTAACACAATTCGATAAACTTTCAGATCTTTCCGCAAAGCTATCCTCTCTCTATGCAAATTGGGCTAAACAGAAAGGAATCACCTTGAACGAACTCCATTTTCTCTATCATATTGGACGCAATGGAACATCATCGCCTACTGCCATAGGGGAACGGTGGAGTTTACCAAAACAAACTGTCACATCAATCTGTAAACAACTTGATAACAAAGGCTACTTACAATTTATCACAGATGAAAAAGATAAACGTAGTAAGCAGATTGGATTAACTGAACAAGGCAAAATGTTTATTGAGCCAATCATTGCAGAAATAACTCAAATTGAATGGCAGACAGAACAACAATATTCTTCTGAAAAATTGACCGCACTTTTAACCGAAGTGGAACGATTACTTGATATCTTTTCACAACAACTTAACCAAAAACGAGGATAGGAAAATGAACATTCTCATTAGAAAAGCTAAACGACAAGATTGCGAAAAAATATGGCATTTAATGAAAGAACTCGCTATTTTTGAACACTATATTGATAACTTTGCCATTACCCCTAAAATTGTCGAAGAATGTGGTTTTAATAAAAACCCACCGGATTTTTATTGTCTGGTCGCCACTGATAAAGAAAATATTGTAGGCATTGCCGTTTATTATTTTCTGCCTTATACCGCTCAGAATCGCCCTGCTATTTACCTCAAAGAACTCTATATTGATGAACATTACCGAGGACAAAAAATTGGTGAAAAATTAATGCAAGCCTTAAAAGCTGAAGCTCAAAATCACGGTTGTCAGCAAATAAAATGGACAGTTGCTTCTTGGAACGAAAGCGGAAAACATTTTTACAAAAAGCTTGGTGCACAACAAAATAACGAATGGGTAAACTACGAATGGAAAATCAATTAAATATCAAAAAACTCACTTTAAACGATGTTAATGCCCTACAAACTTTAAGTAAACAAACGTTCTTTGAAACCTTTGTCGGCACTTGTAGTGATGAGGATATGCAAAACTATCTGCAAGAAAGTTTTAGTCTCACACAACTCGAAAGTGAATTAAAAAACAAAGAAATGCTATTTTATGTGGCAGAATCCGAAGGTGAAATGCTCGGCTACCTAAAAGTGAATTTAGGCGTCGCACAAACAGAAAAACAATCACTAAGTGCGGTTGAAATTCAGCGTATTTATGTATTGAATCAATATCATAGCAAAGGCGTGGGACAAGCCCTATTTCAACAAGCTTTAGATATTGCTCAAAAATACCAAGCAGACTATATCTGGCTTGGCGTATGGGAACATAATCATAAAGCTCAAAATTTCTATCGAAAAAATGGCTTTGTAGAATTTGACAAGCACACCTTTATGATGGGAAATGATGCTCAAACGGATATTATGATGAAAAAAATCTTAAAATAATAAAAGTGGGGTATCCCACTGTTTTCTTTTCTCAAAATACTATTTTACATTTTTTTACATTCCCCTATTGATTTAATCCTATATAGTACTAAAATTATAATAAAGTACGATATAGGATTATTTTCTTATTTATACTATTAGCTCCCTTAATTCAATCAAACAAAAATTTTATTCAAGGCTCCTATGAACCAATCCAAAGAATCAAATTCTACAGAACTTGGTATTGCAGGCTATTCCTGGCAACACATTATCAAACTATTACTTATTGCTTTGCTCGTTTATGCAATTGGCAGTA
This sequence comes from Pasteurella sp. WM03, assembly GCF_004570945.1. NCBI lineage: Bacteria > Pseudomonadati > Pseudomonadota > Gammaproteobacteria > Pasteurellales > Pasteurellaceae > Pasteurella > Pasteurella sp. WM03. The sequence goes on from NZ_SPPO01000002.1 coordinate 317,573, forward strand.
TTTTTATCTCTAATCCTTTTTCTATTTTTGTGGATCGAAAAACCCCTGTAGATTATTCACGAATCATGTATTTCCACGGACTTACTGTTGGTTTAGCCGGATTAACGTGTTTAAGTATTAGTCAAATTTTTGATTTAAAAAATGTTTATAAAAAAATTATTTTTTACTGCACTGTTTCTACAATTTTCTTTGGTATTACAGGTGGCGCGATTAACCGCTCTATGGAAGAAACTAAATTATGGTTATGGTACCAAACTCTCTCATTTTTTTCGTTAGATGCTATCTTAATAGCCTTATTTATCGGACTTTTAAATACCCAAAATAAAACATTAAAACATTCATCAACTTACTATCTCGTCACCACCTCCTCAGGATCTGCAATTATTGCAGCACTACTTGGCGATCTTATGGGCGTAATTTTAGATTTTGGCGATATTTTGGGAATATTTAGTGCTTATGCTAACCACATTGGCTACTCATTAACAGAATGGAATGATAATTTATTACGTGCACACTCAGATATGATTGTAATTGCCATTATTGGATTAATTCTCTCAATCATAAGTTGGAAATATAGTAAAAATCTAACAGGTATAGCCAAAACACTTAAAATCAGTGGTGAATATATGGCAACCATTGGATTAATTTTAATGACGATTATTTTAGCTGTAGCCGGTTTTGCCGGTGTAAATTGGCAAATTCCACATATATTTACAGAAAAAGGATTCTATGCCGCACGTGGACAAAGCGTAGCAGGTATTGATCTTGTTGATTTTGTGATTGGAACATTATTTCTCTTCGGAGGATTATTTATGATTCTTGCAATATTATTTGGCAAAAGAATAAATCATGAAACTTTAACTCAAACAGCTAAATATACGTTAGGCGGTCTATTATGAACTTGGACTTGTATTATTATCACTGTTGCGGGAATGGGCTTTTTACAAGAATATCAAGCTAACTTATACAGCTCATCAAATGATGTCCCTTTAGCGGATTTTGGTTTTGCCTTCAGAATGTTACACTTAGATGTGAGCTTAATTCTATTCCCGGCTATCATGACAATGATGCTATTTATGCAACACTTCTTGCAAGAAAAACAAAATCAAATGATTCAATGGGGATTACGTATTAGTGTGATTTTATGCACTGTTGGCTCACTCGTTTATATGACAGTCAATCCCACCGCTTTCGGTCCCGGTTATTGGATTGTTTCATTAGGTTTCACTTTTATGATTGCAGGGATGATTTATTTTTTTGTAAAAAGTAGCGAAAAAGAAATTGAGAAATTTCATTCATAATTAATAAAAGGTTGGGCATTCCCAACCTTTTATTTCAATTTAATCTTTCAACGATTTAATCTTTTCAATCACATTGGTGGTGGAGCAACCATTTTCAAAGTTTAATACTTTCACGTCCCCGCCATTTTCCCACACGTCTTGGCTACCGGCAATCTCTTCCGGTTTATAATCGCCGCCTTTCACCAGTAAATCCGGTAAGATTTCAGCAATTAAGCGTTGTGGCGTATCTTCCGAGAAAGGCACAAGCCAATCCACGGAGGATAACCCAGCCAATACCGCCATTCTGGAATCAAGATGATTAATTGGACGGCTTTCGCCTTTTAAGCGTTTGACAGAATCATCGCTGTTCACAGCAACAATTAAACGATCACCTAATTTACGGGCATTTTCAAGATAAGACACATGACCCGGATGTAAAATATCAAAACAGCCGTTTGTCATAACAATTTTTTCACCACGGGCTTTCGCTTGTTTGACGACTTCTTTGAGCTGAGTTTCCGTCATAATACCAAAACCGGTTTCCGGACGTGCATGGATCGCATTTTCAAGCTCAACGTTGGAAACTGTTGATGTTCCCAATTTCCCTACCACAATGCCTGCGGCAACATTCGCTAAATAGCAGGACTCTTCAAAAGAACGCCCATCTGCCAGTGCGGTTGCCAATACACTGATTACCGTGTCCCCTGCGCCGGTCACATCAAAGACTTCTTTCGCTACGGTTGGTAAATGATAAGGTTCTTGATTTGGACGAAGTAAGGTCATGCCCTTTTCTGAACGGGTCACCAAAAGTGCGGTCAATTCTATGTCAGAAATTAATTTCAAGCCTTTTTCAATGATGTCTTCTTCCGTGTTGCATTTGCCCACCACTGCTTCAAATTCTGCCATATTAGGTGTGAGCAAGGTCGCCCCACGATAACGCTCAAAATCAGTGCCTTTTGGATCAATTAACACCGGCACATTCGCCTGACGGGCAATTTGAATCATTTTTTGCACGTCTTTCAGTGTACCTTTACCATAATCGGAAAGCACTAAAGCACCGTAATTTTTCACCGCACTTTCCAGCTTAGAAAGTAAATCCTGACAATCTACATTGTTAAAATCTTCTTCAAAATCAAGGCGTAAAAGCTGTTGATGACGGGATAATATACGTAATTTAGTAATGGTCGGGTGGGTACTTAATGCGACGAAATTACAATCAATTTTTTGTTCTTTAAGCAAATTAGACAATGCTGCACCGGTTTCATCTTGCCCAATCAATCCCATTAATTGTACAGGCACATTCAGTGAGGCAATATTCATCGCCACATTCGCCGCACCACCGGCACGTTCTTCATTTTCTTGCACTCGCACCACCGGTACCGGTGCCTCAGGTGAAATTCGGTTGGTTGCACCAAACCAATAACGATCAAGCATTACATCGCCTAATACAAGGACTTTTGCCTGTTTAAATTCTGCTAAATACTGAGCCATGCTATTCTCTCTTGGAAAAAATTGGCGTGATTTTACCACAAGTCATTTTTACGTTAAACTACCGCGCAATTTCATGGAGAATGATAATGAAAAATAACAAACTCCCTAGGTTTCAACGCACTTTTCTTGCCCCTAAATATTGGGGATTCTGGCTTGGACTTGCTCTTTGGCGTGCTATTTTACTGTTGCCCTACCCAATTTTACGCCACATCGGTAACGGATTGGGCTGGCTTTTTTCCCGCTTAAAAATCGGCAAACGCCGTGCTGCTATCGCGCGCCGCAATCTTGAACTTTGCTTTCCTGAAATGTCGGAAAAAGAACGGGAAAATATCCTAAAAGAGAATTTGCGTGCTGTTGGTATGGCGATTATTGAAACGGGTATGGCTTGGTTTTGGTCTGATGCCCGCATAAAAAAATGGTCGAAAATTGAGGGCTTACATCATCTCAAAGAGAGCCAACAAGACGGTACTATTTTTGTCGGTGTCCATTTTCTCACTCTGGAACTGGGTGCGCGTATTGTGGGGTTACATCACCCGGGATTGGGCGTGTATCGCCCTAATGACAATCCTCTAATGGACTGGCTACAAACGCAAGGGCGTTTGCGTTCCAATAAAGATATGTTAGATCGTAAAGATCTTCGAGGTATGATTAAAGCCCTGCGCCAAGGTGAAACCATTTGGTATGCGCCTGATCACGATTATGGGCGAAAAAATGCGGTATTTGTGCCATTTTTTGCTGTACCCGATGCTTGCACTACCACCGGCAGCTACTATCTATTAAAATCCTCTCCGAAAAGTAAAATCGTTCCCTTTGCCCCTTTATGTAACAAAGACGGCTCAGGCTATACGGTGAGTATTTCCGCTCCTGTTGATTTTACCGATTTAGCGGATGAAACCTCTGTTGCCGCCAGGATGAATCAAGTGGTGGAAAAAGAAATTCTAAAAGGCGTGGCACAATATATGTGGTTACACCGCCGTTTTAAAACACGCCCAAGTGAAAATGACCCAAGCCTTTATGATTAAAAGTGCGGTCGAAAATAACCGCACTTTTTGATACACTCTTTCGCAATTTTTTCATATTTAACGAATAACCAAATGACAGCCAATTATTCAGCTCAAGAAATTACCGTATTAAAAGATCTCGAACCGGTGCAAATCCGCCCAGGTATGTACACTGACACCACCCGCCCAAACCACCTCGCACAAGAAGTCATTGATAATAGTGTGGATGAAGCCCTTGCCGGATTCGCCACTAAAATTGAAGTGATTTTGCATGCGGATCAATCGCTTGAAGTCATTGATAACGGTCGGGGAATGCCGGTGGATATTCACCCGACAGAGGGCGTGTCAGGCGTGGAAGTGATTTTAACCAAACTTCACGCCGGTGGTAAATTTTCCAATAAAAACTATGAATTCGCCGGTGGTTTGCACGGCGTAGGGATTTCTGTGGTGAATGCCCTTTCCGAGCGAGTGGATATTCAAGTCAAACGCAATGGCGAAGTATATAAAATCGCTTTTGAAAATGGGCTAAAAGTGGAAGAATTGGAAGTGGTCGGCACCTGCGGCAGACGCACTACCGGTACGACCGTTCACTTCAAACCTAACCCGAAATATTTCGATAGTGCAAAATTTTCCGTCAGTCGCTTACGCCATTTATTGCGTGCCAAAGCCGTGTTATGTTCAGGGCTGGAAATCAAATTCACGGATAAAGTCAACAACACACAAGATGTATGGCTATATGAAGACGGTTTGTCCGACTATCTTATTGAAGCCGTCAACGGTTATGAAACCTTGCCGGAAAAACCTTTCGTGGGAGAATTTAAAGGCAATAATGAAGCGGTCAGTTGGGCATTATTATGGCTGCCTGAGAGCGGAGAATTGATCGGTGAAAGCTATGTAAATTTGATCCCAACTATTCAAGGCGGCACACACGTCAATGGTTTACGCCAAGGTTTGCTTGATGCGATTCGTGAATTTTGCGAATTTCGCAATCTGCTCCCTCGTGGTGTTAGGCTCACCGCTGATGATATTTGGGATCGTTGTGCTTATATTCTCTCGCTCAAAATGCAAGATGCCCAATTTGCCGGACAAACCAAAGAACGCTTATCATCTCGTCAAAGTGCGGTCTTTGTCAGCGGCGTTTTAAAAGATGCCTTCAGCCTATGGCTTAACCAAAATGTCCAAGATGCGGAAAAGCTTGCAGAAATGGCGATCAGCTCTGCCCAACGCCGTTTGCGTGCTGCCAAAAAAGTGGTGCGGAAAAAACTGGTAAGCGGCCCAGCATTGCCGGGTAAATTAGCGGATTGCGGATCACAAGATCTGGAAAAAACTGAATTATTTTTAGTGGAAGGGGATTCTGCGGGCGGCTCGGCAAAACAAGCCCGAGATCGGGAATATCAGGCAATCTTGCCGTTACGGGGAAAAATTTTGAACACCTGGGAGGTTTCACCGGAACAGGTTCTCGGTTCCACAGAGATTCACGATATCGCGGTGGCATTAGGCATCGATCCGGATAGTGATGATCTGTCCCAACTACGCTACGGAAAAGTCTGTATCCTCGCCGATGCCGACTCAGACGGTTTACATATTGCGACATTACTTTGTGCCTTATTCTTACGTCATTTCCCAAAATTAGTACAAGAGGGGCACGTTTATGTCGCAATGCCCCCCCTTTACCGCATTGATTTAAATAAAGAAGTGTTCTACGCCTTGGATGAAGGGGAAAAAGAGGCAATTTTAGATCGCCTGAAAAATAAAAAAGGCAAACCAAATGTTCAACGTTTTAAAGGTTTGGGTGAAATGAATCCTTCTCAATTACGGGAAACCACCATGGATCCGAATACCCGCCGTTTGGTGCAATTAACCTACAATTCAGAAGAAGAACAGGGCACAGAAACCCTAGAACTGATGGATATGTTGTTGGCGAAAAAACGTTCCGAAGATCGAAAAAATTGGCTACAAACCAAAGGCGATCAAGTGGATTTAACGGTGTAATGGGAAAATTTATATGAGTACAAATATCAACTATGAAGGCATTGAGCAAATGCCGCTCCGCACTTTTACCGAAAGTGCCTATCTTAATTATTCCATGTACGTCATTATGGATCGTGCATTGCCTTTTATTGGCGATGGCTTAAAACCCGTACAACGCCGTATTGTCTATGCCATGTCAGAACTTGGCTTAAACGCGACGGCAAAATACAAAAAGTCCGCACGGACGGTGGGGGATGTGTTGGGTAAATTCCACCCTCACGGCGATTCCGCTTGCTATGAAGCCATGGTATTGATGGCCCAACCCTTTTCTTATCGCTATCCATTGGTGGACGGTCAAGGTAACTGGGGTGCGCCTGATGATCCCAAATCTTTTGCGGCTATGCGTTATACGGAATCACGCCTGTCCAAAATTTCTGAAATTTTACTTTCTGAACTTGGGCAAGGCACGGTAGATTATCAACCGAACTTTGACGGTACGTTAGAAGAACCGCAATATTTGCCTGCACGTTTACCCCATATCTTACTTAACGGTACAACAGGGATTGCTGTAGGAATGGCAACGGATATTCCCCCTCATAATATTAATGAAATTGCCGATGCCGCCGTTCATTTGCTCGATCATCCTAAAGCCTGCCTTGATGATCTGTTAAATATTGTGCAAGGGCCTGATTTCCCAACAGAAGCGGAAATTATTTCGCCAAAAACGGAAATTCGTAAAATTTACGAACAAGGCCGTGGCTCGATAAAAATGCGTGCGACATGGAAAAAAGAAGACGGAGAAATTATTATTTCCGCCCTGCCACACCAAGCCTCTCCCTCCAAAATCATTGCGCAAATTGCCGATCAAATGACGGCGAAAAAATTGCCGATGGTGGAAGATATTCGTGATGAAGCCGATCACGAAAACCCGATTCGTATTGTCATCGTGCCTCGTTCCAATCGGGTGGATACCGACGCCCTCATGGCTCACTTATTTGCCACCACCGATCTGGAAAAAAGCTATCGTGTGAATATGAATATGATTGGGCTTGATCATAAACCGGCAGTAAAAGGGTTAGTGCAAATTCTCAATGAATGGCTACATTTCCGCCGCACTACGGTGACACGCCGTTTACAATATCGTCTTGATAAAGTGCTTTCCCGTCTGCATATTTTGGAAGGATTAATGATTGCCTTCTTAAATATTGATGAAGTGATTGAGATTATTCGCCATGAGGATGATCCCAAAACAGAACTCATGGCACGCTTTAACTTAAGTGATGAGCAAGCTGATGCGATTTTAAACTTACGCTTGCGTCACTTAGCAAAATTAGAGGAGAACCAACTTCGTGCCGAACAAAATGAGTTGGAAAAAGAGCGGTCAAATTTAGAAGCGATTTTAGGCTCTGAACGTCGTCTCAATACGCTCATTAAGAAAGAAATCCAAGAAGATGCCAAAAAATACGCCAGTCCACGGATGTCACAATTAGTCGAACGTGAAGAAGCCAAAGCGATTTCAGAAAGCGAAATGACACCGGCAGAACCGGTTACTGTTATTTTGTCGGAAATGGGCTGGGTACGCTGTGCCAAAGGGCATGATATTGATCCAAAAGCATTAAGTTATAAAGCCGGCGATGGTTATCGCGCTCATGCTTGTGGTAAAAGCAACCAAGCTGCCGTATTTATTGACAGCACCGGACGCAGCTATGCCGTTGATCCGCTCACCCTGCCCTCTGCCCGTTCACAGGGCGAACCACTCACAGGTAGATTAACTCTGCCTGTTGGTGCCACTATTGAGCATGTCATCATGGAAGCGGATCAACAGGAATTATTGATGTCATCTGATGCGGGCTATGGCTTCATTTGTAAATTTGAAGATCTAATTGCACGTAACAAAGCAGGAAAAGCCTTGATTTCTTTACCGGAAAATGCCAAAGTGTTGCCGCCAAAAATTCTGTCGGATTCAAGCGCACTTCTCGTTGCCTTGACTTCAGCCGGCAGAATGTTAATTTTCCCGGTACAAGATTTACCGGTATTATCAAAAGGTAAAGGCAATAAAATCGTGAGTATTTCTGCGACTCATGCAAAAGATCGTAGCGAATTATTAGTGAAATTATTGCTCATTTCAGATCAAGCCGCTCTTGAGTTCCACTCCGGCAAACGAAAAATGACATTAAAGCCAGAAGATCTGCAAAAGTTCCGCACAGAACGAGGCAGAAAAGGATCGCAACTCCCCCGAGGCTTACACAGCAATGTGGATATTACGGTGATTGATCCTGAACACAACACATAAATTTTCCAAAACAAACTAAGAGGAGAATACTTCGTGAATATTGTTTTCGATACTTATCAAACACTGGCACTTGCCAGCCTTGTTTTATTATTAGGCTATTTTTTAGTAAAACGCATTAGCGTACTGAAAAACTTTAATATTCCTGAACCGGTTGTCGGCGGTTTTATTATCGCTATCGCATTGACAATTTGGTATCAAATAGATGGTACTTCATTTACCTTTGAGAAAAGCCTACAAGCCACAATGATGTTAGTTTTCTTCTCATCAATCGGTTTAAGTGCAAATTTTGCCCGTTTAATTAAAGGTGGAAAACCATTAATTATTTTTCTTTTTGTTGCCGCGGCGTTAATTTTCTTCCAAAACGTGATCGGTATTGCCGGCACTCAGATTTTAGGCATTGACCCTGCCTATGGTTTATTAGCGGGCTCCGTCACCTTAACCGGTGGTCATGGTACCGGTGCGGCTTGGGCTGAAACCTTCATCAAGGAATTTAACTTACCGGCGGCAACAGAAATTGCCATGGCTTGTGCTACATTCGGTTTAGTTTTCGGCGGTATTATTGGCGGCCCGGTAGCACGTTTCTTGCTAAATCGTCAAAAACAAGGGGAAAACCCGGAAAATGATGAAGTAGATGATGTCCAAGAAGCCTTTGAGCATCCAACCTACCAACGTAAAGTCAATGCACGTTCTATCATTGAAACCATTGCAATGATGTCTTTCTGTCTATTGATCGGTCAATATCTAGACAGCGTGACAAAAGGTACGGCATTACAATTACCAACCTTCGTTTGGTGTTTATTTACCGGCGTTATCATTCGTAATGCATTAGCACATATCTTCAAATTCCGTGTGGCAGATTCAGCTATTGATGTTCTCGGCAGTGTGGGATTATCTATCTTCTTAGCCATTGCCTTGATGTCATTAAAACTTTGGGAATTAGCCGGTCTTGCCACGGATGTATTAGTTATCCTAGCAATTCAAGTTGCCTTTATGGCATTCTTCGCCATTTATGTGACTTATCGTGCCATGGGTAAAGATTACGATGCGATCGTACTTAGTGCGGGACACTGTGGTTTCGGTTTAGGTGCAACTCCAACTGCAGTGGCAAATATGCAAGCAATCACCAGCCGTTTCGGTGCGTCTCACAAGGCTGTCTTAATCGTACCAATGGTGGGCGCATTCTTTATTGACTTAATTAATGCCTCACTATTAAAAGTTTTCTTAGCTGTGGTGACTTATCTACACTAATAATATGTAAAAAAGAGCGGTAAAATTGACCGCTCTTTTTATTTTATAGCAATTGCATAAACCTGTTTTTTGGTTAGATTGTAGGGAACACACTGCGTGTGTCCGCTATAAAATCAAATTATTTCAATATGTTAAAATTCGGACACACTCAGTGTGTCCCTACATATCGTTGAAATTTCTGTTTTTGTGCATTTGCTACATAATACCCTATTTTAAACCTGATATTTTGTTTTATCGCCAATATCAAAATGCAATGGCATTCTCCATTTTTGAATGGCAAGTAACAACAGTAATACCCCTACAATCATTGAGAAGATCCGAGTCAGTATTCCGCTTTCAAATACCCAAACAAACCAGAGTATCGCCACAAAAATAGGCTGTAAATTTAATAATGGCACTCGGAAACAAAAATATTCTTTAAAACAAAGCCCACCTAAGGTGACTAATGCACCGCCTAGTGCCAGTTCATGCCAACCTAAAATGAAGCAAACCAGAGCTAACCAAGTAGCAAATTGAAAGATTAAACGAAAATGTTTGAGATAAATATGCAAAGATGAGGCACAACAGGTCGCAGCAATTAAAATCGTGATTTCTGCCAAACTTGGCAACCAAGTCAATAGCAAAATACCAAAAGCGGCGACAACAAACCCGGTTCGATAAATTATCACTGTGATGTTATCCCAAATATCCATTGGGGACTGAATATGTGGATCAGCCATTTTTCCTCCTTTCTAGTCAAATAATAGAACAAAAGTGCGGTTAAAAAACACATGATTTTCCAACCGCACTTTCATCAAAAATTATTTTAGTCTATCTAAAATTTTTTGGTGGATACCGCCAAAACTGCCGTTTGACATCACAAGGATATGATCTGTTGGTTGGGCTTCTTCGACGATCATATTAACCAACTTATCAAGGTTTGCACTCCAATATGCAGGTTGCACACATTGTGAAGCAATTTCTGCGACTTCCCAAGGAATATTATCTGGCTGCAACATAAAAACGAGATCTGCTCTGCCTAATGCCGGTGCAATTTCATCTTTATGCACGCCCATTTTCATCGTATTTGAACGAGGTTCTAGTACCGCAAGAATACGAACACCCCCACCAACTTTATCACGCAATGCCGTTAAGGTGGCAAGAATAGCTTCGGGATGATGAGCAAAATCATCGTAAACCGTGATACCATTGACTTCACCTTTTACTTCTAGGCGACGTTTTGCATTAATAAAAGAACCTAATGCTTCACAAGCTTTCTCAACAGATACCCCTACGTGATAAGCTGCGGCGATTGCCATTAATGCATTATGCATATTATGCACGCCAACTACATTCCATTTTACTTCAGCCACTTTTTCGCCATGATGGAATACCGCAAAATGGGAAGCGTCAGTTGTTAGACGTTCTGCAAACCATTCCTTATCTTTTCCAAGAAACTGTTGTTCAGACCAACATCCCATAGCTAATGTTTCCTTTACACTTTGCTCATCAGCAAAAGAAAGAATACGCCCACTACTTGGAATAGTCCGAATCATATGATGAAATTGGCGTTGAATCGCATTCAAATCATCAAAAATATCCGCATGATCAAAACTGATGTTATTAATAATTAAGGTTTTAGGATTGTAATGCACAAACTTAGAACGCTTATCAAAAAATGCCGTGTCATATTCATCTGCCTCAATGACAAAAAAATTGCTTTCTCCTAAACGGGCGGAAGTCCCGAAGTTACCGGCAATTCCACCAATTAAAAAGCCGGGTTTTAAGCCGTTTTGTTCCAAGATCCAGGTCAGCATACCGGTTGTGGTGGTTTTTCCATGGGTACCCGAAACCGCCAAAACCCAACGATTTCTTAATAAATTATCATGTAGCCATTGTGGGCCGGAAGTATAAGGCAAACGATTTTCCAATACGTACTCGACACAAGGATTACTACGTTTTAGGGCATTTCCAATCATCACCATATCCGGTGCGGGTTGAAGTTGTTCAACATCATAATTAGGGATAATATCAATCCCTTGTTCTTGTAAAAAGGTACTCATCGGTGGATAGACATTCGTATCTGATCCCGTCACTTTATAGCCCATCTGTTTGGCAATCATCGCCACGCCCCCCATAAATGTGCCGCAAATACCTAAAATATGAATATGCTTCATTTGTAATCTCTTTTATAAAAAATGAAAAATATGATAAATCAACTCAAAGTGTGAGTAAACAAAGGCTTATTCTACAAGCCTTTTTACTCATCATAAAACCTGTCACGCAATTCGTTCAAAACCGGCTTTTAAATCATTAATTAATTCATCAGGATCTTCAAAACCAATATGCACACGAATCAGTGAGCCTGTGAGTTTTCTTTTGATACTCGGGCGAATTTTGGCAATTTCTTCCGGTTGATTGCATAAAATTAAGGATTCAAATCCTCCCCATGAATATGCCATGGTGAATAGTTTGAAATGATCCATAAATTGGGCGACTTGCTCATCTGTCAAACGTTGAGTTAATTCAAAGGAAAATAAACCGCTCGAGCCATTAAAATCACGTTGGAAAAATTCATGTCCCGGGCAACTTGGTAAAGCCGGGTGATAGACTGCCTTCACTTGTGGCTGCTCACTTAACCATTTTGCGATTTTGATACTACTTTCATGATGCTGTTTTAATCGCACCGCTAAAGTGCGAATCCCTCTTGCCGTCATATAAGCGGAATCCGCATCGACCATTTGCCCCATTAAATAGGAATGCTCTCGTAGCTGATCCCAAGTACGATCATTTGCTACCGCTGTGCCTATCATCACATCCGAATGCCCCACCAAATATTTCGTCCCTGCTTGAATAGAAATATCAATCCCATGCTCTAATGCTTTAAATAACACCCCAGCCGACCACGTGTTATCAATCATAATCACAATTTCAGGATTTACCGAACGGGCCACTTTCACGAGAGTCGGAATATCCGGCACTTCCATGGTAATAGAACTTGGTGATTCTAAAAACAGAACTTTGGTATTTGGTTGAATAAGCTGGGCGATATTCTCACCAATTAAAGGATCATAATAAGTAGTATCAATCTGCATTTTTTTCAAAACAATATTGCAGAAATCTTGTGTAGGTTCATAGGCAGCACCGCTCATCAAAATATGATCGCCCGTTTTTACAAAAGATAAGATGGTATTTGTCACGGCAGCTGCCCCACAAGGGTAAAGATAACAGCCTGCCCCCCCCTCCATTTCACACATTAGATCTTGTAGCGCAAAATGCGTGAGTGTACCTCTGCGACCATAAAATAATTCACCTTTATAACGATTTTTCGTGCAGTGTTTTTTATCCGCTATCGTATCAAAAACCAGTGAAGATGCCCGTTGAACCACAGGATTAACTGCCCCCTGAGAAAATCGTTTATTTCGTCCACTATGGACAAGCAATGTGGATAATGAAGTATTTTTTGACATAAATTTCACCTAATTTAAACAATACAAACAAGATAATGAAACAAAAGCACTATAAAAGTGTGGTTAAATTTTATAGAATGTTGCGGCATTGTGTAGCAAATGGGCAAAAATCAAAAATCCCAACAAATGTACGGATTGTTATGAGTATCCCTACATATGAGTATCCCTACAAATGCCCTACAATCACTTTTGTGCAATCGCTACATAATGCCGGAATATTACCCGTTTTTTCTATCAACAAACTTTTAATAGAGGAATTAGACTATGGTATTAGTAACTCGCCAAGCACCCGATTTTACTTCATCTGCAGTTTTAGGCAATGGTGAAATTGTTGATAATTTTAACTTCAAAAAACATATTGAAGGAAAAGCAGCCGTAATTTTCTTCTACCCATTAGATTTCACTTTCGTATGTCCGTCTGAATTAATTGCCTTCGATCACCGCTATGAGGAATTCAAAAAACGTGGTGTTGAAGTCGTTGGTGTATCTATTGATTCTCAATTCACCCACAATGCGTGGCGTAATACACCAACTGAAAACGGTGGTATCGGCCAAGTTAAATATGCGTTAGCCGCTGATATTAAACATGAAATTGCCCAAGCGTACGGCATTGAACATCCAACCGAAGGTGTCGCTCTGCGTGCTTCATTCTTAATTGACAAAAATGGGGTTGTTCGCCACCAAATCGTTAATGATCTTCCGTTAGGTCGCAATATTGATGAAATGTTACGTATGGTTGATGCCCTACAATTCCACGAAGAACACGGTGATGTTTGTCCTGCTCAATGGGAAAAAGGCAAAGAAGGGATGAAAGATAATCCCGAAGGCGTTGCAAAATACTTAAAACAAAATGCGGATAAACTTTAATCTTTATCAAATCTTTACAATAAAGCCACATTACGTGGCTTTTTTTATCACCTGATATCCTTTAGAATAAGTCCATCTCTAACCAAAGTGCGGTTAATTTTCTATGAAATTTAATATACCTACTTTTCTCACAATTTTTCGCGTTGTATTAATTCCTTTTTTTGTGATCACCTTTTATTTGCCTTTTGAATCTGCCCCATTTATTACCACGCTTATTTTCTTTATTGCCGGTGTAACAGACTGGCTCGATGGTTATCTCGCACGTAAATGGAAACAAATCACAAGCTTTGGAGCCTTTTTAGATCCTGTGGCAGATAAAGTCATGGTCGTTGCCGCACTCGTACTTATCGTAGAATATCAACATACCTTTTGGATCACGATTCCTGCAATCATTATGATCTCTCGTGAAATTATTATTTCAGCCTTGCGTGAATGGATGGCGGAATTGGGGGAACGCAATAAAGTCGCCGTTTCTTGGTTGGGGAAAGTGAAAACGACTTCTCAAATGCTTGCACTCGGCGGATTATTATGGCGCTATAATATTTATATGGAAATTTCAGCAATTGTCTTACTTTATATTGCAGCGATTTTAACGGTTTGGTCGATGATTCAATATTTAAAAGTTGCAAAAGAAAATGTGTTAGACGAAATAGAGATGAAGTAAAAAATCGGTACATACATAAAACCGATAAAAAACATTATTTATTGAAAATGAACAAAAAAGTGCGGTTAAAATTTTGGGGATGTATACCGTAAACATCACAAAAAACAACCGCACTTTATTTTATCCGTTAGAAAACCGTTTATCCCCTTGGTCTCACGCCTAACATATGACAAATCGCATAGGTTAATTCGCTACGATTGAGCGTGTAGAAATGGAAATCATTAACACCTTCACTGGATAAAATTTTCACCATATCCATTGCAACACTTGCTGCGACAAGGTTACGTGTTGTTGGGTCATCATCTAATCCTTCGTAGGCTTTTGACAACCAAGTCGGGATTTTCACATTAGTGAAAGATGCCATTTTTTGGAGTTGTTTAAAATTGGTAACCGGTAGGATACCCGGTACAATTTCCGTATCAATACCAATAGACGCACAACGGTCTCGAAAACGGAGATAGTTGTCAATATCAAAGAAAAATTGCGTGATCACATGGTTTGCCCCAGCATCAATTTTCCGTTTCAGGTTAATCAAGTCCGCTTGTGCAGATTTCGCTTCAGGGTGTACTTCAGGATAAGCCGCAACGGAAATATCAAAACCTGCTACGGTTCTCAGTAATTCCACCAAATCGGCTGCATAAAATGGTTTCTTCTCATAGCCTTGCGGCTCATCACCACGCAATGCGACAATGTGCCGAATCCCACTGTCCCAATAATCTTTGGCAATTTGCTTTAATTCTTCCGGTGTCGCATCAATCCCGGTTAAATGTGGTGCAGCTTCCAATCCGGTTTCTTGCTTAATAGATTTTACAATACTATGAGTACGATCCCGCTCTCCCGAATTCGCCCCATAAGTCACCGAAACAAATTTAGGTTCTAGTACTTTCAAGCGGTGAATTGATTCCCATAACATTGTTTCCATTTTTTCATTTTTAGGTGGAAAAAACTCAAAGGATACATTGATTTTTTTATTAAAATCCGCAATGTTTTGGTTCAAGTTGTTAATTTCTTTTGCATAACTCATATTATTATTCCCATATAGAATGATGTTGCTACGCTACAATAAAATAAGTTCGTCTATGAGTCAATTTCAATAAATTCATAAGAAACATTAATAAAATCCATAGTTTTGCATACAAACGCTCACTCTACCCAACATTTCTTGATTTAAACTTCACAAAATGGGGGAAATAAAGATAAAATACGCCAATTTTTTTGACCGCACTTTATTGTAAATAAGACAACGATGATGACGACAAACTCAACTCAATCCCGCTATAAAATCACCCGTTGTGGCGAATGTGACGAGCTCGTCTCCATCATTTATCCCTTACCTCAGGATGAACATGCAGAATGTCCCCGTTGCCATCATACGTTGAGCACAAGCAATCGTTGGTCATTACATCGTTGTGCGATGATTGCACTTTCTATTCTCATTTTAATGCCCTTTGCCTTGAATTTCCCGCTATTGAGTATTGATTTACTGGGTATAAGAGTGGACGCCTCGGTATGGGAAGGAATCTGGAAAATGGCAACAGCCGGCTATCAATACACCGCTTTTTTAGTATTTGTTTGTGCCGTATTAATGCCTATTTCTTTTGCGATTTTGGTTTTAATGTTATGGTTTTCAAAGTTACTTGGTATTCGTCCACGTAACGTTTTACTTTTTCTCAGTTATATTAAACCTTGGGTGATGTTTGATGTATATCTCGTGGCACTTGGCGTATCTATGTTTAAAGTACGGGAATATGCAGCATTACAAATTGATCTCTATTTACTTGCCTTTATATTTACCGCACTTTTAACCACATTATTATTCATTAAAATTAACTTAAATGAATTGTGGGATGAATTTTATCCGGAAAACAAGCATGTGCATTCAACAACAAATGATATTGAATTATGCACCGCCTGCCACTATTCCTTCCCTCATTCAGAAATAAAGCGGGATCACAGTCATTCTTTCTGTCCCCGTTGCGATTCACGTATAGCTATCCCAGAATCCATTACACTGCAACGAACATGGGCAACACTTATTGCCGGTATTATTATGCTCTTCCCTGCAAACCTACTCCCCATCTCCGGTGTTTATTTGACGGGTTCTCTATCTGAAGATACATTAATGTCCGGCGTCATTTCGTTTATTGAGATGAAAAGCTACTTTGTTGCCTTTGTTGTATTCTTTGCCAGTATTTTTGTACCGATTAGCAAAATTTTCATTATGCTATATTTACTCGCCAGCGTGCATTTTAAATGGCAACATTCAATAAAATGGCAAATGCGTCTCTTACATATCGTACATTTTGTGGGACGTTGGTCTATGCTTGATTTATTTGTTCTTGCCCTTATGATGTCGCTTGTAACACGTGGGCAAATTATTAATTTTACGGTAGGACCTGCTGCCTTCTACTTTGGTGCTGCAGTTTTCCTTACAATGATTTCAACCTCACAATTCGATAGCCGACTGATTTGGAAAATCTATGACAGAAAAACAACAACCGAATGACCAGCATTCAACCGACTCGGGTATTAGTTCACAATACAAAGCCGTTCAAGCCGTTTTGCGGAAAAATCGGAAGGTTTCTCCGTTTTGGCTATTGCCCTTTATTGCACTTTGTATTGGGGCGATTCTTTTCTTCCAAATTGTGGAGGAACAAGGTAAAAGTATCAAAATTACTTTTACGAATGGCGCAGGCTTAGTTGCGGATAAAACCCCTATTCGCTATCAAGGGCTACAAATCGGTGTAGTGAAAAAAGTCAACTTTACTGACAATATGCAGAAAGTTGAGGTCATTGCAAACATTTACCCTGAAGCAACAGGTGTTCTAAGGGAAAACACTAAATTCTGGGTTGTACAACCTAATGTTTCTCTCGCGGGTATTTCAGGGCTAGACTCCCTTGTGTCAGGCAACTACATTACATTACAGCCTGGTGATGGTAACAGTGAAGATGAGTTTATCGCTGAAGAAAAAGGGCCGATAGCTCAAGTTAAATCAGGTGATTTACTTATTCATTTAATTTCGGATGACTTGGGTTCTATTTCTATTGGTGCCTCCGTTTACTTCAAAAAATTGCCGGTAGGTAAAATCTACGATTACCGCTTTAATAACGATAACAAAGTGGAAATTGATGTTGTGATCAATAAGGAATATGCACATTTTGTAAAAAAAGATTCACGATTCTGGAATATTAGCGGTATCGCAGCCAATATCACACCGGCAGGTTTAAATGTGAATATGGAAAGCCTTAATTCCATTGTTCAAGGTGCCGTTTCCTTTGATTCCCCCACCAATAGCCCTAACGCAGTAGAAAATACAAGCTACACCCTTTATTCAAACCTACAAGCGGCAAAAAGAGGAATTAATGTTGAAATAACCCTCCCCTCTGTTGCCGGTTTAGAAGCCGGACGCAATGAGGTGTATTACCAAGATCATAAAATTGGTGTGCTTTCAAGCCTAACAACCATTGAAAATGATGACAGTCAATTACAGGGAACACTACTTATCGATCCAAACCAAGCCAACTTATTAAAGACCCATACCCGAATTGTACTGCGCAATAAAAAACCAACCTTAGGGGACTTAACCGATCCACAACGGCTTTTCCGTGGTGATTACTTTGAAATTATTCCGGGTGAAGGATCTGAACAGTTAGCATTTGATGTCATTAAAGAAAACGAGTTACTTTTAAAAGCACCAAATACTTTAGTTGTAAAATTAACCTCACCTGAAAGCTATGGTGTCTCTGAAGGTCAATCCGTTTATTACAATAATATTGCCATTGGGGAAATCATCAATCAGCAGGTAGGGGTAGAAGGCGTAGAATATGATGTTGCCATTGCCTCGACATATCGTAATTTAATTAACCCTAATACACTTTTCGTGGCGGCCTCAAATTTTAATGTCAATTTAGGTATTGATGGCGTACGCTTTGAAGCGGCACATCCTGAAAAATGGCTACAAGGTGGTATTCGTATTATTGCCAAAAAAGGATTAGGTGAGCCACTAAAAAGCTACCCCCTCTATAAAGATACGCAAAATGCCGAATACGGTATCACAGGGAAATTGGTTGAACCAAGTATCACCCTAAAAACATCAACATTACCAAGTATCAGTAAAGGTTCTGTTGTACTTTATCACCAATATGAAGTGGGTAAAATCACCAACATTCAACCCCAAACCAACCATTTTAATATTGATGTTTATATTTATCCGCCGTACAAACATTTATTAACGGATAGAAGCATCTTTTGGGTGGAAAGTGCAGCACAGGTTGATATTACGCCAAAAGGTATCAGCATTCAGGCGACACCGATTGCACGCTCATTAAAAGGGGCAATTAGTTTTGATAACACCGGAGCAGGAAAAAATAAGATCTTATACCCTAACGAATTACGAGCGAAATCTTCAGGAAAAATCATTACCCTTACCACTGATGATGCTACCAATCTAAGTAAAGGTATGAGCCTACGCTATTTAGGATTATCTATTGGTGAAGTTGAAAGTGTAACATTAGATGCCAAATCACGTAAGATCACGGCAAAAGCATTTATTAATCCAAACTATATGGAAATCATTGCAAAAGAGGGCTCGACCTTTAAAATCATTTCTCCGCAAATTTCCGCCGGTGCTATCGAAAACCTAGATAGCCTTTTACAACCCTATATTGATGTGGAAGTAGGAAATGGGAAAATGAAAACACAATTTAACCTTTCACAAACCACAGCAAGCCGTAATAAATACAGCCAAGGTATGCCATTTATTCTTGAAACCAATGATGCAATGAATTTAACGGAAGGCTCACCGGTGCTTTATCGTGGTGTTGAGGTTGGAACGATACGTAAATTTGACTTAAACAGTCTAGGTGACCGTGTTCTAATCCATATTATCATCGCACCAAAATACCAACATCTTGTGCGTAAAAATTCTGAATTCTGGGTTTCATCCGGCTATGATTTCACGCTAGGCTGGCAAGGTGCTAAATTTAATACCGGTAGTGTCCAACAATTACTCAAAGGCGGAATTTCATTCTCCACACCATCGAGTACCGTCATTCAACCACAAGCACCGGCAAATCAGCGTTTCTTATTACAAATTAAACGTCCAAGTGAGGCTCATAGTTGGAATTCCGGCACGCTTCCTAAGCAAGAAAATTGATAATATATTGACCGCACTTTTATTCGCCTTTGATTGCGATTGATATATTACGAATAAATCGGACAATAAATAAAATCCTCTGCGAATTAATTATGCAGAGGATTTTTCTAACTTTATCGACTGATATCCGTCATCCATTGAAATAGTTCATCTAAATCATAATCCCCCGCATGTGGAATACCCCACGGCATCTCATAATCGACAGACTTTCCGGACATCTCTAACTTCACCGCAAGCATTGCACCAATGGCATGTGAAGTATCTCGATCACTTGTACCGACACGAATACGCCAATGTTGGGTCGGACTCGTTTCGACATAATTCATTGCATTCATCAATTTAATTTGCTCATTATCTGCCATTAATTCTGATTGATTACCCTGTGCTTTATTCTGCGCCAGTGAAAAGGCAGTAAAGTGACGATGATTAATACTTTCCGTACCAAACAGGTTATTTTCACCACTTGTTAAGTCTAATGCATCAAAAGCAGGAGGTGATTTCATTCGTTTTTCAGAATGAATATACCCGTTCCAATCCATTCCGGTTACACCATTTTTATCTTTCACAAGCCAAGTAATTTGGCTTAAATCCGTACCATTTTTCAAGGCTTTATTGGCTGAACGCACAATGATACCTTCTAAATAAGTTTTGAATGAACCATTGCCATCCTGATCTAACGTTAAAGGATTGCCTTGTGTATCTTTCAAATTGAGACTATTCAAATAGGCAGGAAATGCAGCTTTCAACTGATTAGAAACAGCTATTTCATCTTTGTTTAACGATCCCTCAATCATTGCCTTAGCGGCAGGTTGGCTGCGATCATTATAACTATTGGCATTCAAGCGGCTCATATCCATTCTTTGATAATCATTTAATCCATTAAATTCCCATTCATAAGCACTATCTGCGTGCTCCAAATTGGTAATCGGGCAATACGCCGATACCGCAAAAACACGGTCTGATGCCTGTGCTGCGCCTAATTGTTGGAAATATGCTATATAATCACGACTATCGCCACTAGCCCCTAATAAGGCGGATAATGCCCCACCGGCACTTGTCCCATTTGAAATAATTTTATTCGCATCTCCCGGCATAACAGCATCGTTAAAATGTAAATAACGTACGGCAGATTTAAGATCGATAATCGCAGCCGGTGCTTTACCCGTGTATTTTCCCTCTTTCTCCAATGTTCTGCCACGAGCCCCCACACTGGCTACCACATAGCCTTTAGAAAGTGCGGTTAAAATTGCATTCGGTTTATCCCCACCACCTATACTTTTTTTGTCATAGGTTGCAGCCTTCGCAGGCATATATCCTCCCACCGCATTCGGCAAGAAAATAGGGGCATTATCAGCATTAAATCCGTTAATTGATCCTTGTTGAAAATAGGCTTCCGGTACATACAAATTGAGTGTTTGATAATCCGCTTCTATGGGATTTTATACATAAACGATTTTCTCAAACGCACGAAATTTCACGGTTTCACCATTCACTTTCGCTTCCAAAATACGGTAGTTTTTCGGTGAGAATGTTAGATCAAACCCGTTTTCGGTCTGATTAAAATAAGGCGTATCTGCCAAAGGATCATCCATTTCTTTCGATACAGCCTGTGTTTGAATGGCAATCGCACTCAGTGTAGTAGCCACCAATAAACTTTTTGATAACATTATTTTTCTCCAATTAAGATCATGATATTTCTAAATATTATGTGCAATTAAATTGTTGGTTTGTCAATACAGACAAAAGGATTCACCTAGTCAACGAATACATCTTGTATTAACTATTCCGACATATTTAACCGCACTTTACCGTTATAGTAATGAAGTCAAAAATAATTACCCCTCATTTAATAAATTTAATTTGATTTCTCCTTCCTTACTCCCCGTCTCTATGGCTAAACGATACCATTTTTCCGCCTCAACCTTATTGACTTTAACGCCAAGCCCCAATCCATAAATATCGCCTAATGCAATAAAACTTGGCGCACTAATGTGATCAATACGATGTTGATGCTTTTGGTAAAGAGCAATGGCTTTAGCATAATCACGTGCTACCCCCAGCCCTTGTTCATACAGCTTTGCCAGCCTATATTGTGCCGTCACATCACCATACTTATCACCTTGTTGATAAAATTTCGCGGCCAAAACATAATCCTGTGCTACACCTAAGCCTCGTTCATAAATGATACCTAAGTAACGGGGAGCTTTATGTTCACCGGCATTATTGGCCTCTTCAAACAGTGCTTTTGCTTGACGATAATCAAATTCGCCTTGATAGCCATTCAAAGACATCACACCTAAGTTTAATTTTGCTCTCGAATTCCCTTGGTCAGCAGCTTTTTTTGACCATAACAAAGCCTGAGAAAAATCAACCTTTTGCTCATAATTACCATTCAAATAAGCCTCGCCAAGACGAGCCTGAGCCTCAGGATCACCTTGACTCGCCAATGCTTGTATTTCAGGAAAAGTCATTTTTTTCGCACTCTCTTCCGGTTCATTCGCAAACGCAAATAAACTAAACCATAGTGCAATGAATAACCCTAACTTTTTCATTATGTTTCCCCCACGACAAAAGAGACAATCTCTGCACGATTATTTCGTCTGAGCAAACAACCATTCACGAATTGGCTCAATACTGTATGCAAGCCGCCATGTATTGCGATGCCCGCTAGCCCCTTGACGACTATCGGTCTCACGAAAAACAGTATCTTTAGCGAAAATGGTATAATTAATCGGACTTTGTTCAGCCATTAAATCATCATACGCAAAGCGGTATTGATCCGCCTCCCAACTACCATTCCATTCCGCTCGGCTGATTTTTGCACCTGCTTGTGCTAAACGTTCGGTGATCGCATTAAAACTAGGAAATGCCCCCAAATCATCCACCGATGCCATAAACCACATTTTATTCTTCGCCAATGGTGCGACAACTTCAGCATTCCATTTGCCTGCCACCAAATAACTGGCGGTAAAAAAATCAGGGTATTTCACATTCATTGCTGTTGCTAACATACAGCCACCGGATTGTCCTGTCACATAAATACGTTTCGGATCGATTTTTTCTTCTTCAATCAACTTTTGAACCAAATGAATTGTGGTATCAAGCATATCAGACGTACGCCAATCATCATCTGCGATAATCTCGTTATATTGTGGTGCAAGCACATAGCAAGGACGCTTTTCCTGCTCCTTCGGTTCAGCCCAAATAACCGCGCCTAATCCTTGAAAAAGGGTGACTTCAGTCTGATCGCTGGTTGCCCCTGCATCGTGCATAAATAGCACTAATGGTAAGGGTTGACTTTGATCCTTTGGTTTAAATAAATTATAGGGTAGCGTTTTAGCTGTTTTTTGATCGTAAAATTCTGACTGTTGAAACTCATCAACGACCCCATTTTTTACCGTATGGGTTTCTAATGTCTTACCTTCTACCAATACTTTAGCCTGTGCTTTTTTATAGCGAATAATTTTACTCATTGTATCACCGGCAACCCAGCGAGGTCTGCCACCATTCGGTGTCGGAGATTGAGACGTTGCATTCGCCAACTGCACGGTTTCTTGTAAACCGCTACCCGATTCATCAGGTTTGAGTGCCACAATCACGAACTTACCCTTATCACTCTCGGTTAAATCCACCGATTGACTAATAAATACATTTTGTATGGTTCTGCCTTCAACATTAAAATCAGCCGTTTTTATATCTGTTGGTGTCAATTCCTGTGCAAATTCAATTGCAACCGCCACCATCTGTACCCCATCACCAAAAACCTGCGTAATTGCTGTTGCGTTCAAAGGCTCATTAGCGCCTTTTGCGAAGACGATACTTGGCATACTCACTGCACAAGCCATACCGGCACTCATCACTAAAAATTCTCGACGTGTTTGCATTTTTACCTCTATAAGAATGAATTAAAAACCTCTATAAAGACCAATATATAATGGTAAGGTTCAATCGGTATTTCTACAATTTAAAATAATCGTGCTTTCCCATCTTTCAAAAAAGACAAATAGGAGGGTAATTTATGAAAGCTTACGATATTATGTCGATAGTCTGTTTGACGTTAAGCTTGACAGTCCCCCAAAATTCATAATAACAACATTATTTCGGCTTTGTGTCTTGTCCAAATAATCAAAATCTTATTAAAAATCTACCGCACTTTTAACGCTGAACCGCCACAAATTCTCCTTTTCCCGTTATCGCCAATGTGCCATTCTTCAATAACGGTTGAATCCAGCTTTTCACGGACTTCTTATCCGATAATCCAAAGGCATATTGCAATTCAATGAATGAAACAAGCGGATGGTTTTGTAAGCAATCTTGCAAATTTTCCAAAGTCGCGTTCGGTGCGGCCGGAAGAATTTTACCCTCACTTAATTTGATGATAGCGTTGAAGAAAGTTCGATCGTCCACCACACCTTGCAATAACATGTGTTGATTTTCATATTCCAATAAATAAGCAGGCAGACGATAAATGTTTAATGATTCCCTTAAAGCCCAATCTTGCTCTAACGCAGCTTGTGCCATACCGTTTTGATAAGACTTCATAAAAGTGGCAATGTTGATACCTGTCTGTTCCACTACCCGAAAAATCTCTTTCCAATGGGTTATGGGACGAGTCTCAACAATCAGAGCGTAACGCAAGCGATAGAGAAATGCCGCCGCTTTGTTTTTATCTGTTAATTCCGCTGCCTTCACCGCTAAATTCAATGGCGTAGAACTACGGTGCTGGCGGTCAAATAAGTGCAGATTGTCGGGCGTAATGTGAATGGGCATTCCACTAATGGCTTGCTCCGCTTGGTAAATATGAGCAAATCTGCGGTTATAATGCTCAAGTGCTCGGGTTTCACCATCACGAAAATCTTCTGCAATCATAAAATGACGTACATTACTCACCAGTCCTGCCATTTTAGTTTGCATTTCAATTTGCCCAGAAAAGTGAGTTTCAATTTTTGCCCAAAAAGGGGCACTTTCGTAGGAAAGCCCCATCATTGGATGGGTGAAAATGGTCAATTTCAGCATTTTTTATCCTTATTCAATTAAATTTCCTGCGACCGCCCGACTTTGTATATCGTTAAATTGAATGTAGCTATTTTGTGGTGGAATATTCAGAATGTCGTTCATGATTTGGGTTAGCCGTTGGGCAAAGTCGGTATAGCCAAAATGTTGAGGATTGCCGAAAATATTAGCCTTAATCAAGGCAGCCGGTTGTTTTTCGCCACGTAAATACAGGCTTTGATTACCCTTAAGAATTAACATCAAAGAGGCTTCACTTTGTCCAATTAAAGACATTGCCTGCCCGATTTGTTTTTTTAATGCGGTCTCTGATTCTGCAGTCATCAGTGCGGTCGTTTTTACGCTGATAAATGCCATAATTGACGCCATTTTTGAACAAGATCTAAGAGTTTATCTGCAACTTCCTGCTCTTTTTGCTGATAGGTATGCCCGGTTTGCTCAATAAAAAGCAGTTGATTTTTATCCCCTTGAGGAAAATGATGATTGATAGTCTGCAAGAAACCTCGGGGATCGCCATAAGTGAAACGATCAAGCGTACCGATGAGCAATGCCCCAGTATGCGGAATTTGTCGAATTTGACGATAATCACCACTCTCCTCTACATGAACAATTATTCAACAGAGGTGAATATAGCCATTGATAAGCAGTATTAGCGGTGGCAGGCAGCCAAATAGCTCAAAGGGCAGCATTTGTTCACCTTTGCCTTGTTCCACCATTTTGCGGATAAAAGCACGCTCAGTTTCATTCACACTGTTGGTTAAGTGGGTTACATTAGCCGGACTTAATAAAATAAATTTTGTCACTCGTGGATCTTGGGTCTGGCTTAAATAATAAATCACTTTATTTGCCCCTAAAGAATGTCCGGCGAGAATAATATGTCGGTAGCCACGACTTTCTGCAAAATCAATGTAGGCTCGCACATCGTCAATACTTTTAACAAAATCCTCGTTAAACGATCCTAAAATTTCAGGTAACCCTGTTTACGTATTCACATCATTAAATTTGCCAAAGGCGTTGCGGGTTTGAGCGTAAATAAAATCAATGCCGTTGGCGGCGAGCGTGTCGCCGATATGGTAGTAAAAAGGGTTGGAATAAAAAACGACCGTTTCCGCAGGATGTGCCGCCGCGAATAATACCCCGTGCAACACCGAGCCTGTTTGGGTGGAAAGATGGAGTTTTTGCATTTTGTTCCTTAGTGATGCGTGAAAGTGCGGTGATTTTTTGCCTTGTTTTGGGTTAATGCCCCTAACTTTCAGGCAGCTTTGCTGGGGCGAGGGCGTTTTATCGGCGATATCTTCATCCTTTGCACACAAAAAAACGGAAAAAACAAGACTGTTTTATTTTTTAACATATTGATAAAATAGCGTTTTTCATTTTAGGGAGCTATTTATGCAACTACATTGGTTATTTTTAGCTGGTGCGATTATCAGCGAAGTCTTTGCCTCGTCTATGCTCAAACTTAGCGAAGGGTTTTCCAAACCTTTGCCCATGCTAGGAATGACGATTGGGTTTATCATTTCGTTTTACTTCCTCTCCTTAGCCCTCAAAACAATGCCACTTGGCACAGCCTATGCCGTGTGGGCTGGTTTGGGCTTGGTGCTGACTTCGGTGGTGAGCGTGGTCTTTTTTGGGCAAAAAACGGATTTCATCGGCATTGTGAGCATTGCACTGATTTTGCTCGGCGTGGTGTTGCTCAATTCAATGTCGCAAATGTCTGGGCATTAGGGCGAATAAGCCTTGTTTTTTAACCGCACTCAACCTTGCAAACAAGAAAAGTGCGGTGATTTTTTGCCTTGTTTTAACGATTAAAAATGCGCCGATTTATACCGCACGCCGTGTTATTTGGACGGCGGATAGAAATCGTGTCCCATTCGCCTGCCGTGCAACATTGATTCTATTTGGGGAAAATATTGAGTTTTTGCTTGGATTTCATTAAAAAATGAATTATAAAAATCTATTTTGGATGTGGATTAACCTCAAATTTTAAATCAATTTGATGATTAAATTTTAATCTCTCTTTAGCAATATCTACATATTGCTGCTCAGACTCAATACCGATATAAGAACGATTTAATTTTTTGGCAGCGACACAGACGGTTCCTGAACCTGCGAAAGGGTCTAAAACTATTTGCCCTTCAACTGTAACTAATGAAATCAATAATTCCATAAGTTTTAAAGGTTTCTGAGTAATATGATGCCCAAAATCATTAGCATTTGTTTCTACTTTTAAGATATTAGATGATGATAAAATATTTTCATATAAAGAATACTTTTTAAGAGCTTCCTCATTCCAAGCACCTAATTCATTCTCTAGTATATTGTCGGCTAATGTTCCACCCGTTTTATAAGGTTTCTGAAACCATAGAATCGGTTCAAATGTTGGGCGAAGATTAGCTACTCGCCATCCCTTCCATCGCTTTTCATTTTCTATATCATTTCTACGTTCAAAAATAGCTGAAACTCTTTGAGCACGGTGAGGTGCTTTGCTTTTTTCCCAGGCAACCATATCTTTAAAAGTAAAACCGACATTTTCTAATGCAACAATACAACGATGAGCAAAACGCCGTCCAGCAAAAATAAAGCAACTTGCACCAGGTTTTAACACTCTAAACCATTCTGTTGCCCAACTTTCACACCACTGTTGATATTCATAAGGGATTTTTTTATCTGCTTCACTCCAACCATTTAAGGGTTTTCCTCGACGTTTAAATAATGAACCAGCATTTTTTTGTGCTTGTGATTGCCCACCTAAGGCTAAATTAGTGTTTTGATGTAACACATCCCAATCATCGTAGCCAATCCCATAAGGAATATCTGAAATAATGCAATGAATACTTTCAGTTTCAATACGTTTAATTTCTTGAATGGAGTTCCCTAAAATAATATTATTGATCATAAATCCAATCTCTGAATGTATTTATCTATTTGCTGTATTTTGCTATCAATTTTCTTTGCTTTGAGCAATTCTTTAATAGCCTCTTCGCGTGAGTATTTCTTAATAAGTTTTTCCTCTGATTGTAGAAATTCTTTCTCAGTTCTTCCTCGATCTTTTATGATATTAATTTGCGTATTTAAGAACTTTTCAAATTCAGAGTGCTCTAGCTTTAATAGCTCGCAAAAATAGATATCAAATTTATCAATAAAATATGCTTTACTATGAGCAACAGTACAAGTTTGAGAATATTTTTCTGAGAAAGACCATAAATTAGAAAGATTTAGTTTTTCATCCTCTTTAATCCCATTTTTAATCAAGAAACACAAATGTTCCCATCCTAGTAAACAAACATTATTATCCTGAGCTTGTTTATAAATTTGGCTTATTTTATTGGGATATTGAAAATAAGGTGAAGCTAAAATGGCATAATTATTATCTTTTCTCCATTTAGATAATGCTTCTACTTTAAAGTCTTTTTGATTCTTTGCAGTTCGACTTAATCTAAATGCTTTGGCATCTGCAACTAAGCTATATTCGTGAAAATATGACTTAGCAATAACATCTGCAGAATCAGATCTAGCATCTAGTACTGAAGATTGTAAACCTAACTCTTTAAAAGCCCTACTTAAGATAGAGTCTGAAGCCTTTGAAAAGAGTTTCTCCATTGAGGAGTCATGTTCGATACTTTCAGGAATAATCCCAATATGTTCAAGGAGTTGAATAAAATCTGGATAAGATAGTGAAAGAATATAACGATCTATTTGATTTGAAGATTCTGAGAATTCATTTTTATCAGAATTTTCTTGAAGATATTGAATAAAATTTTTGAACATAAAATTTCACAATTTGTAGATATTTTGACTAAATATGGTTAGGAATTCTATCATAAACACTGGTTTGTTTTCCAGTAAACTATCTGAAAAGACTAACAATATTTACTAGTTAAAAATGCACCGATTTATACCGCACGCCGTGTTGCTTGGACGGTGGATAGAAATCGTACCCCATTCTTGTGCCGTTTAACATAGCCGGGGTGTAGCGATAGAAATCGGCGTTGTCCCAGTCAAAGGTAGTTTGAATTTCCGCTTCACGTCCGTTTTCAATCAGTTCCACCAAATTTGGGTTAAGCATAATACTTTTACCGATAGAAACGCTTTCCACCCAGCCGGTTTGATAAGCATTGAGCATATCATCGGCAGTATAAAGATTGCCCGAACCGAAAAACGGCAAGCGTCCGTTAATACGGTCATGCACGACTTGCATTCGAGTCAGATGGGTATCTGCCCCACGGCGGACTTTTTTATAGAAATCCCATAGGGAAATATGCAAATATTGCAGCGGTTTCTCCAACAAAGCGTCCACCAGTGCCAGCGTTTCTTTCATTGTAATGCCTTGTTCACCCGGTTCTTCCGGAGAGAAACGATAGCCAATGATGAAATCAGGGCGGTCATATTTACTGCGTATTTCATCAATAGCGTCCACAATGGCAAGGGGAAAACGCATTCTTTTTTCCAAACTACCTCCCCAATAATCATGACGCAAATTTGTCGCCGCCGAGAAAAATTGCTGAATTTGCCAACCATTCGCACCGTGAATTTCCACGCCGTCAAACCCTGCACGCAACACCAATTCCGCGGCATAGGCATAACTTTGCACCATATCCCATACTTCCCGCTCGGTCATTGTGCGAAAATTGCCGTAATAATCGCCTGTTGCCGCCACCAGTTCCGCCCCTTGCGTCATTAAAGGGTCGGCACGTAAACCGCTATGAGCAATTTGCACCACCGCTTTCGCCCCTTGAGCATGAGCGATTTGTGCATATTCACGTAAGCTTGGCAAATGGCGTTCATCAAAAGCATTAGGGCTTTCAAAACTAATTCCGCTCGGGTGAACATTGGTAAACGGCATAATGTATAAACCAAAACCTTTAAAGCGATCTTGCCAAAAACGGCGCCCCGCCTCTGTCATCTCGCCATCTTCGCCTGAGTCATAAATAGTCAAAGGGGCAACGGTAAGGCGATTTTTAATTTCTACGCCATTGTTTAAGGTATAAGGTTCAAATAAAGGAGCATATTTTGGATTCATATTCTTTCCCTTTTTCTCGTTGTTTTTTGGATATGGCAGAGTATATTCCATTTAAAAAATGGATTAAGTAGGTATAATTCCATTCATTCCGGAAAATAATTCCACAATTAAGGAAATAAAATGCAGGATAAATTTGCAGGTATTGAAGAATTCTTAGCCACTGTAGAAACAGGCAGTTTTAGTGCCGCAGGCGAAAAATTAGCGATAACCGGATCAGCGGTGGGCAAAAGCATAACAAGGCTAGAGCAACGGCTTGGCACACAACTTTTCCATCGTTCCACACATAAACTCGTATTGACCCGAGAGGGGGAGGTTTGGTTAGCAAGTTGCCAACGTATCAGAGATGAAATAGAGCAAGTACAAAGCCTACTTTGCAATGAACAGATAGAATCAATTGGTGAAGTGAGGATCGATTTGCCTAATATTTACGGACGCATTCATCTGCAGCCAAAACTACTCAAACTGGCACAAAAACACCCTAAACTACGCCTCAACCTCAGCTTTGAAGAACGCAAAATAGATTTAATTGCCGAGCAAATTGATGTCAGCGTTCGCTTTGGCGAATTAGACAATTTAAACGACATCATCGCCCGCCAAATCGGACAAAATCAAAACCGCATTTGTGCCTCTCCTATTTATCTCAACCTTCAGGGTACACCACAAGTGCCCTCAGAACTGATCCAACATATTTGTATAGGTAGCATACAACCAGATTGGTTACTAAATAACGAAAGAGGCGAGCCGACCCGTTTTCCTGTGAACATACAACATATAATGAATGACGGCGACGCCCGACTGCAAGCTGCCCTTATGGGCTTAGGGCTGGTACAACTACCAGATTGGCTAGTACAACCTTATATTGAACAGGGTTCGCTTATTCCTATTCTAACTAATTACGAACCTAATCCAGAACCCATTCATATCCTTTGGCAGAAAAAGCTACACTTACAGCCAAAAGTAAAAGCAGTGGTAGAAGCATTAAGCCAGCCTTAGAATATCATTTGAAAATCGATTGCATTACTAGATCAGGAAAAGTGCGGTTGGTTTTATAAAACTTTTCAATATTATTGAATAAGGCAGAAACAGCATAAATAATAGATAAAGGGCATCTTATATATTTGTCGTGAGTGAGCCTTCAAATGCAGAACCTTCCTACAGCCCACTCATTTCTCATTAAATAATGACATTTCTTACCGTTTCAAAAAGCCTTTAGATTGTAGGTAATCCAAAATCTGGGGGCGTTTTTGTTCGGAAAAAACGGCTTTCATATAATCTGACCAAGTGAGATCTTTTTGCGAACGGGCTTGATAATAAGCGGAAATTTCCGCATCAAATGATGCGAGTTTCACCGGATCTAATGGGTGATATTCATTTTCAGAACAAAGCATTTCCACAGGAAAACGAGGGCGTAACATCGAATCTTGTGCCGGATAGCCCAAACACATTCCCACCAACGGTACAACATATTGCGGAAGTTTGAGCAATTTATCGACCTGTTCAATATCATTACGTAATGAACCGATAAACACGCCACCTAAACCACTTGCCTCCGCAGCAGTGAGGACATTTTGAGCAAAAATCCCCGTATCAATAGCACCAACTAATAACCACTCCGTCCAGTCAAATTCTGCATTTGGAACGATTTTGGCGTGTTTAGAAAAATCGGCACAAAATACCCAAAATTCTGCCGCACTTTCTACATAAGTTTGATCGGAACAAATCTCACGAAGTTTTTTGCGAAGAGTAGGATCGGTGATACGAATAATATGTGTCGCTTGAATATGCTGTGAAGTCGAGGCCATTTTCGCCGCATTCAAAATCTCGTGACGAAGTTCAGCACTGATGGGTTGATCGGTAAATTGTCGGATAGAACGGTGATTTTTAAGTTGTTGTAACATTGGGTTCATGAATTATCCTTATTAGGGAGAAAAATCAATGGGTAATAGTATAAAATGATTGTCGCCATGGCTCAATGCGTAAAAAACGGAGGGAATGAACCTCCGTTTTTATGCGTAAAATCTTTGTGGAAAATGACCGCACTAAAAACACGCCAAAATTGAGATACCAATTGTTGCATTAATGTATCAATAACGGTAAGCAAATAAAGCGCGGTCACTTTTTGGGAATTAAAAAGAAATATAAAAAAACCCCTGATTACTCAGGGGGATATCAAAAGGAATTTATGAATAAAATCTCTAAAGTTTAGCTTTATCAAAAGGAATCTCGATAAAACGTTGGCAATTATATTTACACATCTTTACAAAAGCAAGGGAAAATTTACATTTTCTTGAATTTCACAATTTCAGTGATGACTTCTACTGCTTTTTCCATTCCCTCCAAAGAGATCAATTCATGTTTACTATGAAAATTGTATCCGCCAGTAAAAATATTCGGGCAAGGCAAACCTTTTTCAGCTAAAAATGCGCCATCTGTTCCACCACGAATCGGTTTATGAATCACCTTTATGCTACACAAATCCATAGCCTTTTCAGCAATAGAAATTGACTGTGGCGCTTTTTGAACAACCTCATACATATTTTGATAACTGTCGTGAATCACACATTCAACAGGTTGTTTTAACTTTCTTTCAGCATTAAATTTTGCCGTCCAATCCTGAATAAATTGTTTACGTTGCTCAAAAGATTGCAAATCAAAATCACGAATTAAATAATTTAGTTCTGCTTTCTCAATGTCACCCACAAAATGATCTAAATGGAAGAATCCTTCTTTGCCATCTGTTTTTTCCGGTACCTCATCTTTTGGAAAACCCTGATGAAAATCACAAGCAAGCGAGAGTGCATTAACCATTTTATCTTTCGCATAACCTGTGTGGATACTTCTTCCGGAAAAATAAATTTTTGCCGTGGCCGCATTGAAATTTTCGTACTCTAATTCCCCGACTTCCCCACCATCAATGGTATAAGCCCAGTCACAGGGGAATTGTTCTAAAGGAAAATACTGCATTCCCAAACCAATTTCTTCATCCGGGGTAAAGGCTATTCTTAAATTACAATGCGGATATTTTTCTTTTTGAATGATTTCAAGCGCGGTCATAATCTCGGCGATTCCCGCTTTATTATCCGCTCCGAGCAATGTATTGCCATCCGTCACGATCAAGGTTTTACCAATAAGTTGGTGCATAAACGAATAATAAGCAGGGCTGATAAATTCTTCACCGATACCTAAAGCAATATCTCCTCCCCGATAATTTTCAATGATTTCCGGTTTCACATTCTTGCCACTACATTCCGGCGAGGTATCCAAATGAGCAATAAAACCGATGGTATGTGAAAGCTCCGCTCTATTTGAAGGAAGATAAGCGGTAACCACCGCATGTTTACTGACCTCTACATTTTGCAACCCAAGATTTATTAACTCTTTCTCTAAATGCTTTGCAAGTTTCATTTGCCCGATAGAACTTGGAGAACATTTAGCGGTGTGCTTTGACTGTGTATCAAAAGAAACGTAGCATAAAAAGCGGTTTAATAAATTATTTTTATAATGATTTGTTTCCATCTTTGTAATCCTTTATAACTTGTTGCGACCAGTTTAACTTAAATTTAACAATAGATTCTTGATATATAACAAACATTCAATAAGTAACTGAAAACCCGCTAGAAAAGAAAAAGTGCGGTTAATTTTTTGATTGTTTTTATTGCTCGAAATTTTTTTGTATCCCTAAGCATTAAGTCCTTTTCATTATTGAGAATTCACTATATCATAGGCACTTATTTTTTATGTCGCCCCTGCATTCTTGCAGGTTTTGTTTCTACTCAGTACCAACTTATTTGGTGAAATTAGGGAGAAAACCAAAGCTAGTGGAAAATCAGGTTCAAAACAAGCCTATTATTGAGCTTCGTTCAATCAAAAAATCCTACGGTTCTAACACCATTATTAACGACTTTAACTTAACCATTAATAACGGTGAATTTGTCACTATTCTCGGGCCTTCAGGCTGCGGAAAAACAACAGTATTACGTTTGTTAGCGGGTTTAGAAGAATTAGACTCGGGTCATATTATTTTGGATGGTGAAGACATTACCGATGTGCCGGCTGAAAAGCGACACATTAATACGGTGTTCCAAAGTTATGCCCTATTTCCGCATATGACTATTTTTGAGAACGTGGCTTTTGGTTTGCGTATGCAAAAAGTACCCGAGGCAGAAATTAAACCTCGTGTGCTGGAAGCTTTGCGTATGGTGCAATTGGAAGAAATGGCTGATCGTAAGCCGACCCAATTGTCAGGTGGTCAGCAGCAACGTATTGCGATCGCTCGTGCTGTGGTAAATAAACCTAAAGTCTTATTGCTTGATGAATCCTTATCCGCATTGGACTACAAACTGCGTAAACAAATGCAATATGAACTTAAGGTATTGCAACGCCAATTAGGTATCACCTTTATTTTCGTGACTCACGATCAAGAAGAAGCCATCACCATGTCTGATCGCATTGTGTTGTTACGTAAAGGAAAAATTGCACAAGATGGTTCTCCACGCGAGATTTATGAAGAACCGGCAAACCTATTTGTGGCACGCTTTATTGGTGAAATTAACGTCTTTAATGCAACTGTCATTGAACGTAAATCCGAAAATGTTGTACTGGCAAATGTAGAAGGCCGTGTCTGTGATATTTATACCGATATGCCGGTAGAAAAAGATCAAAAGCTTCAAGTTCTCCTTCGTCCTGAAGATATTGTGATTGAAGAACTTGATGAAAACGAACAATCTAAGGCAATTATCGGCCATATTATTGACCGCACTTACAAGGGGATGACATTAGAATCTACCGTAGAATTCGACCATAACGGTATGCGTGTGCTTGTGAGCGAATTCTTCAATGAAGATGATCCGCACATGGATCACAGTGTTGGACAACGTGTTGGTATTACATGGCACGAAGGTTGGGAGGTTGTACTCAACGATGAAGATAATCAATAATAAATTTCAAAAAATTACTGTTGCAATTATCTTCAGTTGGCTTATTTTCTTTGTGCTAATTCCAAATCTGTTGGTTTTAGCCGTTAGCTTTTTAACTCGAGATGGTAGCAACTTCTACGCATTCCCGATGACCATTGAAAACTATACAAACTTGTTTAATCCGCTTTATGCGCAAGTTGTATGGAACTCTTTGTCTATGTCGTGTATTGCCACGGTTATTTGCTTGATAATCGGTTATCCGTTTGCTTTTATGATCAGCAAAATTAACCCGAAATATCGACCGCTCTTGTTATTCCTTGTGGTTCTACCGTTTTGGACAAATTCACTCATTCGTATCTATGGAATGAAAATATTCCTTGGCGTAAAAGGTGTCTTGAATACGATGTTAATGGATATGGGGATTTTAAGTGAACCCATTCGCATTTTGAATACGGAAATTGCGGTGATTATCGGATTAGTGTATTTGTTATTACCGTTTATGATTTTGCCACTCTATTCAGCGATTGAAAAATTAGATGGTCGCTTATTAGAAGCCGCAAGAGACTTAGGTGCAAATACTTTCCAACGTTTCTTTCGTGTTATTTTGCCATTAACCATGCCTGGTATTATTGCCGGTTGTCTCTTAGTGTTACTGCCGGCAATGGGAATGTTCTATGTGGCAGATTTATTGGGGGGGGCAAAAGTCCTGTTAGTGGGTAACGTCATTAAGAGTGAATTCTTAATTTCCCGTAACTGGCCGTTTGGTTCTGCAATTAGCATTGGATTGACAATCTTAATGGCATTGCTAATTTTCGTTTATTATCGTGCAAATAAACTATTGAATAAAAAAGTGGAGTTAGAATAATGAGCCGTTTACTACGTAATGTGTTTATGTTTGTGGTATACGCTTATTTGTATATCCCAATTATTATCTTAGTAACCAACTCCTTCAATGCAGACCGCTATGGTTTAAATTGGAAAGGATTCAGTTGGAACTGGTACGAGCGTCT
This sequence comes from Pasteurella sp. WM03, assembly GCF_004570945.1. Classification (NCBI taxonomy): domain Bacteria; kingdom Pseudomonadati; phylum Pseudomonadota; class Gammaproteobacteria; order Pasteurellales; family Pasteurellaceae; genus Pasteurella; species Pasteurella sp. WM03. The sequence goes on from NZ_SPPO01000002.1 coordinate 352,949, forward strand.
ATTTAATAACGATACCCTAATTCAGGCGGCAATTCATTCCGTGACCATCGCGTTCTTTGCAGCAACCCTAGCAACGATTGTCGGCGGATTAACCGCAATTGCATTATATCGCTATCGTTTCCGTGGTAAGCAGGCTGTGAGTGGAATGCTATTTATCGTGATGATGTCGCCGGATATTGTTATGGCTGTTTCATTATTAGCATTGTTTATGGTTGTGGGGATCTCATTAGGTTTCTGGTCATTACTATTAGCACATGTGACCTTCTGTTTACCTTACGTCACCGTCACTATTTTCTCCCGTTTAAACGGATTTGACGCCAGAATGTTAGAAGCGGCAAAAGACTTAGGGGCAAGTGAAGTAACCATTCTTCGTAAAATCATTCTTCCGCTTGCTTTACCAGCGGTGATATCCGGTTGGTTATTAAGTTTCACCATATCCCTAGACGATGTTGTCGTCTCCTCATTTGTGAGTGGTGTCAGCTACGAGATTCTCCCATTACGAATCTTCTCACTAGTGAAAACAGGCGTTACGCCGGAAGTTAATGCATTAGCAACCATAATGATCGTGCTTTCATTGGCATTAGTGATTTTAAGCCAATTAATCACACGTAAAAATAACCACTAATCACAAACAAAAGGTTTCACAAACCCTTTAATATCAAATAGAATACGCCTTGACGCACAATCAAGGCGTTTTTTTATACCTACAATTCCTGTAGGTGTTTTTTTTACCCCTCTTTTACGGAGAACAAACAAAAATGAAAAAATTTGCAGGTTTAATTACTGCCGGTTTAGTGGCTGCAACCCTAACAGCTTGTAATGACAAAGAAAACAAGTCTGAGAATGCAAATGCACCGGCTACTGCTAATGATACTGTGTACTTATATACTTGGACTGAATACGTACCAGATGGTCTTTTAGATGACTTCACGAAAGAAACCGGTATTAAAGTTATCGTTTCAAGCCTTGAATCAAATGAAACCATGTATGCAAAACTCAAAACCCAAGGCACAGCCGGTGGTTATGATGTGATTGCACCATCAAATTACTTCGTGTCTAAAATGGCACGTGAAGGCATGCTAAAAGAACTTGATCACAGCAAATTGCCTGTCATTAAAGAATTAGACCCTGATTGGCTCGACAAACCTTATGACAAAGGAAATAAATATTCCCTTCCTCAATTACTGGGCGCACCGGGTATCGCATTTAATACTAATGCCTACAAAGGCTCAGATTTCACCTCTTGGGGCGATTTGTGGAAGCCTGAATTCGCCAACAAAGTACAATTATTAGATGATGCACGTGAAGTCTTTAATATTGCTTTATTAAAAATCGGTCAAGATCCAAACACTCAAGATCCATCTATCATCAAACAAGCCTACGAAGAATTATTAAAATTACGTCCAAACGTACTTTCTTTCAATTCAGATAACCCTGCTAATTCTTTTATCTCAGGTGAAGTAGAAGTCGGTCAATTATGGAACGGCTCTGTACGCATTGCGAAAAAAGAACAAGCACCTTTAGATATGGTATTTCCAAAAGAAGGTCCGGTACTCTGGGTTGATACTTTAGCGATTCCTGCAACGTCAAAAAATCCGGATGGCGCACATAAACTTATCAATTATATGTTAAGTGCAAAAGCAGCTGAGAAATTAACACTAGCAATTGGCTATCCAACCGCTAACGTTGAAGCGAAAAAAGTATTGCCAAAAGAAATCACTGAAGATCCGGCAATCTACCCTACCGCTGAAATATTAAAAAACAGCCACTGGCAAGATGATGTAGGTGATGCAATTCAATACTACGAACAATACTACCAAGAATTAAAAGCGGCGAAATAATCTCGCTGAGTTTAAACACCTTTAAAGTGCGGTCAAAAATGTAAGATCTTTTGACCGCACTTTTTTATATTAATCATTATAAAAATCTCTATATAAAGATTTGATATAAAAACACGACAAAATTTACCTTACCTTCCCATTTTTTGACTTAAATCATCATCGCCTAAATTAATAGCTTTAAAATCCCACTAATCATTAAGAGTTATTATTTCGCTATTTTTTTACTACGTTGGAGTACATTCATGCCAAAAACAATCAAAATTATGACCGCACTTTGTCTCATCAGCATAGGTGCATTAGCTTTGTGGGGAAGCCAAGCTATTATGCATAAAACCAGCTCAACAGAATTCTGTGTGAGCTGCCATTCCATGAACCCTCCACAACAAGAATGGGAAGGTTCAACTCATTTTACTAATGCAAAGGGCGTTCGTGCAGAATGTTCTGATTGCCATATTCCAAAGGAAGGCTGGCACTATGTGAAAGCGAAATTTATCGCATTAAAAGATGTGTGGCATGAAATACAAGGCAAACTAGACTCTAAACAGCAATATGAAGCGCACCGAGCAGAAATGGCACAACGTGTATGGAATGAGATGAAAGAGACAGATTCCGAAACTTGTCGTAGTTGCCACCGTTTTGATGCCATGGAATTTTCCGCACAAACAAAATTAGCGAAAGAAACCCATCTCAATGCGAAAGCTAATGGACAGACCTGTATTGATTGTCACAAAGGTATCGTGCATTTCTTACCTGAATCTCTCGGTGATGAAAGCAAACAATCATCGACCTCTTTAGGTGGAAATATCACTCAAGATTCGTCTATTTATGCAGCTGAGATGACAACGGCACAAGGTGAACAAGGCGGAGATATCCGACTCATGCCTTATGCGGAAATAACGAACTGGCAAGCAAAAGGCGAGCAATTACAGGGTACTTTACACGGCTGGCAACAAGTTGGTGCGGATTCTGTGGTTTATCAAGATCTTGGCAAACGCATTACCGTGGCATTAGTAGATGAAGAGGCACGCAAAGGTATGAAAGTGTTGCAAACCAAACATAATGAAGTCACAGATTCAGATTGGAAAGAAGTGAGTCTTATCGTTTCTGTGCCAAAAGAAAAAATGTCCTCAGATTTGACCGCACTTAACCAATACGGTAGTCAGTTAAACCAAGCACATTGCAGTAGTTGCCACGCTGCGATTAGTGCCGATCACTATACAGCAAACCAGTGGATTGGCGTGGTAAACTCCATGAAAGATCGGACTTCTATGAATAAAGATGAAGTGCGTGCTTTAACCATTTATTTACAACGTAACGCCAAAGATATGGCTGCAAAATAATTCACTTCTCATATGAAAACGAGGTTGAAATGAAAAATAATAATGTCAATCAACAACGCCGTGATTTCTTAAAAAATACATCTCTTGGAGTAGCAGGTGCCTCACTTTCCGGTGGTATGATGGGGGCAGTGCTGTCTAAAAGAGCGGTTGCGTCAGCGCCTGAATTAAAAACAGTGGTAACCGCTGCACACTGGGGGCCGATTGGCGTAGTCGTGCAAGATGGTAAAGCAGTAAAATCCGGGGCAGCAATCGAGCCGGCTATCCCTAATGAACTACAAACTGTCGTTACCGATCAACTTTATAGTGAAACCCGCGTGAAATACCCAATGGTACGTAAAGGCTATTTAGAAAACCCAGGGAACAGTGATACCACAATGCGTGGACGAGATGAATGGGTACGAGTGTCTTGGGAGCAAGCGCTCGATCTTGTGCATAATCAACTCCATAAAGTGCGTGAACAATATGGCGCAAGTGCGATTTATGCAGGTTCTTATGGTTGGTTTAGTAGTGGTTCCCTTCACGCCTCCCGTACATTGCTACAACGTTATATGAATGTAACAGGTGGCTTTGTCGGCTATAAGGGGGACTATTCTACGGGCGCTGCGCAAGTGATTATGCCTCACGTACTTGGCACCATTGAAGTCTATGAACAGCAAACCAGTTGGGAAGTCCTACTTGAAAGCAGTGATATTATTGTGCTTTGGGGGGCGAATCCACTCACCACGTTACGTATTGCTTGGATGTCTTCAGATCAGAAAGGCATTGAATATTTCAAAAAATTCCAAGCCACAGGTAAACGAATTATCTGTATTGATCCAATAAAAAATGAAACCTGCCAAATGCTTGGCGCAGAATGGGTTCCTGTGAATACTGCAACGGATGTGCCATTCATGCTAGGGATCGCCCATACCTTAGTCAGTGAAAACAAACACGATAAAGCCTTCTTAAAAAAATACACAACAGGTTACAGTAAATTTGAAGATTATCTGCTTGGTAAAACAGATGGACAACCTAAAACCGCAGAATGGGCGAGTAAGATCTGTGGTGTACCGGTGGAAATCATTAAACAATTAGCCAATGATTTTGCTACCAAACGCACAATGTTGATGGGCGGATGGGGAATTCAACGTCAACGCTACGGTGAGCAATCTCATTGGATGTTGGTGACCCTTGCCTCAATGCTGGGACAAATAGGCTTACCGGGCGGTGGCTTTGGTTTTAGCTATCACTATGCAAATGGTGGCGTACCAACCACAACAGGGGGCACGATTGGTTCAATCAGTGCAACCCCATCTGCGGGAAGCAGTGAAAAAACATGGTTAGATGACGCAGCAAAATTTTCTTTCCCAGTGGCACGTATTGCCGATGCCTTACTCAATCCGGGAAAAACCATTGATTACAATGGAACAAAAATCACTTATCCTGAGATTAAAGTGGTCTATTGGGCAGGGGGTAATCCATTTACTCAGCACCAAAACACGAATTTATTAGTCAAGGCTTTCCAAAAACCGGAAACCGTTATTGTCAATGAAGTCAACTGGACACCAACGGCCCGTATGGCAGATATTGTCTTACCGGCAACAACGAGTTACGAACGTAATGATTTAACCATGGGTGGGGACTATTCTATGTTTGCGGTGTATCCAATGAAACAAGTCGTGCCACCACAATTTGAAGCGAAAAACGATTTCGATATTTTTGCCGAACTTGCTAAACGTGCAGGTAAAGAAGAGGAATTTACAGAAGGCAAAACGGAAATGGAATGGTTGGAAGGTTTCTATAAAACCGCTTTCACTGCCGCACGTCACAATCGTGTTGCGATGCCTCGTTTTGAGCGATTCTGGGAAGAAAATAAACCTTTCATATTTGAGGCCAATGAAGCCGCGAAAAAATGGGTACGCTATGCAGAATTCCGCGAAGATCCGTTGCTCAATCCTCTTGGCACACCATCAGGCAAAATTGAAATTTATTCTGATGTTGTAGCCAAGATGAATTATGACGATTGCAAAGGTCACCCGACTTGGATGGAGCCGGAAGAATTTGCGGGTAACACGACGGAGGATTATCCACTCGCCTTAGTCACACCCCATGCTTACTATCGTTTACATAGCCAATTGGCTCATACCTCATTACGCCAAAAATATGCGGTGAATGATCGTGAACCTGTTTTGATTCACCCTGAAGATGCCAAAGCTCGCGGTATTGTAAATGGGGATCTTGTCCGTATCCATAATGCACGAGGTCAGGTATTAGCGGGGGCGGTTGTGACTGAAGGGATTATTAAGGGGACAATCGGATTACATGAAGGTGCATGGTATGATCCGCTCGATCTCGGAGAAAGTGAAAAACCACTATGTAAAAATGGTAGTCCAAACGTGCTGACACGTGATGAGGGTACATCTAAATTAGCACAAGGTAACTCGCCGAATACTTGTATTGTGCAGGTAGAAAAATATACGGGGCTAGTGCCGGAAGTCACGGTGTTTAAACAACCTAAGCACTCAACATAAAACCACTGAAGAATTAACCGCACTTTTGAGTGCGTGAATCAAAGTGCGGTTAAAATCTAGTATTACCTAGCAAACGTTAAACAGGATTTTGGTTTTATTCGTAGGAGCACAGTCCGTGTATATCCGAATTTTAACCTGTTGAAATGATTTTATTTTATAACGGACACGCACAGTGTATCCCTAGGTTCTGTTAAAATTTCTGTTTCCGTGCTTGCTACATAATACCGATATCTACTCAAAGTGCGGTCAATTTTGACCGCACTTTTTTCTTAGGAAAGAATAATATCTTTTATATCCAGGCATTGAAACCACAAATTAGAGTGATAAAGTATCCCTTAACACTTGTGCGATACCGCTCTCATTATTTGATGTCGTGACCTGTTTAGCCTGTGATTTCACCTCTTCTTCCGCATTACCCATTGCGACACCTAACCCCACCACACTTAACATACTGATGTCATTATGATTATCGCCGAATGCGATCACTTCTTGTGGATCAATGCCCCACTCTTTTAATAATGCAAGTAATCTTCCGCCTTTCGTATTACCGGCGTTGGCAATATCAACACGATCCACCCACGACCATTCACAACTAAATTGTGAAATCGGCAGCTCATTCACGACATTATTCATAATCGCTTTATTTTCTGCGCTAATGACGCATTTCCAAATTGGATTATGATGATAGATCACCTCTTGAATACTGTCCACCTTACGTACATCAGGGCGTACATCTGCCGGGCAAGTTTCTACCCATTTCACAAATTTTTCCATATGCGGATTAAGTTGTGCATAATTCATTGAATCTCGGGAATACATCAGTAGGTGACAATGATGTTTTTCCGCAACATCATAAATTAATTGTGCTTGCTGTTTAGAAAGCGGATTGGCAAAAGGCGTGGAATCTGTCGCGACATCATAAACATAGGTGCCGTTACAACAGATAATCGGTGTATCTAAATCTAATTCATGATAATAAGGCTTGACGGCGGTATGATGTCTTCCTGTTACCAATAACACTTTAATTCCTTTATTTATGGCGGATTGAATTGCCTCTTTATTTTCAGGCAGAATACGCCCCTCAGAATTTAATAATGTGCCGTCAAGATCAAAGGCAACGACTTTGTAACTCATTTTACCCCTCTTAGATTAAAAAGGCGGTTAAACACCGCCTTATTCTCAACAAATATTATTGTCCGTAATAGGCATTTTTTCCGTGTTTACGGAGATAGTGCTTATCAAGTAATTCTTGTTGCATTGATCCAATATTTGGACGAATTTGATGACTGACAAAATTCATATACGCCACTTCTTCCAATACGACAGAATTATGCACGGCATCGAATCCGTCTTTTCCCCAAGTGAAAGGACCATGAGAATGAACTAATACACCCGGTACGGATTTAGGTTCAATATGACGTTTGCGGAAAGTTTCAACAATCACTTTACCGGTTTCCAACTCATACTCACCAGCAATTTCCTCCGGTGTCATTTTGCGCGTACAAGGGACAGATCCATAGAAATAATCACCTTGCGTTGTACCTAAAGCAAGAATATCCTCACCGGCTTGTGCCCAAGCCGTTGCATGACGGGAATGAGTATGTACCACCCCCCCAATATCCGCAAATTGACGATAAAGCTCTAAATGGGTCGGTGTATCTGAAGAAGGTTTTTTATCCCCCCAAACCCGATTACCATTGAGATCGACAATCACAATGTCATCGACAGTCATCAAATCATACTCTACCCCTGAAGGTTTAATCGCAACCAAACCGCTTTCACGATCAATTTCACTCACATTTCCCCAAGTGAAAGTCACTAATTTATATTTTGGTAGCTCAAGATTCGCTTTTAATACTCGTTCTCTTAATTCTTTTAACATTGGAAACCTCCTTCTTTCATTTTTTGCTCAATCCAACGGCGGGCATTGATAATTTCCGCAATCGGTTCATCCGCTTTTTCCGTCCACATTTCAATTAAAAATGCCCCTCGATAATTCAATTCGGCAAGAGTTTTAAAGCAAGCCACAAAATCAACACAACCCTCTCCAAACGGCACATCTCTAAATTGCCCTGCACAGGTTTCAGTAACCTTATAAGTATCTTTTAAATGAATGGCAGAAATTTTATCTATACCCAGTTTTAATTCTTCAGCGACATTATCATTCCATGCAGAAAGATTACCTAGATCAGGATAGACGGTAAACCAAGGCGATTTAATGATCTCATCCCACTTTTTCCAACGAGAAATGGAACTCATAAATTTTGTATCCATAATTTCTACGGCAAGCGTCACTTGGTTACTCGCAGCAAGTTCTACCGCCCACTCTAGCCCCTGCTGAAAACGTTCGATAGTGCCTTCATCCTGTTCTTCATAATAAACATCGTAACCCGCTAATTGAATCGTACGAATCCCTGTATCGACGGCAAATTGAATTGCCTTTTCCATAATTTCGTAGGCTTTTTGACGGGTCGCTTCATCACGGCTACCGAATGGAAAACGGCGATGGCCGGATAAACACATTGAAGGAATGGTTACACCGGTATTAACAATCGCTTTCACTAATTTTAACCGCTCTTTTTTACTCCAGTCTAAACGAGCCAAACGTTCATCTGTTTCATCAATGGATATTTCTACAAAATCAAAACCGCAAGCCTTTGCAATGGACAAACGATCTTGCCAACTAATGTTTTTAGGTAGGGCTTTTTCATAAATGCCGAGTTTATGTTTTCTCACGGAATACTCCTGTCAGAGGTTGAGGTATAAGTAATATGTTCGATATATGAACACAGTGAATCTCTTTTATTTGCCAATCTTTGTATTGAGCCATTTAAACAAGCATTACAGCTAAGCCTTTATCTCGTAATGATTGAATAAACTCAGGTTTCGCATTTTTATCGGTAATTAATAAATCAATATCTTGCAATTTAGTGAACAGCATACCCACTTGCTGTCCTAATTTTGTACTATCCAGTAACACCACATATTTACCCGCTTTGGCAGATAAACGTTGCTCTGAATTAGCAATAATCATATCAGTTTTATACAATCCTTCTGTTGTAAAACCTTTTCCACTGGTAAACATAATATTGGCTGCATAAGGACTTTCATTTTGGTTAAGAGAAAGGGTAATGGCTTTATTACGATTATATTGCCCCCCCATAATCACAAGATCTTCGTGATTGTTTTCAATTAATTTATTGGCAAGAGGAATAAAATTTGTGATGATTTGCAACCTTCTTCCACACAGATGATCACCCAACATTTTCATTGTCGAACCACAGGTTAAGATTATTGAATCCCCTTCTTGGCATAACCGGCTTGCCGCCTGAGCAATGCGTTGTTTCTCATCAACATTATTGATTGCCAAATTATCTTGATAATCTATTGATGAAGACTGTATGGATTCTGCACCATTACGTACCTTCTTTAATCGCCCTTGCTGCGCTAATTTATTGATATCTCGTCTTGCCGTTGCAGGTGAGACATTAAGTTGTTCAACAATTTCTGTTGTAGAAAGCGCCTTTTTATCAAGTAGCAATTGTAAAAGTCGTCTATGACGGTAATTTTCGTTCATTATATTTTCCTAGCTATATCTTTGATGCGAATAATGAACAAAAAATGAGCCACCTTCAAGTAAAAAGGTGGCTTTTTTTGTTATAACATTGATTTAAATTGAATATTAGGTTCGTGTTCAAAGCAATCATCGAAACCACGAGGGTGATGATATTCAATTAAATCCTTATCACGCGGGTAAACATACTTACCACCGACTTCCCAAATAAATGGATGGAATTTATATTGCAAGCGCTCTTTGCGCATTTTCCATAACTGGATAATTTCATCAGTACTCGCCATAAAGTTCGTCCAAATATCGTGATGAACAGGGATAATCACTTTACAACGTAAACTTTCCGCCATACGCAATAGATCAATAGAGGTCATCTTATCGGCAATACCGACCGGATTTTCACCATAGTTATTGAGTGCAACATCAATATCAAATTCTTTACCATGTTTAGCAAATTGAATTGAGAAGTGGGAATCCGCACCATGGTAAATATTACCACCCGGTGTTTTAAACACATAGTTTACTGCCTTGCGTCCCATTTCTTCATCTGATGGGCAAAGACCGGCTAGTTCCCCCCCTTGCTCTTCCGCACCTTCAACCGGTAAGGTGACTAAACAAGTGCGGTCAAAAGAATCAAGAGCGTGAATTTCGACATCTTTTAATTTCACTACATCGCCCGGTTTGACAACAATGATACGCTCTTCAGGTACACCCCATTTTTTCCATAATTCTGCACAATGCCAAGGACCGACAAATTTAACATGATCAAGCTTTGGATTATTGACAATTGCTGCCGCCACATTGACATCAATATGATCACTATGGTAGTGAGAAGCAAGAATGAAATCCACTTCATTAATTGCAAATGGATCTAACACCATCGGTGCTGCACGTAAGTTAGGTTGTAATTTACGCACACCTGCCATATTCGCCATTTGGTGACCACGTACCATATCTTTTACTTTCTTCGTATTTTTACCACGGCCACACCATAGATCCATACAAAGATTTGCCCCGCCCGGAGTCTTAATCCAAACCCCTACACAGCCCAACCACCACATAGCGAAGTTGCCTTCCGGTACAACTTCCTGCTCAATCTCTTCATTCAACCAAGTTCCCCACTCAGGAAAAGTAGAAAGAATCCAACTTTCACGAGTAATTTCTTGAATTTTGCTCATATTTAACTCCTTTGATTAATAAAATAGTCAAAACTAATCATATCAAATCATTTTTCTTTGTAAAATACTTTTTATAAAATTTGTGACCAAGATCTCAATTTATCTCCACTTATTCCATAAAATCGACTAGACAAACATTAAAGACCTGCTCAGTCAAACATTACTAGCGATTTAGAGAAAGTGAATAAAATCTATGACACTCATACACACTATAAAAAATAAAATGTGATATTGCTCACAAAAAATCAAATTCACTCTTTTCTATTCAAAAATAATTGCTATTATTTGCTAGACTTCTTTTTCGAAATGATTCGGAATGAATTCAAACACTCACTTAATTAAGGTCAACAGAGGTTCTGTTTATGGAAACATTATTAGATCTATTCATTGTATTTAGAGATCAGGTTCTAAATAAAGCACCGCTACTTCTAGGTATCGTTGCTTGTATTGGTTATATCCTTCTACGCAAAGATACGACAACCGTTATTAAAGGCACAATTAAAACCATTGTTGGTTTTATGCTTGTTCAAGTCGGTGCCGGTGAATTAGTAAAAGGCTTTAAACCAATCATTGAAAAATTATCCGAATATCACGGTTTAACCGGTGCAGTTATCGATCCCTACACCAGTATGCAAGCGACTATCGAAACGATGGCAGATAATTATGCTTGGGTGGGTTATGCCGTGTTACTGGCGTTAGCATTAAATATTTTGCTTGTTCTATTCAGACGCTTTACCGGGATTCGCACTATTATGCTCACCGGGCATATTATGTTTCAACAGGCAGGGTTAGTTGCCGTATTCTATATGCTCATTGGTGCATCAATGATGGAAACCATCATCTACACAGCGATCATCATGGCGTTGTACTGGGGGATTTCATCTAATATTATGTATAAACCAACTCAATCCGTAACAGGGGGAGCCGGTTTTTCTATTGGACACCAACAGCAAATTGCCTCTTGGATTGCCGTTCAACTCGCACCAAAACTCGGTAATAAAGAAGACAGCGTTGATAATATGAAATTACCTAAATGGTTACATATTTTCCACGACAGTATCTCTGCGACCGTATTAGTGATGACTGTATTCTTCGGCATTATCTTACTTTCTTTCGGCTTAGATAATCTGCAAACCATGGCAGGTAAAACACACTGGACAATTTATATTCTTGAAACAGGATTAAAATTTGCCGTAGCAATTCAAGTCATCGTTATCGGTGTACGTATGTTTGTTGCCGAATTATCCGAAGCATTCAAAGGTATTTCCGAACGTGTTATTCCTAATGCTGTGTTAGCCATTGACTGTGCGGCAATTTACGCATTTTCACCAAACGCCATGGTATTCGGCTTTATGTGGGGGGCAATCGGTCAATTCGTTGCGGTCGGTTTATTACTTGGTTTTGATGCTTCCGTACTCATCATTCCGGGCTTCATTCCAATGTTCTTCTCTAACGCAACAATCGGTGTATTTGCCAACCATTTCGGTGGCTGGCGTGCAGTGATGAAAATTTGTTTCGTGATGGGGATTATTGAAGTATTAGGTTCCGCTTGGGTTATCCATCTACTAGCGACCCAAGGTGCAACGTTTAACGGTTGGATGGGAATGGCTGACTGGGCATTATTCTTCCCTCCGGTATTACAAGGTATCGTTAGCGTTCCATTCTTCTTCTTTGTTATCTTAGCTGCTGCTTTCGTTTACATGGCATTCGCCGCGAAAAAATTACGCGCAGCCGAAGCCGCTGCTGCCGCTGCAGGCAAAACACTTGAACAAATGGACGGCTATGGTGTTGATGAAAACGAGCAAGAAACTGTTTCTCAAGATCACACAGCACAAAGTGCGGTCAAAAATGATGAAATTTCTGACGAAGCAGTGAAACCGGTACGCATTCTTGCAGTTTGTGGCTCTGGTCAAGGTTCTTCTATGATGATGAAAATGAAGATCAAAGGCTATCTAGACAAACGTGGTATTCCAAATATTATGGATTCCTGTGCCGTTACCGACTATAAAGGTAAACTAGACAGTACAGATATTATTGTTTCGTCTAAACATTTATCCGGTGAGATTCAAGTCGGCGAAGGTAAATTTGTATTAGGTGTACAAAATATGCTTAACCCGAACTCTTTTGGAGATGAGTTAATCGAATTGATCAACAAATTCCAAAATAACAAATAATTCAACACAAAGTGCGGTCAATTTTCAACAAAAATTGACCGCCCCAATACACAAATCGTTAAGGATAAACTATGTTAAAAGAATCACTTATTGCTAACAATTCCATTAAACTCAATCAAACTGCCTCAGATTGGAAAGCCGCCATTAAAATCGGCACGGATTTATTAGAGGTTTCAGGTGCCATTGAACCACGCTACTACGACACGATTATTAGCAATATCGAAAAAATGGGGCCTTACATTATTCTAGCTCCCGGTCTTGCCATGCCTCATGCCCGCCCGGAAGAAGGCGTGATCAAAACTGCCTTTGCTTTGGTTACCTTAAAAGAGCCGATTTATTTTGATGGTGAAGATGATCCAATCTATGTCCTCATTACCCTTGCGGGTAGTGATTCTGATCAGCATATGCAAGGCTTAATGGAAATTACCCAAGTACTTGATGATCCTGAAAGTGATGATGGTGTAGATTTAAATCGTTTCCGCCATTGTAACAATGCAGATGAAGTCTATGCAGCCATTGATAAAGCATTAAACGGCTAATCTTCATTCAAATCAAAGTGCGGTCAAAATTAACCGCACTTTCTCCCTATTTCAATTTAACAAAAAGGAATAATGACTATGTCTAAACCATTATTACAAATTGCCCTTGATTCCCTTTCTCTAGAAAAAGCTGTTGCCGATGCCAAACAAGCAGAAAATTTAGTGGAAATCATTGAAGTTGGTACCATTCTTGCCTGTGCCGAGGGTATGAAAGCAGTCAGCACATTACGGGCTTTACATCCAAACCACATCATAGTTTGTGATTTAAAAACCACTGATGGCGGCGCAATTTTAGCAAAAATGGCATTTGAAGCGGGAGCTGACTGGCTCACTGTTTCGGCAGCAGCCCACCCTGCAACCAAAGCAGCCTGTAAAAAAGTGGCAGATGAATTCAATGCAGCTCATCCTGAATTAAAAGTAAAAAAAGAAATTCAAATTGAAATCTACGGTAATTGGACAGTAGAAAAAGACGCGAAAGAATGGGTTGAATTAGGTGTAAAACAAGCGATCTATCACCGCTCTCGTGATGCTGAATTAGCAGGTAAAGGTTGGACATCTGAAGATGTTGAATTAATGAAGAAATTATCTGCTCTCGGACTTGAACTATCAATCACTGGCGGTATTGTGCCAGAAGATATTCATCTATTCAAAGAAATCAAAAATGCGAAGGCCTTTATTGCCGGTAGAGCACTCGTTGGAGAAAAAGGCAAAGCAACCGCTGAAGCTATTCGTGCTGAAATTGAAAAATATTGGGCTTAATATACAGATAGAGCAAGCTGTATTTAAAAAATTTTACTAAATTCATCACAAAAATCGGATAAATTATTCAATTTATTCGATTTTTTATTGCTTGTTTTTGAAACTATTGAAATTTTAAAAAATAAATTCTAACCGTTCCCAATCTAAGAGGTGCGAAAGTTTATTTTTTGCAGAATCCAAAAGTGCGGTTAATTTTAAAATAAAAAAGCGAACATCATGCTCGCTTTTTTAAACACCAAACTAGGATTGAATTTAGTTAATTACAGAAACATTTAATGACGAACCGCCAACAATTTGAACACGTTTTCCTGCCACAAATTTTGAATCGGCTTTTTGGACGACAACGATAGTTTTACCATCATCTTTTTTAATCACAAGCTCTGCACCATTAACTTGGCTCGCTTTTTCTTCAATCTTACTACCTGCTACAGCACCGGCAATTGCACCAACAGCAGTTGCAATCGCTTGACCACGGCCACCACCAACAGCACTACCGGCAATACCACCAAGTACACCACCACCAACAGTACCAATAACACCTTGGTTATCCGCCTGAATTTTTACCGGACGAACCGAAACCAATGTACCGTAGCTAATTGAACGTGCTTCTTTTGCTTGATCTGCCGAATACACATCGCCACTAAAAATATCAGTATTTGCACACCCTGTTACACCAAGTGCAACAATCAATGTGAATGCTATTGTCATCTTTTTCATCATGAATCAACCTTATAAATTAAATCGGATTTCTTAGTGACCAAGTTGAAATATTCTTTAAAGCATTACCATTGTCAGAAACTTTTACACAAGCACCAACAACAAGGGTCGAATCATACTGATGAGTAACGCTTTCAGTTTCACCTTCAGGCTTATATGAGCAGTTATTTTTCCGAATTGTTAATTGAAGGTTTTCCCCCTCCATTTGACTAAAAATAACCTGACCTTTATATGCACTTTCATCCTTTTGATTATTTAATGAACAAGCTGCCAAACCTAAACTTAATAAAATAGCTAATGCAAGGGTCATCTTTTTCATTATGCTAAACCTCGAGTATTTTCTTAATAGAATAAGGGTGAACTTTTATGCAAGTATGGTTCTCTCGTTTATCCGCAAAACTCACTGCAATAGAAGGATTTGGTAAATTCTCTCCTTCAACTTTTGGTTCACTAACTTTAATTGTTAATTGGGTTAAATGTTGCCACAAAAACTGTTGATTGATCCTTTCTATCCATGCTTCAACCGATTCATCAGGAAAAAAAGGAATCACAATCTCAATATGTTCCCAAGTTTCTTGGGGATATTGCTTGTTTTTCGGAAACGGTAGCTCAATAATATCAACAAATTGTCCCGCAAAAGAAAGTGGCTTTTCTAATTGAATTAAATAGATAGGCCGCCCATTGACGATATTATCGGACAAAATTCTACCGCACTTTAATAAATGTGTCAGCCAAATTTTGGCATTTTGCTCACTATTCACCCGTAAAGCAAGATGATCGATTTCGTAATCCCTTAAATCAAGTTTCATTTCCGAAGCAAGCGCCTGGATTTTTTCCTCAAAATCAATTAATTCAACCTGAAGTGCGGTCAAATTTTCATTAAAATTTGTCATATTCGCCCTTTAAGAAATGCCTAAAGAACGCTATCATAGCCGATTATTTTTACTATTCAAATTTAACGTAAGGAAAACCGTGAATATTCAATCTATTTTATCGAATAAAATTAAGCAGGCGATGATTGCTGCCGGTGCTGATGAGTCTTGTGATTCCCTCGTACGTCAATCAAGCAAGCCACAATTTGGTGACTACCAAGCAAATGGTATTATGGCTGCGGCTAAAAAATTAGGATTAAATCCACGTGACTTTGCCCAGAAAGTATTGGATCATGCTGATTTTTCTGATATTACCGAAAAATTAGAAATTGCGGGTCCTGGTTTTATCAATATTTTCCTAGCACCAAGTTGGATTGCTAAAAAAACCTCTGATGCACTAGCCCAACCTAATTTAGGTATTCAAGCAGAGGAAAAACAAACGATTGTCATCGACTATTCCTCACCAAACGTTGCAAAAGAAATGCATGTAGGGCATCTCCGCTCAACCATCATTGGCGATGCCGTTGTGCGTACCCTAGAGTTTTTAGGTCATCATGTTATCCGCGCAAACCACGTCGGCGACTGGGGAACGCAGTTTGGTATGCTGATTGCTTATCTCGAAAAAATGCAAAATGAACAGGCTAACGATATGGAATTACAAGATTTAGAAACATTCTATCGTGAAGCCAAAAAATATTATGACGAAGATGAGACCTTTGCTGAAAAAGCACGTAACTATGTCGTGAAATTACAAAGTGGCGATGAATACTGCCTTGCAATGTGGAAACATTTGGTAGATATCACCATGCAACAAAACCAGCATAATTATGATCGTTTAAATGTCACCTTAACAGAAAAAGATGTTATGGGGGAAAGTCTGTACAATCCAATGTTACCCAACATAGTTGAAGATTTGAAAAAACAAGGTTTGGCGGTTGAAGATGATGGTGCGTTCGTGGTGTATTTAGATGAATTTAAAAATAAAGAAGGCGATCCAATGGGTGTCATCGTACAAAAAAAAGATGGTGGTTTTCTGTACACTACCACGGATATTGCCGCAGCAAAATACCGTTATGAAACATTAAAAGCCGATCGAGCTCTCGTTTTCTCTGATACCCGCCAAAGCCAACATATGCAACAAGCGTGGCTTATTACACGTAAAGCAGGTTATGTGCCAGATAGCTTCTCTTTGGAACATAAAAATTTTGGAATGATGCTCGGTAAAGATGGTAAGCCATTTAAAACCCGTACTGGCGGTACCGTAAAATTATCAGATTTATTAGATGAAGCGATTGAACGTGCGACAATCTTAATCAATGAAAAAAGTGCTCATCTATCTGATACCGAAAAGACAGCCGTTATTGAAGCAGTAGGAATCGGCTCAGTGAAATATGCGGATCTTTCCAAAAACCGTACCACAGATTATGTATTTGATTGGGACAATATGTTAAGTTTTGAAGGTAATACCGCACCCTATATGCAATACGCATATACCCGTATTCGCTCAATCTTTAACAAAGTCAATATAGACTCAACCGAGCTTTCTAATGCAGAGGTAATCCTACAAAATGAAAAGGAGCGGGCTCTAGCCGTTAAATTACTCCAGTTTGAAGAAGCCGTTCAAACCGTAGGAAAAGAAGGGACACCACATATCCTTTGTTCCTATTTATATGAATTAGCCGGTGTATTCTCTTCTTTCTATGAGCAGTGCCCAATTTTAAATGCAGAAGATGAGAAAGTTAAGTTAAGCCGTTTAAAATTAGCGCTATTAACTGAAAAAACCTTAAAACAAGGTTTAACATTATTAGGTATTAAAACTATTGAAAGAATGTAATCTTTATCGAGAAGGCGCTCAACGCGCCTTTATTTTTTTACGTTAAAAAAGGATTCGAAACTTTTTCTCGCCCAATCGTTGTATAGGGACCATGACCGGCAATAATAATCATATCATCATTGAGCTTGAATAATTTCTCACGAATTGATGAGATAAGCTGTTCATAATTTCCTCTAGGAAAGTCAGTACGCCCAATTCCACCTTGAAATAATACATCACCAGTAAATGCAACTTTCTTTTCTTGCTCAATAAAGCCAATATGTCCCGGTGTATGACCCGGTAAATGTAAAATATTAAATTGGAAATCGCCGATATTAATGATTTCTCCTTCATGTAACCAACGATCCGGTAAAAAAGCATTAGTATGCGCGAGTCCAAAGTGCTCCGCCTGTTCAGGTAAGCTTTCAAATAAAAATTGATCGTCTTCCTGTGCACCCCAAATCTCAACATTGAAATAATCTTTCAACAACATTGCCGCACCAACATGATCAAGATGAGCATGAGTCAGTAAAATAACCTTTAAATTCAACTTAAGCTCTTCAATTTTCTGAATGAGTTTTTCTGATTCACCACCAGGATCAATAATGGCTGCATTTTTGTCATCATCCCAAATTAAAGAACAATTTTGCTGAAAAGCTGTAACAGGAATGATCTCTATATTCATTTTTTCTTTTCTCCAAAACAAAAACCGCACTAAAGTGCGGTTAATTTTTCCAATATTTTACACACCACGCCAAGTTCTTACCGGACCGGTATCAACATGAACAAAATTACTACGAGGATAAAACCCAACCCCTCCATCATGTAAATTTTCTGCCGACTGCTTAATTTTAACAAGAGGCACACCATCAATACGAAAATCAATCGCCTGCCCTTTTACATGATAACTATTACTTGCTACACCGCGACTTTGGCGATGACGCATCGCGTTTGTGGAAGGAGAACGATAACCACAAATAATCTGAATCTCTGCAGTTTGTAGTCCTAAATTTCCTTGAATACGATAAAACTTCATAAATAAGTTTGGATCCATACGGTGCACTTGATTTGTTCGTTTATCACGCATGAAATAATCAAGTTTTTTCAATATTGAGGTAGTAAAACCACCATTTGGTGAAAACGTAGCACTTAAACGCTCACCGGTATTAATATTACGAAACGCCAAAATACGAGGCCTAGGTGTAGAAACCATCGCAAAAACAGTATTTGGCACCATACTTGCACCTAGCATAATTCCGCCTAAAGATAACCATTTCCGACGACCTTGATTTATTTTATCCATGATTCTGTCTCTCTTTCCTTTACTTCGTTTTTCGACTTAAAAAATACAGCTTAGTTCACCAAAGTGCGGTCAATATTAAAGATATTTTTTCACCGTATTCCAGTTTATTTCACTACTGCTAATCGCATTATCATATTTGTAAATATCCGGTAGTGATTTAGTTTGACCGTTTTCAACCCATGCGGTGACATAATATAAGAAAACGGGATTATCCGAGCGGATATTGGCTGAAGTTGTTTTCTTACTCGCTAGGACATTTTTCTTCCGTTCCTCGCTCCATCCCGCTTCTTTTAATAATATACCGGCAAGCTGAGACGATTTTTCCACCCGAACACAACCAGAGCTTAATGCTCTATCCTTACGTGAAAAAAGACCATGATTCGGCGTATCATGCAAATAAATTGCATCTGAACTCGGCATGTTAAATTTATAATTACCCAATGCACTATCTCCAGGAGCTTGACGAATACGATAAGGGAAATTTTTACCAATTTTATTCCAATCAATGGAATAAGGATCAATACTATTTCCTTTACTATCAAGAATACTATATCCATGGGCAGCCGCATAACCCGGATCGCGCTTCAACTTCGGTACAATATCTTCATTAATCAAACGTGTAGGCGCATTCCATGGCGGATTCACGACAACATTACTTAATTTACTATACATCACAGGCGTACGACGCTGATCTTTACCAACAATGACTCGGGACTCCAATACCAATCTCCCATCACGATAATATTGTAATTGATAGCTTGGAATATTCACAAAAATACCATTGTGAAAATCCGGAATAACACGTAAACGCTGCGCGTTAATGGCTAATTTCTTACCTGTAGGTGAGATCCCTGATGATGAAATCATTGATGATAAAGCCTGAATTGTTTGATGATAATGTGAATTTTTTGTTGATAAACCATTCACATAAGCCAAAACATCATTATTTTTAACTGCACTCAACCATTGCTGAATCTGTTCATCCGTTGGGGCTTGCGGCTTATAGACACTTGAGCCATACAACCAACGTTGGGCTTGCTGATTAACATTTGTGCTGTAATAAATGTAATCTAAAAAAGCATCACTCAACAATACATCATAAACTAAACCGCCATTTTGTTCTGAACGATTTAAATTTTCTAGTAATTGCGCTGATCGTTTAGAAACAGCGCTCGCAACCATAGCCGCATATTCACGTAGAAATTGTTTCTCTGCCGATTTATCCTTCCATAGTAAATCATACTTATTATCAGCATAAAGTTTTGCAAGAATCGGCTTAAATTGTAAATTTTGCTCACCGATTTCATGAGTAAGAGACATCTCAAGCATAGCTTGCTTTTCAGCGGCCAAGCGAGCTTGATCCTCTTTAATTTCAGCCTCTAGCCTAGCCCTTTCTTCCGGTGAAAGTTTCGACATATCAATATTTGATAAGCTATGATCTGTAGTCGAATTTTTTGCCCAATCAGCCAATGCACAACCAGATGTTGCCATTGAGAGGGGCAACACCAATACCCCTAATTTTAATATTCCTTTCAACATAAAAGTTCCCTTAGAGATTGACAAAAGAAACCGCACTTTATCCAAGAGCGGTCAAAAATTGATGATTTTTTACTTCTATTTTTTCGAATCCTGCTGAATTTTCATATTCACTTTTTGTTGCTTTTTACTTAATTTCACTAAATCAGCCATCATTTTTTCAGCTTCTTTCAAGAAAAAATCCGGTGCTTCATAATCTTTTGGTAAAGCATCAATATCTTTTAACGGTTTCTTACCCTCACGTTTAAAACGCTCATTAATATCTTTCAAACGTCTTGCATCATCAAGGTCGTTTTCTGTTTTACGTGCTTGATAATTTAAAGACATAAACTTACGATCACGACGTTCATCACGAATTTTTAATTCGTCATTTAACGCAATAAATTCCGGATCTTTCGCAACACGCTCCTGATGATTTTTCTCTAACACTGGAATATATTGACGAATATGTCCCACTTCAGAATAACTCGCCGCAGGAATTTTATCCCAAGGCAGAGCATTACTTTCTTTTTCCTCACCGTTTTCTTTCGCATCAATAATTTCAGGGAATTTAATATCCGGTGCAACTCCTTTTAATTGTGTAGAGCCCCCATTAATGCGATAAAATTTTTGAATAGTATATTGCAAGATACCAAGTGGTGCTTGATCTAAATCATAAATGAAATTCAGAGAACGACTTTGCTGCACTGTCCCTTTACCAAAGGTATTTTGCCCCACAATAATCCCTCGATTATAATCCTGCATTGCGGCTGCAAAGATTTCAGATGCTGAAGCACTGAAACGATTAACCATAACAATTAATGGGCCTTTATATCGCTCTGCACGATCATCATCTTCATGTACCCGAATTCGCTGATAAGCATCACGAACTTGTACCACCGGACCATCAGTAATAAACAAGCCACTTAATGCAACGGCCTCCGTCAAAGCGCCACCACCATTTTCACGCAAATCAACAATTAACCCTTTTATATGCTTTTTATCGGCTTGAACCAATAATTTTTTCACATCTCCTGTTAAACCGATGTAAAAACTTGGGATTTTAATGACGGCAATATTTTCACCATCCACTTTTTCAACAGTGAGTTTGGCTGCTTGATCCTCAATACGAACTTTATCACGTACTAAAGTCACAATACGTGATTTCCCACCTTTGGCAGGCTCAATTTCCAAACGAACTTTCGTGCCTTTTTTACCTTTTATTTTGTCAACAATATCTTCCAATCGCCAACCAATGATGTCTTCAATCTCGCCTTTTTCTTGCCCTACACCAATAATTTTATCGCCGGCTTTCAATTTCTTACTACGTTCAGCCGGAGCGCCAGGAACAAGAGATTTAATGCTCGTTTCATCATCTTCAGACTGTAACGTTGCGCCAATCCCTTCTAACGAAAGATTCATACTTTCATTAAAACTTTTTGCAGTACGTGGCGCAAGATAACTGGTATGCGGATCAATCTCACGTGCAAACGCATTTAAATAAACCTGAACAATATCATCTGCCTTTGTTTGTGTTAGACGGCGAATAGCCAAATTATAGCGTTTCACCAGTTTCTCTTTGATTTCTGACCATTTTTTGTCTTTCAGTTTCAAATTGATCACATCATTCTTTACACGTTCTTCCCAAAGACGGTTTGCCTCTTCTTCTGTTTTAGGAAAAGCAGCCTTTTCACGATCAATTTCAATTTGATCTTGACCATTTAAATCGGGCTCTTTATCCAATAAGGAAAGTGCATAGGCATAGCGCTCGTACCGACGCTTCATCATTAACTCATAAATCGAAAAAGCAGCAGAAAGATCGCCTTGGTTTAATTGATCATCAAGTTGAGCGCCGTATTTACTCCTCAATTCATCAATATCCGACTGTAAAAAGGTGTTACGGCTGTAATCTAAGTTTTTAATATAACGATCGAAAATTTGCTCGGAAAAAGCGTCATCAAGCTGAAACTTATGATAATGAGATTGCGTTAAACGTGTTGTCGCACGTTTTGTTGCCAATTGATTTTCCTCCGTAATAGAAGGAATTTGAATATCACTTAACTTCAGCTTAGGTGCGACAGCAAAGCTCACACCAACATGAAAAAGCAACGCACTTAATACAGTACTTGCGACAATACTTTTGGACATTGTAAATTTCATTTAACCTTTCTCGATAATAAAAATATCAATGTTATACAAATAAGCGATCTGCTGTGACGCCCATAACTAAGCCATTTTCAAGCTCAACACGTGCTGAATCTTTCAATACTTCAACAATAGTACCTTTCTTCGCATTATCCCCAACTCTTACTTTCACAGAATCACCTGTACGAAGTGAAGAAAAATCAACCGCACTTAATTCAAACTTTGGCTTACGTGATGCTTTTGAAAAATTTTGGCGGCGTGGTTGACGTTTTTGTTGTGCTCTTTTCTCAGCTAACTCTGCCTTACGTTTTTCAGCAAACTTTGCTTTCGCTTCTGCGAGCTGTGCAGCAGCATGTGAAACATGTTCAGCCTCTAAAACACCGGCAGGATTACCATACAAATCAACACGTACAGCCCCTTCACGGCAACCGTGCAAATAACGCCAGTTTGACGTATACTGACGAAGCGCATGGCGCAATTGGGTTTTACTGACACGCTCATCATCTCTTAGTGCTTCTGCCAAATCTTGGAATAAACCAATTTTGAGAGGTTTTGCCTCCCCTTCTAAAATAAAGCAGTGTGGAAACTTTTCTGCTAAATAAGCAATAATTTCCTTATTATTTGTCAATTTTTGTAAATTTGATGATATGTCTTCGGTTTGAACATCAACTTGAGAATCAGCCATTTTTTGTCCTAGTACTAAAAATAAAAAACCTGCGTAGTGTATCGCACTTTTGCAAGCCTTGACAATGGTTCAAATATATTCTTTTTTCTCAGTTGAACTAAAGAAATACCCAGTGATTAGAAATATTTTTACGATATTATACAGTGATTGCACAAAGTTGTTTTTGGGTTTAGTTTTAGAAATGCCGTACGCGTACCTGTTTATAATATATTGCAATAATTTTAGGGGCTGACGTAGATTAGTCCTAAATTTCACACCACTTTCGCAATGTTTTTAACTGCTCTTTTGGTGTACCAAAGTTAAACCGAAATTCACATTCCTTCAAGAATAAAGGAAAACTTTTTCGGTCTATTCCATTATATTTTCGAAGTATCCGCTTAGCTTGACTCCAAAAATTTTCAATTCCATTGATATAGTTTTGTTTCACCGCAAACAACTCTGAATGGTTAATCCGTTCGTGGTGAAATTCGCTTACATCAAGGGCATCATAACTACGATAAGTATCGGTATAAACCCAGCTATCAGGCTTGATTTTCCTTGCT